>NZ_JALBWO010000055.1:0-361013 GCF_050026815.1 Rhodanobacter ginsengiterrae | reverse complement strand
GTGATGCCGCCGATGAGCCAGCTCAACGACGACGAAGTGGCGAACATCCTCACCTACGTGCTGAACAGCTGGGGCAACCCGGGTGGTCAGATCAGCAAGGACGAGGTAGCCAAGGCACGCGCGGCGGCACCCGCAGCGGCGCCAGCGGAGCACTGAGGCAAGGTATAAACCATCTGGCCGTCCATACGGCCAGATGGATGGTTGAAGAAAGCAACGCCGCCCACCGGGCGGCGTTGTCGTTTTCGCCGGGGCGTGGCGCGTTGTCACAGTGTTCGCGTCATTCGCGGGGATTTGACTGAAGTCAGGACGGGTGTGCGGTTGCGCGCGGAGACTGCGGCCGACTACAAGGGAGCAACGACATGAAGCACACGAGAAGCCGCCTTTCGATGGCCTGCCTGCTGGCCATCCTGGCAACCCCGGCATGGGCCACGGGAGATGCCGCCAGCATCGCGCCAGCAGCCACCGCCGCCGCGCCATCGCTGCAGCTTGAATGGGATGCCCGTCTTCGCCATGAGCAGGTCGACGACGACGCCTTCAGCCGCAACGCGACTGCGGACACGCTGCGTCTGCGGCTGGGGCTGCATGCCGAGTTCGGTCATGGCTGGAGCGGCCTGCTCGAAGGCGCCGGCGTGGCCAGTGCCGGTGAGCACTACAACAGCGGTGCGAACGGGCGCAGCCAGTATCCGGTGGTGACCGATCCGAAGGGCGGCGAATTCAACCAGTACTGGGTGCGCTGGCAGGGCAGCCAGCTCGGCGCCACGGTAGGTCGTCAGCGGCTGCTGATCGACAACCAGCGCTGGGTCGGCAACAGCGGCTGGCGGCAGCACGAGCAGACCTTCGATGCCGTCGAGTTGCAATGGCAGCCGCTGTCCACGCTGACGGTGAGTTATGACTGGCTCGATCGGGTGCACCGGGTGGCCGGGCGTGATGCGCTGAATCCGCTGGCGCGCGAGCGCAAGTTGAATACGCACCTGTTCAATGCGGCATGGGTACGAGGTGCCCAGCAATGGACTGGCTACGCCTATCTGCACGAGGACCGCGACGTGGCCAGCGCCTCCAGCGCCACCTACGGCCTGCGCTGGAACGGCAAGGCCCTGCGCGACGGCAATGGCCTGGGCTGGGCCGTGGAGGGTGCCCGCCAGTACGACTACGCCAACAACCCGCTGCACTTCGCGCACAGCTACTGGCTGCTTGAGCCTGGCTGGACGCAGTCCGGCATCACCGCCAAGCTCGGTTGGGAACACCTGGGCGGCAACGGTCGGCATGCGCTGCAGACGCCGCTGGCCACCTTGCATGCCTTCAATGGCTGGAACGATCAGTTCAACGTGATTCCTGCTGGTGGACTGGAAGATCGCTACGCTGGCGTCAACGGCAATTTTGGTCGTGTCGGTGTCGCCAGCAAGCTGGCCTGGGCGGTGGTGTGGCATGACTACCGGGCTGATCGTGGCGGCCGTTACGGCAGCGAATGGGACGCCTCGCTGGCGTTTCCGCTGGCCACCGGCCTCAGTGGCCTGGTCAAGCTGGGCAACTATCAGGCCGACGGTTTCGGTCGCGGCAGCGCCAAGCTGTGGCTGCAACTGGAATGGCGTGGACAGCACGATTTGACCAGCGCCCGTTGAGGTCGCCGATGGTGAGCTGCCGATGCGTTGACCCAGGTCAGCGCATCGACAGCGCTTCCGCGTTCAGATGGCGACATGCAGGAAGATCCACTGCCCGACGTTCCGTGCATCGAGGACCGGCGGTTGCTCGAGCTCGACCTGCGCAGACATCCCTTGCCGGAACCTCGAAAGCGTGGTGTGCGGGCGCCGGCTGAGCCAGTTGCTGGCAACCGTGAATGCACCGATGACGAGGCTCGGGCCGGCGCAGGTGGTCGTGCGGGGTCGGAGCCTTGCCGCCAGTCCAGCTTGCGGCGTTGCATGAATGGCTGTGGGCGCTGCGGGCCGGTGCGTGAAGCCGGTGCCCTGCGTGAGGCGTGGCGGGCATGTTCGGCACTGGCCGACATCGGCTGGCAGGCGCAGCTGGCCAAGACGCTACTGCGCGCGGATGCGTTTGCGTCGGCAGTCGCTGGGAGCCCACTGGCGTGAGATCGCGGCTACCTTGCTGAAGCCGTGGGCCTGAATCCTGGTGACGAGTTTCAATGCGCGTGCGTACGGCATGAATACGGATGATCAACGTCAAGACAGAAAGCCGCTCAGCTGGCACACTGGGCGTTCCTCACCCCGCGAGTATTTCATGACACGTCCTTCCTCCTTCGACTACGAACAGCTGCGCGCCTGCGGCCGCGGCGAGTTGTTCGGCGACGACAATGCCCGTCTGCCTTCGCCGCCGATGCTGATGTTCGATCGCATCACGGAGATCTCCGAGGAAGGCGGCTCCTACGGCAAGGGTCACATCCATGCCGAAATGGACATCCATCCGGATCTCTGGTTCTTCGGTTGCCACTTCATCGGTGATCCGGTGATGCCAGGCTGCCTGGGCCTGGATGCGATGTGGCAGCTCAGCGGTTTCTACCTGCCATGGCTGGGCGAGCCCGGGCGCGGTCGTGCGCTGGGCGTGGGCAACGTGAAATTCTCCGGCCAGGTGATGCCGACGGCGAAGCTGTTGCGCTATGAGATCGACATCCGCCGCGTGATGCGCGGCAAGCTGCGCTTGGTCATCGCTGACGGCAAGACCTTCGTCGACGACCGCCTGATCTATGAGGCCAGCGACATGCGCGTAGGTCTGTTCCAGTCTACCGAGGGTTTCTGAGATGCGTCGTGTCGTAGTGACTGGCATGGGTATCGTGTCGTGCCTGGGCAATGAGCTTGCCGCCGTGACCAGCGCGTTGCGCGATGGTCGTAGCGGCATCCGGGCAGTGCCTGAATACAGCGAGCTCGGTTTGCGCAGCCATGTGGCCGGCGTGCCGGACATCGACCTGGAAGCAGTGATCGATCGCAAGCAGAAGCGCTTCATGGGCGACGCGGCAGCCTATGCCTATGTGTCCATGCGCTCGGCGATGGCCGATGCCGGCCTGGAAGCGGAGCAGGTGCGCCATCCGCGCATCGGCGCGATCGCCGGTTCGGGCGGCGGTTCGCCGCGCTGGCAGATCGAAACCGGCGACCTGTTGCGCAGCAAGGGCGTGCGCAAGATCGGTCCGTACATGGTGCCGCGCACGATGTGCTCGACGGTGTCGGCGACACTGGCCACGACCTTCGGCCTGCTCGGTCTGAGCTATTCGATCTCGGCGGCCTGCGCCACCTCGGCGCATTGCATTGGCGCCGCCGCCGACCTGATTCGGCATGGCGCGCAGGACGTGGTGTTTGCCGGTGGTGGTGAGGAAGAGCACTGGGGCATGACCTCGCAGTTCGATGCGATGGGTGCGTTGTCCAGCCACCACAACGACACGCCGGCCAGCGCCTCGCGTCCCTACGACGTCAGCCGCGACGGCTTCGTCATCGCTGGCGGCGGCGGCATGCTGGTGCTGGAGGAATACGAGCACGCCAAGGCCCGCGGCGCGCGTATCCATGCCGAACTGGTCGGCTACGGCGTCACCTCCGATGGCGCCGAGATGGTCGCGCCGTCGGGTGAGGGCGCGGTGCGCTGCATGCAGATGGCCATGGCCAACCTCAAGGCGCCGATCGATTATCTGAACACCCACGGCACTTCCACGCCGCTGGGCGACATCATCGAGCTCAACGCGGTGCGAGAGGCGTTTGGTGAAGCGGTGCCGCCGCTGTCGTCGACCAAGGCACTCACCGGGCATTCGCTCGGCGCGGCCAGCGTTCACGAAGCGATCTACAGTTTGCTGATGCTCAACGAGGGCTTCATGGCCGGGTCTGCGCACATCGCTGAACTCGATCCGCGCGCCGAGGGCTTCCCGATCCTGCGCGAAAGCCGGGCGGCGAAGCTCAACACGGTGATGTCCAACAGCTTCGGCTTCGGTGGCACCAACGGCACCCTGGTATTTGCCAGGGTGTGACTGCACCGCCGATGCTTCTGTTGCGGCACAGGCATCGGCGGGCGAAACGGCGACCGCGGTACCGGGTCAGAAGCGGTAACCGAAGCTCAGGCCGTATACCCACGGGTTGACCTTGGCCGTACCCACGTTGACGCCGCCGACACGCACGTCGCCGCTGATGTCGATCCAGCGCACATCGGCAGTCAGCAACCAGCGCGGCGACAGCGTGACGTCAACGCCCGCATGCGCCGCGGCGCCCCAGCTGTTGTCGATCTTCACGCTGGCGCCCTGCAACAGGCCTTCGCCCCTGGTGTTGAAGAAGCGTGTGTAGTTGAGGCCGGCGCCGAGAAATGGCGAGACTTTCGCCTCCGGCATGAAGTGGTAGTTCACGCCGAGCACGGGCGGCAGGTGTTTGGTGCGGGCCGCCTTCTGGCCATCGAGCCGGATATCGTGCTCGAACGGCCACGCGACGAGTACTTCGGCGCCCCACGATGGTGTGATCAGATACTCAAGACTGGCGGTGGGTTTGGTATCGCTGCCGATGCCGGCTTTCATGCCGGCGAGGGTGCCGTTGTTCGATTGGGGGTTGACCGTGTGCGCGCCGAACCGGACCACCCAGGAACCGGCCTCGGCGGCCTGTGCGATGGATGCCGTGCCAGCGGCGAGGATGGCGGCAATGACCAGCGGGAGTAGCGATTTCATGGTGGTTGTCCTTGCTTTCTGATGGTGTGCCGCGGGCATTCTGCGAGCTGACACACCCGGACAATTGACCCAGGTCATTTTCGGCGGAGGGGCGTCTGGCTTGCGACGTTTTGCCACGCAAGCCGGCCGGCAACCGGTCCGGCATCGTGCGCGGGTATTTGCCGCCAAGTTGATCGTGGTCAAAAGCGATCCCGGCGGACGAGGAACAATGTGCGGGCATCGCGCATCCCTCATCCTGACCAGGACGCTACCGTCATGCATGACCTCAACGTGGTCGATCTGTCACGTCTGCAATTCGCGCTCACCGCGTTGTACCACTTCCTCTTTGTTCCGCTGACGCTGGGGCTGTCCTTCCTGCTGGCCGCGATGGAAACGGTCTACGTCATCACCGGCAAGCCGATCTACCGGGAGATCACCCAGTTCTGGAGCAAGCTGTTCCTGATCAACTTCGCCCTTGGTGTGGCCACCGGCCTGACCATGGAGTTCGAGTTCGGCACCAACTGGTCGTTCTATTCCAGCTTCGTCGGCGACATCTTCGGCGCGCCGCTGGCGATCGAGGGGCTGATGGCGTTCTTCCTGGAGGCCACCTTCATCGGCATGATGGTGTTCGGCTGGAAGCGGCTGAAGCGTGGTCAGCATCTGGCGGTCACCTACATGGTGGCGCTGGGTTCCAACCTGTCCGCGTTGTGGATCCTGATCGCCAACAGCTTCATGCAGGCGCCGGAGGGTGCCAGCTTCAACCCGCTGACGATGCGCATGGAACTGGCCAGCCTCACCGAGCTGATCTTCAGCCATGACGCCCAGGCCAAGTTCGTGCATACCAGCATTGCCGGTTACGTCACCGGGGCGATCTTCGTGGCCGGCGTCAGCGCCTGGTACATGCTGAAGCGCCGGCACGTCGAGCTGGCGCGCCGCTCGTTCCGCATGGCCGTGCTGTTCGGCGTGCTTGCCACCGCCGGCGTGATCACCCTTGGCGATGCGCTGGGCTTCATCGGTGGCCAGGCGCAGCCGACCAAGCTGGCGGCGATGGAAGGCCTGTGGAAGAGCGAGCCGGCGCCGATGCCGTTCAACCTGATCGCGTTCCCCTCGCAGAAGGACAAGGTGAATCGCGGCCAGGTGCAGGTTCCGTATGCGCTCTCGCTGCTGGTCACCCATTCGATGGACGGCACCGTCCCCGGCGTCGACCGGCTGGAGCAGAACACGATCGAACGCATCCGCAATGGCATCCCGGCGGTGGCCGCCCTGCAGGCACTCTCCGCCGCACCGGGCGATGCCGATGCGCTGAGCCGCTTCCGCGCGCACGAGAAGGATCTCGGCTACGGCTTCCTGGTGCAGCGTTACGCGCCGGACGTGACCCAGGCCACCGATGCGCAGATCGCCACCGCGGCGCGCGACACCATTCCGCCGGTGGCGCCGATCTTCTGGTCGTTCCGCATCATGGTGTTGATGGGCCTGGCGATGCTGGCGTACTTCGTGCTGGCGGTGATCTACAGCATGCGCAACACCATCGAGCACCAGCGATGGTTCCTGAAGGTCGCCGTATGGATGATCCCGGTGCCCTTCCTGGCGTGCGAGATGGGTTGGCTGGTGGCCGAGCTGGGGCGCCAGCCGTGGACCGTCTACGGCATGCTGCCGACCTGGATGTCGGCCTCCACGCACGGCGTCGGCTACATGATCTTTTCGCTGGTCGGATTCGTCGGCCTGTACACCGCATTCATCGTTGCCGAGATGTATCTGATGGTGCGCGCGATCCGCAAGGGACCCGATGATCACCGCTCGGGCGACGACTTCGGGCTACTCACAGACATGCCGCAAGCCGCCCGCGTGGCCGGCTACCGGCAGGAGGGTTGAGCGATGGACATGTACGCAATGCTGCAGATCACCTGGTGGCTCCTGCTCGGCGTGTTGCTGGTCGGGCTGGCCGTGATGGTGGGCATGGACATGGGTGTGGGCACCATCCTGCGCTACGTCGGCCGCACCGACCTCGAGCGACGCGTCGCACTCAACATCATCGGTCCGCACTGGGAGGGCAACCAGGTGTGGTTCGTGCTCGGTGGAGGCGCGGTGTTTGCGGCCTTTCCGCTGATCTATGCGACGGCCTTCTCGGGATTCTATGTGGTGATGATGCTGCTGCTGTGGAGCATGATCATGCGTCCACTCGGCTTCGAGTACCGCAGCAAGCTCCCCTCCACGGCGTGGCGCGGCATGTGGGACTGGGCGCTGCTGGTCAGCGGCCTGATCCCGATGGTGATTTTCGGCGCCGCCTTCGGCAACCTCTTCCACGGTGCACCGTTCCAGTTCAGCTGGAACCTCACCTCGACCTACAGCGGCTCCTTCCTCGGGCTGCTCAATCCGTTCGCGATCCTGTGCGGCCTGCTGTCGGTGGCGCTGTCGGTGTTCATGGGTGCGGTGACCGTGATGAACGGCGCGGTGGACGCGATCTACGATCGTGCCCGCACGCTGGCGCGGCTGTCGGCCGCGCTGGCCATCGTGCTGTTCGCGGCCGGCGGCGTGTGGGTGCGCGGCATGCAGGGCTTCGTGCTGACCAGCAGCCCGGCGCCCGGCGTGGCGCAGACGCCGCTGCAGCAGGCTGTATCACTGGTCGACGGTGCGTGGCTGGCCAACTTCCACGCCCATCCGTTGCTGTGGGTCGTGCCGGTGCTGGGCTTTGCCGGCATGCTGCTGGGCCTGCTGGCGGCCGGCGCGAGGCGTTCGCACCTGGCCTGGTGGCTGGGCGCGCTGGCCTGGCTGGGCGTGATCGGCACGGCCGGCGTGGCGCTGTTCCCGTTCCTGCTGCCCTCCAGCAGCGTGCCGGCGCAGAGCCTCACCGTGTGGAACTCCAGCTCGAGCGAGCTCACTCTCACCTGGATGGTCGGCTTTGCGCTGGTATTCGTGCCGCTGGTCGTCTGGTACACCAGCTGGGCGTTCTACGTGATGCGCGGGAAGGTCAAGCCCGAACATGTCTCCGACGACGAACACGCTTACTGAGGATCTGCCATGAAAACTTTCCTGCAGTTCATTCTCTTCATGCTCATTGCGGTGGTGGTGATCCTGATGGCCGTGGTGCTCGGTGATTCGGGCGCGTGGTATTTCGCGTGGCTGGTCGGTACCGGCATGATCGTGCTGGTCACCGCGGCCGGTGGCGCGATGCTCGATGCGCAAGACGAGCATGCCGCCGATGCGACGCGACGCGGCATCGCGGATGCGTGAATCGCGTCATGACTTGAACTAGTGTGTCGCGAAGGCCGGCTTTGTGCCGGCCTTCGCATTGCGGAATCCCTGATGGCCATTTCCTCAACCACTGCCTGGCTGCGCGAGCAGTCCCGTCCCGTGCGTCGCCTGCTGGCGACCGGCATCGCCGCCGGCGTTGCGCAGGCGGCGGCGACGTGCGTGGGCGCCTGGCTGGTGGCTCATGTGCTGGCCGGGGCGATCTTCGCCGCTCGTGCGCCGGGCGAACTGTGGCAGGCGCTGGCCGCGCTGCCGCTGCTGGCGGTCGCGCGCTTCGCGCTGGCGCTGCTGCAACGGCATGTCACGTTCGAGGCGGGTGCGCGGGTCAGCGCCGGGGTGCGGCTGTCGCTGGAGCAACGCCTGCGTCGACTGGGGCCGCGCTGGGCCGCGCTGCAATCGAGTGGCGACATGGTCACGCGCCTCGTCGACGGGGTCGATGCGCTGATCCCCTATTACGCCGGCTACCTGCCGCAAGTTGCCCTGGCCGCGCTGATCCCGCTGGTGATCCTGCTCGTGGTGCTGCTGGCCGACCCCTGGTCCGCCCTGGTGCTGTTGCTCACCGCGCCACTGATCCCGCTGTTCATGGTGCTGGTGGGGCATGCCGCCGAGCAGGCCAGCCAGCGTCGCTGGTTGCGCCTGCGGCGGATGGGCGCACGCTTCATGGATGCGCTGTCGGGGCTCACCACCTTGCGCCTGTTCCGCGCGACGACGCGCGAGCAGGCGCTGCTGGCGGCCACCGGGGAAGCCTATCGGCAGGAGACCATGGCGGTGCTGCGGATCGCCTTCCTCTCCGCGCTGGTGCTGGAGTTCTTCGCCACCGTGAGCATCGCCGTGCTGGCGGTGCTGATCGGTTTTCGCCTGATGTGGGGCACGCTCGGCTTCGAGTCCGGCCTGTTCGTGCTGTTGCTGGCGCCCGAGCTGTTCATGCCGTTGCGCGCGATGGGCAGCCAGCGGCATCGGCGGATGGAGGCGGCCGTCGCGGCCGAGGACCTGATCGCACTGCTGGCCATCCCCGCCGAGGAGGCGACGGCCAGCGCCGCGTCGTCACCCCGCGAGATCGCCGCCGCCCGGATCGCGATCGCGTTCGAGCGGGTCAGCTTCGGCTATGCGTCCGATCGCCAGGTGTTGCACGAGCTGGCCTTCGACGTCGACGCCGGCGCGCAGCTGACCGTGGTCGGTGCCAGCGGCAGCGGCAAGAGCACGCTGCTCCACTTGCTGATGGGCTTTGCCGCGCCCGACGGCGGCCGCATCCTGATCAATGGCCAGGACATCACGACGCTTTCGATGGCCGCGTGGCGTCGGCACATCGCCTGGGTTCCGCAGCGCGCGCATGTCTTTCACGGCACGCTGCGGGACAACCTGCTGATCGCCGCGCCGCAGGCCGATGCCCGGCAGTTGGACGGGGCCGTGCAGGCCGCGGCGCTGGTTCCGGTCATCGCGCGCCTGCCGCAGGGACTGGACACGCCGCTGGGCGAACACGGCCAGGGGCTGTCCGGCGGTGAACGCCAGCGCCTGGCGCTGGCTCGTGCCTGGTTGCGCGATGCGCCGTTGCTGCTGCTGGACGAGCCCACCCAGCATCTGGATGCCGCCACCGCGACGGTCGTCGATCGCGCACTGGCAAGGCTGGGCGAAGGTCGCACGGTGATCCGTATCGCTCACCGGCTGGATGCCATCCCTGCCCACGACCGCGTGGCCGTGATGGCGGACGGGCGCATCGTGGAAGCCGGCACGGCCTCGGCGCTGGGCGCCGCGGATGGCGCCTTCGCCCGGCTGCTGGCAGCGGATCGCGCGGCATGAACGGCATGAACGGCAGCCCGATCGATCGTGGCGACGTGCCCCCGGCGGACGCCATCGACCTGTTGCGACGCCTGCTCGGCCTGATGCGCGGTCAGCGTGGCTGGATGGCGGCCGGCGCCGCGCTGGCCGTGCTGAGCACGCTGTCGGGCGTCGGCTTGCTCGCGGTATCCGGGCATTTCATCACCAGCATGGCGCTGGCCGGCGCCAGCGGCGCCACCATCAACTACTACACCCCGGCGGCGCTGATCCGGCTGCTGGCGATCCTGCGTACCGGTGGTCGTTACGCCGAGCGGCTGATCACCCATGAAGCCACCTTGCGGGTGCTGGCACGCATGCGGGTATGGCTGTTCGGACGGCTGGTGCCACTGGCCCCGGCTGGCCTGGGCGGGCTGCGCAGTGCCGAGTTGTTCTCGCGCCTGCGCGCCGACGTGGATGCGCTGGAACACGCCTACCTGGGGGCGCTGATCCCGCTGCTGGTCGCGGCGGTGGTGACTTGCCTGGTGCTGGCGACGGCGCTGCTCTATCTGCCGCTGCTGGCCGCGTGGCTGGTGTTGCCGCTGGCCCTTGGCGGCGTGTTGTTGCCGCGCTGGGCGATGCGAAAAGGCGCGACCGCCGGCCACGCTGCGGTGGCCAGTGCCGAAACCCTGCGCCTGCTGGCCGCCGACGGCCTGCGCGGGCGTGCCGAGCTGGCGCTTTACGGCGCCGAGCCGGCGCATGGCGAACGGGTGATGGCCGCCAGCGAACGACTGCAGCAGGCGCGCCGACAGACCAACCGGCTGCAGGCGATCGGCGGTGCGGGGGTGGCGCTGGCGGCTCAACTTGCCGCCATCGGGGTGCTGCTGATCGGCCTGCCGGCGCTGCGCGCCACCACGCTGGCGCCGGCCGACCTGACCATGCTGGTGCTGCTGGCGATGGCGGCGTTCGACGCGATCGCTCCACTGCCGGAAGCCTGGGCACAGCTGGGTACCACGCTGGCCGCCGCGCGCCGCGTGTTCGCGCTGGCCGACACTGCACCGCCGGTGATCGAGCCGCCGACCGCCTCACCGCTCGCGCATGACCATGGCCTGGTGATCCGCCGGTTGCGGCTTCGCTACGGCGCACGGGAGCCGTGGGCGCTCGACGGAGTCGACCTGGACTTGCCGCAGGGGCATCGCCTGGCCCTGATGGGCGTGTCCGGGGCCGGCAAGAGCAGCCTGCTCGGCGCGCTGCTTCGCCTGTATCCCTACCAGGGTTCGATCATGCTCGGCGGTACCCCGCTGGAAGCCTGGCAAGGCGACGACGTGCGTGCCCGCATCGCGGTGGTCGACCAGCAGCCCTACCTGTTCGACGCCAGCCTGCGCGACAACCTGCGGGTGGCGCGCGTCGATGCCACCGACGAACAGTTGCACGAGGTGATCGCGAAGGCTCAACTGGACGTCTATGTGGCCAGCCTGCCGCAAGGGCTGGATACCTGGGTCGGCGAGAATGGCGTGCGCGTGTCCGGCGGCGAGGCAAGGCGCATCGCGATCGCCCGCGCGCTGCTCGCCGATGCGCCGATCCTGGTGCTGGACGAACCCACCGAAGGCCTGGATGCTGGTACCGCCGCGCAGCTCTACCAGGCACTGGCGGTGGCGATGGAGGGACGCAGCGTCCTGCTGATAACGCACCGGCTTGGCGGCTTGTCGACCCTGGTCGACGAAGTGGCGACCATGCACGGCGGCCGCATCACCGAACGGGTTCCGATGGCCGCCTATCGGGGCGCTGCTTCCGGTGCGGAGCGCTCCGCGGCGGCGGCGGGCAGGTCGACGGCAGGTGACATCCACTTGCCGGGTCGTTGACGTGGATCAGCCGGGGCGGGCCTGGCGCGCGCTAGCATGCAGCGCATCCGCGGAGTCCGTGCCGCCTGCTGGAGTGTTCTGCATGAAATCCATGAAAGCCGTGCTTGCGCTGACCTGTGTCCTGGGCGTGGCGATGACCGCCCAGGCATCTCCCGCGCAGGGCCATGGCAGCCAGCACGCCGATGCCACCCCGACGGCAGCGCCGGCACCGGCGCAGCGCTGGAAGCCGGATGCGGCGCTGGGGGAAGGCATGCGCCGTGCATACGCCGCGGTGGACCAGTTGCGCCATTACGAGATGGGCCACATGAGTGCGCCGATGGCCGTCGATCGCGCCAGCACGGTCGAAGAGGCGGTGGACTTCATGTTCGCCCATTGCCAGCTGGCGCCGGCACCCGATGCGGCGCTGCACGGCATCCTGGTGCCCCTGCGCGGTGCAGCGCAGGCGCTGAAGCAGGACCCGCAGGACCTCAAGGCCGTCGCCGACATGCGTGCAGCGATCGCGCACTACCCGCGCTACTTCGATGACCCGGGCTGGGACGCTGCACCGGCGATGCCGGCGATGCACGACGAACCCTGAGGCCAAGCACCACGCGCGCCGCCGTCCGCGTGCTTCCGCGGCGTGGCCTGTCGATCCTCACGCCGCGGCGGTGGCGACCCTCGGCGCGCCGCCGTTGGCCAGGCTGGCGCGCAGCGTGGCGTCCCAGGGTGCGATGTCGATGCGATGCTGGCTGAGCCACGACGGATCGAACAGGGTCTGCGCGTAGCGTTCGCCGCGGTCGCACAGCAGGCTGACGATGCTGCCGCGCTGGCCGCGCGCACGCATCGATGCGGCCAGTTGCAGGCAGGCGACCAGGTTGGTGCCGGACGAGCCGCCGTAGCGGTGGCCGAACAGATCCTCCAGCAGCCACGCGCCGGCGATCGAGGCGGCGTCCGGGATTTCGTTGACCTGGTCGACCACATCGAAGATGAAACCCGGCTCCACCCGCGGCCGGCCGATGCCTTCGATCAGGGTGGGCTGGCTGGCCACCGCGTTCGCATCGCGATCGCGCCAGCCGTGCGCGTAGCCGCTGCCGGTCGGCTCGGCCACGCACAGCCTGGTGTGCAGCCGTCGATAGCGCAGGTAGCGGCCGATCGTCGCCGAGGTACCGCCGGTGCCGGCGCCGCAGACGATCCAGGCTGGCTCGGGTTCGGCTTCCAGGGCGAGCTGGCCGATGATCGACTCGGCGATGTTGTTGTTGCCGCGCCAGTCGGTGGCGCGTTCGGCGAGGCCGAACTGGTCGAGATGACAGGCGCCGCGCGCGGCATGTTCGGCGGCGCGCGCATGCACCTGGGCGGGATCGTCGACCAGGTCGCAGGTGCCGCCCAGGGCCTGCACGTCGCGGATCTTTCCCGGCGCCGTGCAGGCCGGCATCACCGCGGTGAACGACAGCCCCAGCAGGCGCGCGAACCACGCTTCGGAAATCGCCGTGCTGCCGGACGAGGCATCCACCACGGCCTGGCCGTCACGCAGCCGGCCATTGCACAGCGCGTAGAGGAACAGCGAGCGCGCCAGGCGATGTTTCAGGCTGCCACTGGGATGCGTGGCTTCGTCCTTGAAGTAGAAGTCGATGCCGTGGAAGCCGGGAAAGTTCAGCTTGAGCAGGTGGGTGTCGGCCGAACGCGCGGCTTCCTGCGCCAGCTTGGTCAGTGCGTCGTGCACCCAGCGGCGGTCCGTGTCGTGATGCTGATTGACCAGGTGCAGGACGCTGTCCATGGGGTGCTCCGGGTTCATGGTGCGGGGTGGGCGACCCGGTGCAGCGCGCGCATGCGCCGGCCGAGGAAGTCGAAATAGCGGTCGATGTAGCTGATCCCGTTCTCGCGATCGATCAGGTACGGATTCATCAGCGTGTGGCGCAGGATCAGCAGCCGGTCCTCCTCCGGATCAAGCGAACCCGCATCCAGTCCCAGCGCATTGAAGATGCGCCCGGTCTGCGCCGGGCCCAGCATGTCCGGACGCAAGGTGGTCACCGAGCCGAAGAATTCCTTCAGCTGCAGCGGCTGCTGCGGATCGCAGCGCAGCTCATCGTGCAGCGCGCGCACGAACGCGTTGGCCGCCACCAGCGAGGTGTTGCCGCTGGGGTTGAGCGCGAGGCAGACCAGGTTGCTGTCCGGCGCGAACGGCACCAGCGCCTGCACGCAATCGGACAGTTCCAGTGCAAAACGTTGCGCCCGCGCGTGGAAGGTTTCGGCGGCGCGCACGGTGGCGCGCGGCAGCCGGCCGAAGTGGACGTGATCCAGCGGCAACACCTTGTGCGTGACGTAGACCGCCGCGGCCGCCGCGCCGGACTTGGAGCCTTCCGGAATGTACTGGCCGAGGCTGCGATGGCGCGCCAGATAGTCCTTCGGCGTGCCGCCGTGGAAGACGTAGTCGGCGCGTTCGGCCAGCAGCGCCATCGCGCGATGATCGCGGCAGATGAAGGCGCCGCTGCCGTACGGCAGGTAGCCGAGCTTGTGCGGGTCGACGGTGACCGAGTCGGTGGCGCCCAGTGCGGCAAACGCGGCGTGCACTTCGGGCGTGGGGAACTGTACATAGTCCGCGCCGACCTCGTCGCGGGAGCGCAGCGTGCCATCCTCGTTGCGGAACAGGGTGGTCAGGTAGCCGCCCCAGGCGGCGTCGACGTGCACGGCGAAATCCAGCCCGCGTTCGCGCGATGCCTCACGGGCGGCAAGCACCTGGTCGATCGGATCGATGGTGCCGTATTCGGTGCCGCCGAGTACGGCCACGCACATCAGCACGGCCTGCTGCTCGCGCGCGCAGCGTTCCAGCGTGTCGCGCAAGGCGGCCGGGTCCAGTCGCATGCCCTGCGTGGGCAACAGCTCCAACTGGTTGCGACCGAGGCCGAGCAGTTTCAGGCCCTTGCTCCACGAGTAGTGCGCGGTCACCGGTGCCAGCACCAGCGGCACCTTCAGGCGCGGGTGTGCGGCGAAGAAGCCGACCAGGCCGCGCTGTTCGATGCGTTCGCTTTCCACTTGCTGCAGCCAGCGCGAACGCTCGGCCGGTGTCTGTGCGGCGAGCCACGCCTGCCAGCTTGTCAGCAAGGCGATGCTGTGCGCCTGGCTCAGGTTGAACGCGCTCCAGTCGTCGTCCGGCAAGATCAGTTCGGGTACCTGCGCCGCGCGCAACGCCACCGGGAACGCTTTCAGCGCCAGCGCCAGGCGCAGCGCCTGGTAGTTGGCCAGGGTGCCGCCGGAGGTGAGGTGGCCGAACGCACAGGTGTCCTGCGCCGGGTCGTGCGGGTAGCCGAGCATGCGCGCCAGCTGCAGGCCGGCCTGCACTTCCATGTCGACGGTAACCGGCGCGGCATCCTCGCTGACATTGTTGGGGTTGTAGGGCAGGGTCAGCATCTGCGCAGCCAGTCCGGGCAGCAGCAGGTCCGAGGCCATGTGGCCGATGTAGCGCGGGCTGTGGAACGGCACCGACTTCTTCAGCGACGCGGACAACTGGTGCAGCTCGCGCCGCATGCGCGATTCGAAGGCGAGATAGTCCGGATGGTGCGCGGCGCTGGTGGCGATCACCGGTGGATCTTCCGGGTGGAAATTGCGCCGCCAGTACACGTGGTCGCGCAGGAACTCGACCATCATCTTCTCGAGCAGCGCATCGTTCTCGCCGTAGGGGCCGAGGAAGCAGGCGTCCAGCGCGTGGTCACGCGGCTCGCCGTTGTTGAACGGTCGGGCGGCGCTCATGCGATCCATCCATGCAGCCAGCCAAGGGGGTGATGCATGCGCGCCACGCCGAGCATGTAGAGGTAGGTGACCAGCGCGGCGATGAAGAAAATCCTTCTCGCACGGGGAGTACGCGCGCGCTTCAGTGCCAGCGTGGCCAGCACCACGTAGACCACCAGCAGCACCAGCTTGGTGGTGAGCCAGCCGTTGGCGAACATCGCCCCGGGCAGGATGCTGACCAGCATCAGCGCGGCGGTGAGCAAGGTGGTGTCGATCGCATAGCTGAGCCAGCGCAACGGCAGCGCCTGCGCCGCGCCGGCATGGCCGAGCTGGACGAGCAAGCCGCGCAACGCGAACAGCGAACCGCTGGCCAGCACGCAGGCGATATGCACCCATTTGATTTGCGGGTAGAACTCGAACACCGGCGTTCCATGAGACTTTCTGGATGGCTGCAAGCATCAGGGCGCACCTTGCGGTGCGCCCTGATGTGGGTCATGTCAGCGTGGTGTCAGGCGCCTTCGGTCTGGCCTTTCCCCAGCGGCAGCGTGGCCCTGCGACGTTTTGGCGCAAGCCACAGCGCCGCCACGAACACCGAGATCAGCAGCGCGCCGACGGCGAACAGGGTGTCGCCCGGTACGCGCATCCAGATCAGCATGTGGATCAGCGGACGATCCATGAACTCGGCCGAACGGGCGAACCAGTAACCGTGTTCCAGCACCGCCTTGAGCTGCAGGATGCCCAGCGGCAACAGGGTCAGCGCCGCCATCATCGCCAGGCCGATGTTGAGCAGCCAGAACGAACCCTGCAGCAGGCCTTCGCGCCACTGCGCTTCCGGCTTGATGCCGCGCAGGCAGAACAGCATCAGGCCCAGGCCGAGCATGCCGTACACGCCCATCAATGCGGTATGGCCGTGGGTGGCAGTGAGGTTCAGGCCCTGCATGTAGTACAGCGCGATCGGCGTGTTGACCAGGAAACCGAGCAGGCCGGCGCCGACCAGGTTCCAGAAGCTCACCGCCACGAAGAACATGATCGGCCAGCGGTAGCGGGCCATCCATGGCGCCTCGTGCTGCTTCTTCCAGGTGTCGTAGGCTTCCATGCCGATCAGCGCCAGCGGTACCACTTCCAGCGCCGAGAAGCTGGCGCCAAGCGCGATCACCGCGGTGGTGGTGCCGCTGAAGTACAAGTGATGCAGCGTGCCCAGCACGCCGCCGGCCATGAACACGATGGTGGCGAACAGCACGTTGGTGGTGGCTGTGGTCACGCGCAGCAGCCCGAGGCGCACGAACAGGTAGCTGATCACCGCGGTGGCGAACACTTCGAAGAAGCCTTCCACCCACAGGTGCACCACCCACCAGCGCCAGTATTCAACCATCGCGATGTGGGTGTGCTCGCCCCACATCAGGCCGGCACCGTAGAGCAGACCGATCGCCACGGTGGACAGGAACAGCAGGCCGACGATCGAGGCGCCTTCCTTGTTGCGGTCCATCGCCGGCCACAACGCGCGGCCGACCAGGAACAACCACAGCATCAGGCCGATGAACAGGAAGATCTGCCAGAAGCGGCCGAGGTCGGTGTATTCCCAACCCTGGTGGCCGAACCAGAAGTTGTACTTGAGGCCCATCTTGTCCATCACCGCGAACCACTGGCCGGCAAACGAACCAATCACGATGATCAGCAGGCAGACCCACAGGAAGTTCACCCCGAGGCGCTGGAATTTCGGCTCATGGCCGGAGATCAGCGGCGCGATGTACAGGCCGGTGGCCAGCCAGGCGGTGGCGATCCACAGCACCGCCAGTTCGGTATGCCAGGTGCGGGTGAGGCTGTATGGCAGGTAGTTGGCCAGCGCGAAGCCATACGCTTGCTGACCTTCCACCTGGTAATGCGCGGTGGTGGCACCCAGCAGAATTTGTGCGAGGAACAGGCCCAGCACGGTCCAGAAATATTTGCCGGTGGCCTTCATCGAAGGCGTGGCCTTGAGCTCGGTCAGCGGATCGCGCGCGGGAACGGTCGGCAGCGGTTCGTGATTGACCTGGCGGGCGTGATGCCAGGCCAGCAGGCCGATGCCGAAGATCATGAACAGGATGCTGAAGACCGACCACAGGAAGCTGGTCGACGTGGGCGTGTTGCCGGCCAGCGGTTCGTACGGCCAGTTCTGCGTGTAGCTCATGGTCTCGTTCGGACGCTGCGTGGCCGCCGCCCAGCTGGTCCACCAGAAGAACGCGGTGACCTCGCGCCGATGCTCCAGCTCGGCCACGGTGTTCTCGCGCATCGCATAGCCTTCGCGCAGCTTGTGCGTGGCGGGATCGTTGCCGAACAGGCTGATGTAGTGCGCCGCGACGGCGTCCATCGCATGCGCGCGCAACAGGGATACGGTGATGGTGTTGCTGGCCGCGTCGTAGGTGTTGCTGCGCAGCTCTTCCTGTACCCGCGCCTTGAACGGCGCCTGCTGCTGTGCCGTCAGCGATTCGTATGGACCGAGGCCGGAGTCGCGGGCGAGCAGGTCGAGCATGGCCATGCTTTCGCGATGCAGCCAGTCCGCGCTCCAGTCCGGTGCGAGCAGCGCGCCGTGACCCCAGATCGAACCCAGCTGCTGGCCGCCGATGCTCTGCCAGACCTCGCGTCCTTCTTCCATGTCGGCCCTGGTATACAGCGTCTGGCCGTCGGTGGTGACGACCGCAGTGGGCAAGGGCGGCGCCTGCTGGTGGACCTCCTTGCCGACCCACAGCAGCACGGCAAAGGACGTGACCAGCAAGGTCGCCAGCCCCAGCCAGAGTTTTCGGGTGGTACTCATCGCGCATCTCCCTGAAAGGTGCGCGCATGCTCGGCGAGGCGGGCGCCGCTCACCTTGATGCAGGTCAAGCGGTCGCCGCGGAAGGTCGCGCAAATTGCCGCGGCGGCCGGGCATGGCATGATCGCCGTGCGCACAGCGCTGACGGAACCACAGGCAGGCATGAACGATCGACCCAGGCTGGAGGGAACCCGATTCCTGCTGCTGTTGCTGGCGGTATTCCTGCTCGCGGCGGTGGCCCTCGGCATCTCGCCGCGGTACCGCCAGGACTGGTTGATGGAGAACGTGCTGGTGCTGCTGGCTCTGCCGTTGCTGGTGCTGGGGTTCCGCCGGCTGCGTTTTTCCGATGCCAGCTATGCGGCGCTGTTCGCGTTCCTGCTGCTGCACGAGATCGGCGCGCACTACACCTACTCGGAAGTGCCGTGGGAGCGGTGGCTTTCCGCGCTGTGCGGCTGCTCTGTGAATGCGGCGCTGGGCCTCGCACGCAATCCTTTCGACCGCGCGATCCATTTCGCGTACGGCTTGCTGGTGACCCCGGCGGTGGTGGAGCTGGTGGCCGCACGCGCACCGTCACCCGGCGTCTGGCGCTGGATTGTGCCGGTCAGCCTGATGACCGCCAGCTCGGCGCTGTACGAGTTGTTCGAATGGGCCGCCGCGGTGTGCTTCGGCGGTGATCTCGGCGTGGCCTACCTGGGCACCCAGGGCGATCCATGGGATGCGCAGCAGGACATGCTGCTCGCCCTGCTGGGCAGCCTGGTCGCCGTCGTGGTGCTTGCCTGCATGGCTCGGTGTCGCGCTCGCCGCTGAGGCCGCCGTGGTCGACCGCGACCTGTACGGCTCAATGCTGCATCAGCACCGGGATCGTTGCTTCTTCAAGCACGCGCCGGGTGGCGCCGCCGAACACGCGCTCGCGCATGCGCGAGCGGCCATAGGCACCCATCACCAGCAGGTCGGCGTCGATGTTCGCCACCTCCTGCAGCAGGATTTCGCCGGCCATCGCGGAGGATGATCGGACATAGCTTGGCCTGGGCGCGATGCCGTGGCGCAGCAGGTAGACGAACGGGTCGAAGCGCGGACGATCCTCATCGCCGTCGCGCACGTCGCCGTCGACCAGGCTCACCTGGCTCGCCGCCTTGAGGAAAGGCAGCGCGGAGTGGATCGCGCGGATCGCCTCGAGGCTGCCGTTGCAGCCGATCACGATGCGCTCGAAGCGCAGCTCCCGGTTCCAGCGTGGCGGCAGGATCAGGCAGGGCATGCCACAGGCCAGGATCGCTTCACCCAGGATATCGAGCAGGCCGGACGTCTGCACGATGTCGCGCTCGATCACCGCCAGATCGTGCCGCGCGCCGAGCCAGCGCAAGCTCTGCGCGATGCCGGAGCGGGCGATGATCCAGTCGGCGTTGTGCACGCCGGCTTGGCGCGCGAACGAGCCGAAGGCCGCATGCTCTTCGGCGAACTCCACCTGTCGATCGAGCAGCATGCCCAGCACGGTGGGCTCGCTGCCCGCTTCGCTGCCGACGGGTTTGCGCAAGGCAGGGTCGATGTAGCAGCCGGTCAGGTTGGCGTTCCAGCGCGCGGCGATGGCGATCCCGGCCGTGGCGGCGGGACTCCATGGGCTGGTGGACGTCACCAGCGCGAGGATGTCGCCCGGGCGTGTCACCTGCGGGGTCGTGTCGGTGTTGGTCATGGCGTGGCCCGGGTGCGGCGCATTCAGAGGGTGAGGGAGTGGATGACCTGGGTACCGTCGTCCGGGTCCATCCGGCGCTGGAAGCCAAGGTATCCGGCCAGTTCGCGCATCGGTTCGTTGTCGGCGGCGTCGATCGAGAACATGCTGCGGAACCCGTTCTTGCGCGCGATAACGATCAGGTGCTTCATCAGCAGCACGGCGAGGCCGCGGTGGCGCCAGTCGTCGGCCACGGTGATGGCGCATTCGCAGCGCTTGTCGTCGCCGCTGGCGCTGTAGCGGCTGATGCCGACTTCGCGCAATTCGCCGTTGTCGTGGGCGAGCGCCACGAAGGCGACCCGGTCATGGCCGTCGACGTCCATCAGCTGGTCGAGCAGGGCAGGACTGGCTTCCTTCACGTTGCCGAGGAAGCGGAAACGGCTGGACTGGTCAGACAGGCGGTTGATGAGATCCATCTCGCGCTGGCGATCCTCCGGGCGCAGCGGGCGCACCAGCACCGGGCTGCCGTCGTTCAGGGTCTCGATCCAGTGCGTTCCCTCGATGGCGCCGAAGGGGGCGGTAGGCGTGCTGTGCTGATCGGAATGCTGGGTAGTGGACATGGTCGGTTCCCGGTGGCGGATGAATCGGGTTCGATTCCCATGCCGCAACAGGCGTGCGTCGCGACATGGCTCCTTGCGAGGTACCGTTGTACGCCGGCCGGCCACGGCTCGACTTGACCCTGGTCAACCTGGAATGAACGCGGAAGCCTCAGCCGGCTCGGTACAATTTCGATGCTGACGAACCGCTGTTGCAGAGTTCGGCAAGCAGGTCCTGGCGACGGATGCGCACGGATTTGCGGTTGACCTCCAGCACGCCCATCTCCTCCATGCGCGAAAACAGCCGGCTTACCGTCTCGACTACCAGGCCGAGATAGTTGGCGATGTCGTAGCGCGACATCGACAGGTTGAGCGCGCTGCCGTCGCGCTGCAGGCGCAGGTAGCGGTCGGACAGGCTGCGCAGGAAGATGGCCAGTTGCTCCTGTGCCTGCTGCCTGCCCATCATCATCAGGTGCCGGTGTTCCTCCACCACTTCCCGGCTGATCACCCGCATCAATTGCTGATGCAGCGCAGGCACCTCGCTGGCAATCTGCTGCAAGCCGGCGTAGGGCAGTTCGCAGACGCTGGAACGTTCCAGCGCCTCGGCCTGGCTGACATGCCGGCTTGATGCCAGTGCATCGAAGCCGATGATTTCCCCGGGCAGGTGAAACGCGAGTATCTGCACGTCGCCCGACTCGTTCTGCACGAAGGTCTTCAGCGACCCGGAACGCACGACGTAGAGCGCGTCGAACCTGTCGTCGTCGCGATACAGCACGGCACCGCGATCAAGCATGCGCTTGTTTTTCACCGTGGCATCCAGCCGTTCCAGGTCGTCGATTCCGATGCCGGCAGGCAGGCACAGCTCGTGCAGCGCGCAGGAGCCGCAACTGCGACGCAGCTGGTTCAAGTCGATGACGGTGACGGCGGGTTCCATGAACGCCTCTCGCTTGCGGAATCCGCCGCTTCTGGCGCTTCCTGCCCGAGAAACCTAGCACACCCCTGCTGCGGCGCAGCGACGGGAGGGTCGGGCGCGACGAAACGACGCAAGTGGCTGCGTCATCCATCGGACCTGAACTTGACCAGGCGCAAGTGGCAGCGCAGGCGCTGGGCGCACGCTGTCACCGTCCGAGCCACTGATGCGGCCCGCGCGCCACCGATGTGCAACGTGGATCGCCGAGGAATGCCATGAACTGGAAGAACACCACCGAGCGTTACGGATCGCTGTCGATCGGCATGCACTGGCTGATGCTGCTGTTGCTGGTCGCCGTGTATGCCTGCATCGAATTGCGCGGCTTCTATCCGCGCGGCAGCGACTTGCGCGAGGGGTTGAAGACCTGGCACTTCATGCTTGGCCTTGGCGTATTCGCCCTGGTGCTGGTGCGGGTGGCGATCCGCTTCGCGGCCGGGCCGACGCCGCCGGTCCGGCCGGCGCCGCCGGTGTGGCAGGAGCGCCTGGCCGGGCTGATGCATCTGGCGCTGTACGCCTTCCTGATCGCGATGCCGCTGCTGGGCTGGCTCACCCTCAGTGCGGCGGGCAAGCCGATCCCGTTCTTCGGCCTGTCATTGCCGGTGCTGGTGGGGGCGGACAAGGCACTCGCCGATTCGCTGAAGGAAATCCACGAGACCATCGGCACGGTCGGCTACTATCTGGTCGGCCTGCACGCAGTGGCCGCGCTGTTCCATCACTACGGCATGCGCGACAACACCCTCCGCCGCATCCTGCCGGGGTGGTTCAGTCGATCTTGATCGGCTCGTGCAGGCCGGGCAACTGGCAGGCAACGCCGCGCGCGGCCAGTACCTCCTGCATCGCCCGCATGCCGCGGTCGTATTCGCCGTGCACCAGGAACACCCTGCGTCGCGACGCTTCGCCCAGCCAGGCCAGCAGCGACGGCTGATCCGCGTGGGCGGAGAAACCGTTGATCGTCCACACCTGCGCGTGTACCGGAATCTCCTCGTTGAACACGCGCACGCTGGCGGCGCCGTCGATGATCCGCCGCGCCAGCGTGCCCTCGGCGGCGTAGCCGACGAATACCACGCTGCTGCGTTCGCGCCACAGGTTGTGCTTGAGGTGATGGCGGACCCGCCCGCCGTTGCACATGCCCGAGCCGGCCAGGATGATCGCGCCGCCGTCGACATTGTTGATCGCCATCGACTCGGACGTTTCGCGGGTGAAGTGCAGGCCGGGCATCGCGAACGGGTCGCCCTGCTGCAGTTCGTCCAGGAAGCCGTCGTCGAAGCATTCCGGATGGCGGCGGAAGATCTCGGTGGCGGAGATCGCCATCGGCGAGTCGAGGAATATCCGCACGTGCTGCGGGATCGCGCCACCCGCGATGCCGCGATGCAGGTAGTAGAGGATTTCCTGGGTACGCTCCAGCGCGAAGGTGGGGATCACCACGTTGCCGCGACGCATCACGGTCTCGCGGATGGCCCGGTACATCTCGTCCACCGAATCGGGCACCGAGCGGTGCGGACGGTCGCCGTAGGTGCTTTCCATCACCACATAGTCGGCGTCGGCGGCCGGCACCGGGTCGCGCAGCAGCGGCCGGCCCGGATTGCCGAGGTCGCCGGAGAACAGCATGCGACGGCGCCGTTGGCCGTCGTCCAGTTCGAGCAGGATCGAGGCCGAGCCCAGGATGTGGCCGGCGTCGAGGAAGTGCGCGGTGATGCCCTCGACGACCGGCACGGGTTCGCCGTAGCTGACGTCCGGGCCGAAGAAATCCAGCGCGTGCAGCGCGTCGTCCAGCGTGTACAGCGGCGGCGCCAGCGCCTCGCCGCGGCGGTTGCTGCGCTGTGCGCGGCGCGCCTCCTCCTCCTGCAGGCCGGCGGCATCCAGCATCACCACCCGGGCCAGCTCGCGGGTGGCGGCGGTGGTGAGGATGCGACCGCGGAAACCCCGGCGCACCAGCAGCGGAATCCTTCCGCAATGGTCGAGGTGGGCATGGGTGAGCAGCAGTACGTCGATGCCGGCCGGGTCGAAGCCGAACGGTTCGGCGTTGGCCCGTTCCACTTCGTCGCTGCCCTGGAACAAGCCGCAATCGATCAGCACGCGACGATCGTTGCAGCTGACGAGGTGGCAGGAGCCGGTGACCTGCTTGGCGGCGCCGTGGCAGCTGTAGATGATCATGCTCTTCTCGCCGGTGGGTGGTCGTCAGGGTTCACGCAAGACTATGGCGGGGGTGGTCGACGGCCGGATTGATCGGGATCAACTTGGCCTGCCGGTCGACTGTGCCATGGTGCGCATTGTGCCGTCGGTACTGCCGCACCATCGGCCACGACGGACTTCGCGGCCGATGTTTGGGCATTGCCATGATCACGGTGCCATTCCATCACGATCTGCGCGTCGTGCAGGGGTTCACGCGATTCTCGCGGATCGTCGCGTTGCTGACGTGCGCGCTTGCCCTGACCGTACTGGCGGGCTGGTGGTGGGGCCGGCCACTGCTGACCACGATGTGGCCGGGGGAGCCGGCGATGACGGCGAACGCAGCGATCGCCTTCGTGCTGACCGGCGTTTCGCTGCTGCTCAGCCAGGGCGCCGGACCACGGCGGGCGTGCTACGGCCGTTGGCTGTCGCTGGCCGTGCTGGCGATCGGTGCGGCAACGCTGGTCGAGTACCTCTGGCACACGGATCTGGGCATCGACGATCTGTTCGGTGGCGATCCGGCGGTCGGGTCCGGTGCGCCGTCCGGCCGCATGGCCGAGCCGGTTGCGGTGGCGTTTGCGCTGCTCGGTGGCGTGGGCCTGTTGTTGCCGGTGCGCCGTTTGCTCTACCTGCGCGAGGGGTTTGCGCTGAGCTTGCTGGCAGTTGCGCTGAGCAGCCTGGCCTCGTACGGCTTCGAGCTGGCCGGCAGCAAAGGCCTGCCGTTCGGCAGGGTTCCGATCCACACCAATGTGCTTCTGCTGCTGACAACTCTCGCCTGGCTGGCCGCCACACCCACCCTCGGACTGACCCGGGTCGCCACCGCAGACACGCTGGGCGGCACGCTGGCGCGCCGCCTGCTGCTGCCGACGTTGCTGCTGCCGATAGCCCTGGCCTTCGTGTTCGAGCTGCTGAAGTCGTGGCTGGGCCTGCCCGAAGCCCTGGCCTTCGTGTTCATGGCGCTGCTCAGTGGTGGCGCGGTGGCAGGGCTGGTGTGGTGGGTGGCGAACCTGATCGACAAGCTGGAGCGCCAGCGTCGCGAGAGCGAGTTGCTGCGCTGCGATGCCGGTACCGACATGCTGACCGGACTGGCCAACCGGCGAGCATTCGACGGGGCGCTGGCCGGCCTGCTGCACGGCCAGCGCGAGCACGACGCGATGTTCTCGTTGCTGATGCTCGATCTGGACCATTTCAAGAACTACAACGACGAGTTCGGCCACGTCGCCGGCGACCAGGTGTTGCGCGTCACCGGCCATCTGCTCGGCGCCGCGGCGCGCCCGTCGGACACTGCCGCGCGCTACGGCGGAGAGGAATTCGTCCTGCTGTTGCCGGATACCGACGAGGCCGGCGCCAGCGAAGTGGCGGCGCGCATCCTCGACGCTTTCCGCGGCCACGCATGGCCGCAGCGCGCGGTGACGATCAGCATCGGCGTGGCCCAGTCCGTCCGCGGCGAGGACGCCCGGGATTTGCTCCGGCGTGCCGACGTTGCGCTGTATGAAGCCAAGCACGCCGGGCGCGACAGGGTGGTGACGGCAACCGCGGTTGCGTCGCCGGAGAAGGTCCCACGCTCGGCAACCTGACGCGCGCTTCGGACTGGCCGGCAGACGCTTAAGACCCACATAAGCCCTCCCGGTTGCAATGCCACCCAAGGCAATCATGCCGAAACCGGAGGCACATCATGAAACGCATCGTCATCGCACCCCTGTTCCTCGTCGCCGCGGCACTGTCGGCATCCGCCTTCGCCGCACCGCAATGCACCAGCGCACCCCGCGCGCAGTGGCTGACCGAAGCGGCGATGAAGCAGAAGGTCCTCGACCAGGGCTACGCCATCAAGGTGTTCCAGGTCAGCGGCAACTGCTACGAGATCTACGGCAAGGACAAGGCCGGCAACAAGGTGGAGATCTACTTCGACCCCACCGACGGTCGCATCGTCAAGCGGAAGGGCGGCTGATCATCCACGGACGCGAGGACAAGCCCATGAATGCCATGGTCAAGGTGTGGGACCCGCTGGTACGCGTGTTTCACTGGTCGCTGGCGGGCTTGTTCCTCGCCAATTTCTTCACCGAGGACGGCGAGCTGGTCCACCGCGGGATCGGCTACGTCGTGCTGGCCTTGCTCGCCGTGCGGTTCGTGTGGGGCTGGGTCGGCACGCGATACGCGCGCTTCGGCGACTGGGTGCCCGGCCCGCGCCGCGTGCGCGATTACCTGCGCGCACGCCTGGCGGCCCGTTCGCAACGGCAGCTGGGGCACAATCCGGGCGCGGCGGTGATGATCCTGGCCCTGCTCGCCGGCGTGCTGTTGGTGGGGGTCACCGGCTGGCTGCAGACGACGGACGCGTTCTTTGGTGCCGGCTGGCTGGAGGATCTGCACGAAGTGCTGGCCTATGCCGTGCTGGCCCTGGTCGGCGTGCACGTGCTGGCGGCGGTGGGCGAAAGCATCCATTACGGCGAGAACCTGATTGCCGCGATGATCCACGGCCGCAAGCGTGCACTGGGGCATGACGTCGCAGATGACGAAAAGGCGGGATGAATTGCGTCAGGTCAAGTGGGCGGGCGGGACGCTGCACAAGAATGACATCATGCGCATCCTGCTGGCCGAAGACGATCATGCACTGGGGCAGGCGCTGGCCGATGGCCTGCGCCAGCTCGGCTATGCGGTGGACTGGATCACCGACGGCAGTCAGGCCGCCGCCGCGCTGGCCGACACCTGCTATGCCGCCGCGGTGCTTGACTGGAACCTGCCGCGCAGCAACGGGCCGGCCATCATCGCCGGCATGCGCCGGCGCCGCGACGCCACCCCGGTGTTGCTGCTGACCGCCCGCGACGAGCTCGCCGACCGGGTCGCCGGGCTGGATGCCGGCGCCGACGACTACGTGGTCAAGCCGGTGCACCTGGACGAACTGGCCGCCCGCCTGCGCGCGCTGTTGCGTCGGGCCGATGGCCAGATCGAGCCGGCGATCCGCGTGGGTGAGCTCGAAGTCACCCCGGCCGCCCGCGCCGCCACGCTGGAGGGTGCCGCGCTGGAGCTGACCGCGCGCGAGTACCAGCTGCTGGAAACCCTGGTGCGCCATCCCGGGCGTGCCTACTCGCGCGAGCAGCTGGAAGAAGCCCTGTACGGCTGGGATCAGGAAGTGGCCAGCAACGCGGTGGAAGTGCACATCCATCACCTGCGCCACAAGCTCGGCCCGGGCTGGATCCGCACCTTGCGCGGCATCGGCTACGCGATCAACCGGCCCGGCGGGCCGGCCGCATGATCCGCCCCTCGCTCAACCGGCGGCTGGTGCTGCGGCTGGTGGCCGGCATCGTGCTGGTGTGGTGCGCTGCCGGTGGCTGGCTGGCCTGGCGCAGCCTGCACGAGGTCGACGAGATCTTCGACCAGATGCTGGTGCGCACCGCTGCCAGCGTGTTCGCGGTGATGCCTGACACGGCGGCACGCGTCGGTGCGGTGCACCTGCCGGACAAGAAGCTGATCGGCTCGGACGCCACCGCCCAGCGACCGGCCATCGTGCTGCGCGATGCCCGCGGCGAGCTGCTGATCGAAAGCACCGAGCTGCCGGTGCTGCGTTTCGATCCGGGCGACGCGCACTTCCATTCGGTCACCCACCAAGGACGGCGCTGGCGGGTCTTCCAGCGCTGGGACGCGCGGCAACAGTACTGGATCCAGGTCGGCGCGCCGCTGGACGAGCGCGACGAGTTGATGCGCAAACTGCTGGCGCCCGCACTGCTGGCTCTGCTGGCGCTGCTGGTGCTGGTGCCGCCGACGGTGTTCGCCGGCTTGCGCAGCGGGCTGAAACCGCTGCGCAAGCTGACCCGCAGCCTGTCCGCCGGCGCCAGCCCGATGGCCGCCTCGCTCACCGACGAACGCGTGCCGGTCGAGCTGGCACCGTTCACCGAGGCGATCGATCGGCTGGTCGACCGCCTCAAGCTGAGTCTGGAACACGAGCGTCGCTTCACCGCCGATGCTGCCCACGAACTGCGCCATCCGCTGGCGGCACTGCGGCTGGAGCTGGACCTGGCCGGGCGCGGCGACGATGCGGCCACTACGGCGTTGCACCTGCAGCGATCGCAGGAGGCGCTCGACCGCATGCAGCGACTGGTGGCCCAGTTGCTGCTGCTGGCGCGCGTCGAGAAACTGGCCGAACTGGACGATGCCGGCCCGTTGCGTCTGGCGAGCGTGGCGGAAGCTGCCCTGCGCGACGCCAGCGAGCGCGCGGCGGGCCGCTCCATCGAGTTGTCGCTGGATCACGACGGCAACGACTTCGTGCAGGGCAGCCGCAGCCTGCTCGGCATCCTGGTGCAGAACCTGCTGGACAACGCCTTGCGCCACGCGCCCGACCACGGCCAGGTGAATGTACGCGTCGGTGGTCACGACGAGCGGGTGACCCTGGAGGTGAATGACAATGGTGCCGGCTTCGCGTCGACCGATACCGCGCGGCTGGGCGAACGCTTCCATCGCCCCGAAGGCAGCGTGGGCGAGGGCAGCGGGCTGGGCCTGTCGATCGCCCAGGCGATCACCAGCCTGCACCACGGCCAGCTCGCCTTCGGCCGTTCCGCGCTGGGCGGTGCGCGGGTCAGTCTGAGCCTTCCACGCGTCGCCGGCGCCGCACCGCACGTACCCGGATATGTCTGAGCAACCGAGTCCCCAAAGCTGCCCACAGAGAACGTCATGATCCAGACCCAGACCCAGAGTGAAGCCCCCCGCAAGCTGACCTTCCAGGTCTCCGCCCGTCGGACCAATGCCCACGGCAGCGTTGCCCACTGCAAGGACGCCGAACTGCTGCTGGACACCGACCGGGTCGGCCGCAGCGATGCCTTCAACCCTGCCGAACTGCTGCTGGCCGCGTTGTCGGCGTGCATCATCAAGGGCATCGAGCGGGTCACGCCGATCCTCGATTTCCAGCTGCGCGGCGTGGAGGTTCACGTGCAGGGCGTGCGCCAGAACGTGCCGCCGCAGATGGAGTCGATCGACTACGAAATCGTCGTGGACAGTGAGGAAAGCGAACAGCGCCTTGCCCTGTTGCATGAAAACGTGCGCAAGTACGGCACGGTGTTCAACACGTTGGGATCGGGCACGCGGTTGTCGGGTGTGTTGCGCCGTGCGCCGTAGCCCTGGCGCCGTCAACCGGCCTGCCGCTTCCGCCTGCCGCTTTCCGCACGCCGCAGGAGTTCCAGCCACGCCATCGCAACAAGCAGCATGCCGGCGGCGGCAAGCAGGATGAACATGCCCGGCATCGCCAGGCCCATCACGTGCCGGAAGAACGGTACTCCCACCACGACGACCAGCATGAGTGCCACGCCGCCGAACATCCGCGACAGCCAGGGGTTTTTCGCCGGGGTGCGTGCCAGTGCGGGGCGGGACAGGTCGCGGTTGGCCAGGGTCAGCAGGAACAGTCCGGTCACCAGCGCGATGAATACGGCGCTGCGGCTTTGTACAGTGTCGAAACCCCGTCCGAGCAACAGGCCGTAGCCGGGCAGCAGGATCATGGCGAAGCCGAGTCCCTGGATCACCGCGTAGCGCAGGTTGGCGGCGGCGAACGGGGAGTCCGAGGTGGCGCGTGGCGGTCGTTGCATGATGTCGGCAGCGGCGGGCTCGGCCTCGAACACCACCGAGCAGGCGGGGTCGATCAGCAGTTCCAGCAGCACGATGTGCACGGGCATCAGCAGTACCGGCCAGTGCAGCAGGGTCGGCACCAGCGCCAGCGCGATGATCGGCATGTGCACGGCGAACACGAACCGGGTGGCCTTGGTGATGTTGTCGTAGATGCGCCGGCCCTGGCGGATCGCGCGGACGATGCTGGCGAAGCTGTCGTCCAGCAGCACCAGCGCGGCCGCCTCGCGTGCCACGTCGGTGCCGCGCTCGCCCATCGCGATGCCGACGTCGGCGGCCTTCAGCGCAGGCGCGTCGTTGACGCCATCGCCGGTCATAGCCACCACCGCGCCGTCCGCGCGCAGCAGCTGCACCAGCTGCAACTTCTGCTCGGGCTTGAGTCGCGCGCACAGGTCGACGTGGCGCAGGCGTTCGCGCAGTGCGTCGTCGTCCAGTGTGGCCATTTCCGCGCCGGTGATCACTTCGGCGCGTTCGCTCAGGCCAACCTGACAGGCGATCGCGCGCGCGGTGGCCGGGTGGTCGCCGGTCAGCATGATGATGCGCACGCCAGCGGCGCGGCATTCGGCGATCGCCGCGGGCACCTCCGGGCGCGGCGGATCGACGAAGCCGACCAGGCCAAGAAAGCGGAAGTCGAAGTCGTGCTGGCTGCGTGGCCACGCCACGCCCTGCCATTCGCCGCGCGCCACGCCGAGCACGCGCAGGCCGCGCTCGGCCATTGCTTCGACCTGGCGCAGGATCGCCGCGGCGCCGGCGGCGGGCAGATGGCACAGGTCGATCACCGCTTCCGGCGCGCCCTTGGTCGCCAGCAGGTGCGCATCGCGCGCGTCGCCGCGGAACACGCGGGTCATCGCCAGGATGTCCGGCGACAGGGCGTATTCGAATTCCGGCGACCATTCGGCGTGGACGTGTTCGGTGTCGGTGAGCCAGTGCAGCCCGAACTGCTGGATCGCTTTCTCCATCGGATCGAACGGATCCAGCGGCGTGGCCAGCATGGCGAACTCGACCAGCGCGTGGAACGGTTCGGGCAGCTCGGTCGAGTCTTCGTCGTGCGAGCTGTCGTCAACCAGGCGCAGCTCGGCGAGCTGCATGCGGTTCTGCGTCAGCGTGCCGGTCTTGTCGACGGCCAGCACCGAGATCGCGCCCAGCGCCTCCACCGCCGGTACGCGCCGGGTCAGCACCTTGTGTTTGGAGATCCGCCACGCGCCCAGCGCCAGGAACACGGTGAGGATCACCGGGATCTCTTCCGGAAGGATCGCCATGGTCAGCGCGATGCCGGCCAGCACGCTTTGCAGCAGGCCGTGCCCGTCCCACAGCCAGCCGAGCAGGGCGTATGCCGTGGCCAGCAGAAGACCGCCGATGGTGAGATTGCGGATCAGCCGGCGCGAAGCCTGCTGCAGGCCGGAGACCGGCTCGACGGTATCGGCCAGCGCCTGGCCGATGCGCCCGACGGCGGTGGCGCTGGCGATGGCAGATACCTCGGCCATGCCCACGCCTTTGGTCACCACGGTGCTGGCGAACAACTCGCCGGTGTCGCTGCCGGGCAGCTTGGTGACCGGCACCGCCTCGCCGGTCAGCAGTGATTCGTTGACATCCAGATGGCCGTCCAGCAGGCGCGCATCGGCGGCGACGCGGTCGCCCTCGTGCAGTACCAGCAGGTCGCCGACCACCACCTCGCGACCGGGAACGCGGATTTCCCGGCCGCCGCGAAGCACCAGCGCGCGCGGCGCGGACAGCTCGCGCAGCGATTCCAGCGCCCGCTGGGTCTTGCGCTCCTGCGCCAGCGTGATGCCGATGACCACGAACACGAACGACAGCAGGAACGCCGCCTCGGCGCGGTCGCCGAGCGCCAGGTACAGGCCGCCGGCGACCAGCAGCATCAGAAACATCGGCTCGGTCAGCACGCCGCCGACGATCGCCATCAGACTCTTGGGCGTGCTGCCCGGCAGCAGGTTCGGGCCATGTTCGGTCAGTCGCCGCGCGGCGTCGGCCGGATCAAGCCCGGGGCGGCTGGCCGGTTGCGGTGATCCTGCTTCACTCATGCCGCACTCCGACAGCCACTCGCGTCGATGATGTCGCTCAACGGCAAACCAGCACCGGCACGTCACCGTTGAGGATCACCTTGTGCGTTTCGCTGCCCAGCAGCAGCCGATCGAAGCCGCGCCAGCCGTGCGAGGCCATCGCGATCAGGTCGCACTGGTGTTTGCGCGCGGCGCCGACGATGGCGGAGTAGGGTCGCGCATCGACCTCGGCGCTGCTTTCGCATGGGACACCGGCGGCCTCAGCACGCCGACGTACATCGGCCAGATAGCGTTCGGCGTTGGCGTTGGCCTCCTGGGTGTAGGCCGGCTCGTTGGCCAGCACGAACTCGGCGAAATAATTGGAGGCGGGGAACGGCGCGATCACGTGGAACGCATGTACGCGGGCGCCCAGTCGGGCAGCCAGCTCGATGCCGGTGTCGACCGCACGCATGGACAGTTCGGAGCCGTCGGTGGGCAGCAGGATGTGTTTGAACATGGGGGACTCCTCAAATGCTCTGGGTAATCAGCGGCAGGTATAACCGCCATCGATGACCAGCTCGCTGCCGGTCACGAACTTCGACTCGTCGGAGGCAAGATAGACCACGCCCCAGGCGATGTCGTCCGGCTCGCCCATGTGGCCCAGCGGATGCAGCGCGCCGACCTCGCGACGCTGTTGTTCGCGGTCACCGCCCATGGACCCGATGTGCTGCTCCACCATCGGCGTCCAGATGAAGCCGGGATGGATCGAATTCACCCGGATGCGATCGGCGGCGTACAGCAGCGCGTCGGTCTTGCTCATCAGGCGGACCGCACCCTTGGACGCATGGTACGGCGGCACGTCGGGCGCACCGACCAGACCGTAGATCGACGACAGGTTGATGATGCTGCCGCCGCCGGCTGCACGCAGCGGGGCGATCGCGTGCTTGGTACCGAAGAACACACCCTTCACGTTGACCGCCTGCACCCGGTCCCATTCGGCCTCGGTGAGTTCGTGCGTCGGCTTGTTCGGACCGGCGATGCCGGCATTGTTGACGAGGATGTCCAGCCGTCCGAACGCAGCGACGGTGGCGGTGATCGCCGCCGCGACATCGGCTTCCACCGAGACGTCGGCCGGGAAGAAGCGGGTGTCGTCACCGAGCTCCGCCACCAGCCGCCGACCCGGCCCGTCGGGCAGGTCGACGACGGCTACCCGGGCGCCGGCTGCCAGCATGCGGCGCACGCAGGCGGCGCCGATGCCCACGGCGCCGCCAGTCACCAGCGCCACTTTTCCGCTCAATCTGCCCATGGCCATGTCTCCTCGGGGGAAACTCAGCATGTGCCTGTCGGCATGGCCAGGTGTTGATCGGGATCAAGTGGACATGCTGCCACCGCGCCAACCCTGCCGAGGCGAATCATTTCAGCTTGGCGCAAGTGGCGGCCTGGGTGGAGTTGGCCGGGGAGCCGCGGACGCGGCCGGCATTGGAAACCACCACGGTGAGAGCGTCACTGGCTTGCGCGGGTTGGCAGAACAGCAAGGTGATATTGCTGCCGCCGGCGGTGCCATCCGGGTGAAATCGCACGATGTGCCGGCCGTTGCTGCTCTGGATGATCAGTTTTCCGCGATGACTGTTGCCGACATCCAGCGGATGTCCATCGGGCTGATCGTCGCCGTTGCGGTCGTGCGCCACCAGCCAGCCGCTTTCCCAGCGGATGGCGCTGCTGCAGCTGCCGCCGTCCACGCTGGGGCAGAACAGCGAGCGTCGGCCGCTCATCACGGCCGCCTGGCGCGTGCGCTGCAGGGCGCTGATGAAATCCATCTGCGCCACCTGCAGTTCGTGGCGACTGAGCATTCGCTGCAGCGATGGGGTGGCGACGCTGGTCAGGATGCCGATGATGGCGAGCACCATGATCTGCTCGATCAGGCTGAAGCCGGCCTGGCGTTCTTGCCTGCGGTTTCCGGGTATCGTCACGACGTCGCCTCCTGCATGGACCGGGATCTCCATGCTTGGGGCTGGGCCAGGCGCCGGCCAGCAGCCGGCTTGCCGCACCCATGTCGGCGTCTGGTGACATCCCCTGTCAGCAGGCCCGATTTAAAATGGCGCACCGCGCCCACATCTGTAGCCGATGACCGATCGCTTCCAACTCGTCGCACCCTATCAACCCGCCGGTGACCAGCCGCAGGCAATCACGCGCCTCGCCGAGGGTTTCGAGGCCGGCCTGGCCGCGCAAACCCTGCTTGGCGTGACCGGCTCGGGCAAGACCTACACCATTGCCAACGTGATCGAACGCGTGCAACGGCCGACCATCGTGATGGCGCCAAACAAGACGCTGGCGGCGCAGCTGTACGGCGAGTTCAGGGAATTCTTTCCGAACAACGCGGTGGAGTACTTCGTCAGCTACTACGACTACTACCAGCCGGAAGCCTACGTGGTCGCGTCGGATACCTTCATCGAGAAGGATTCGTCGATCAACGAGCACATCGAGCAGATGCGTCTGTCGGCGACCAAGGCGTTGTTGTCGCGACGCGATTCGATCATCGTCGCCACCGTGTCGGCGATCTACGGCCTCGGCAATCCCGAGGACTACCTGTCGTTGCGGCTGATCCTGGCGACCGGCGAACGCATCGACCAGCGCAAGCTGATCCACCAGCTCACCGAGCTGCAGTACACGCGCAACGAGATGGAACTTCGTCGCGGCAGCTATCGCGTGCGTGGCGAGATCATCGACGTCTTCCCCGCCGAGTCGGAAACCGAGGCGCTGCGCATCGAGCTGTTCGACGGCGAAGTGGAAAAGATGGCGCTGTTCGATCCGCTCACCGGCGAGACGATCCGCAAGGTGCAGCGCTACACCGTCTATCCGCGCACGCATTACGCCAGCACGCGCGAAAGCGTGCTCAACGCGATCGAAACCATCAAGGTCGAGCTGAAGGAGCGGCTGGAATACCTTTACCGGGAGAACAAGCTGGTCGAGGCGCAGCGACTGGAGCAGCGCACCCGCTTCGACCTGGAGATGATGGCCGAGGTCGGTTACTGCCAGGGCATCGAGAACTACTCGCGCCACCTGACCCGGCGCGCGCCGGGCGAGCCGCCGCCCACGCTGTTCGACTATCTGCCGGCCGATGGGCTGCTGGTGGTGGACGAATCGCACGTGACCGTGCCGCAGCTTGGCGCGATGTACAAGGGCGACCGTTCGCGCAAGGAAACCCTGGTGGAATTCGGTTTCCGCATGCCGTCGGCGATGGACAACCGGCCGTTGCGCTTCGAGGAATGGGAAGAGCGCGTGCCGCGTGCCATCTACGTCTCCGCCACGCCGCGCGACTATGAGCTGAAGAAGTCCGGCGAGGCGGTGACCGAGCTGGTGGTACGCCCGACCGGCCTGGTCGATCCGGAAGTGGAGGTGCGCCCGGTGCGTACCCAGGTGGACGACCTGCTCAGCGAAGCGCACAAGCGCATCGCCATGGGCGACCGCGTGCTGGTCACCACGCTGACCAAGCGCATGGCCGAGAACCTCACCGAATACCTGTCCGAGCACGACATCAAGGTGCGCTATCTGCATTCGGACATCGAAACGGTCGAGCGCAGCGAGATCATCCGCGACCTGCGTCTGGGCGAGTTCGACGTGCTGGTCGGCATCAACCTGCTGCGTGAGGGCCTGGACATGCCCGAGGTGTCGCTGGTGGCGATCCTGGATGCCGACAAGGAGGGTTTCCTGCGCTCCACCGGCTCGCTGATCCAGACCATCGGCCGCGCCGCCCGCAACGTGCGCGGCAAGGCGATCCTCTACGGCGACAGCGTCACCCGGTCGATGCAGGCGGCGATGGACGAGACCTCCCGTCGCCGCGAAAAGCAGCTGATCTGGAACGAAGCCAATGGCATCACTCCGAAGACCGTGGTGCGGCGCATCGCGGATATCATGGAGGGCGCCCGCAGCGAGGCTGGCAACCGCCGTGGCAGCAAGTCGGCATCGCGGGGCCGCGGCGCCGTGGCCGAGCCCGCCGCCGATTACCAGGGGCTCAACGCAAAACAGATCGCTGGCGAGATCAGGAAACTGGAGGCGCAGATGTACAAGCACGCCCAGAACCTGGAATTCGAAGACGCCGCCCGCCTGCGCGACCGGATCCACCAGTTGCGCGAGCTGGCTTTGCGCTGAGCCGAAAACGGAATCGGCGCGGGGATATTGTCGAGTGCTGGCAGCTCACGTATACTGCGCGGCTCGCGTGGCTGGTCAGGCGCGAAGCGGGCGGTTAGCTCAGCGGTAGAGCACTACCTTGACATGGTAGGGGTCACAAGTTCGATCCTTGTACCGCCCACCACCTTTCGCAGGGTGGCTCAGAGATTCGATATGCTGTTGCCCTCCTGCATTGCGAAATGACGAAAGAGCCGCCTTTGGGCGGCTTTTTTCGTTTACCTCCCGGTTTCCCGAGGCGAGCCACCTGCGGTCTCCATCAGGGGCAATGCGGCAAAAGCCTACAGAGGTTTGCGGGCTACGATGCTTCCCAATCATGCGATGCGGCAGCAATTGTCGTGTCGCCGCTGTCGATTGGCGGAACCGGAATGCCGGTTTCATCCGATCGCGGTCGGCAGGTTCAAATTCAGCTTGCAGACAGGCGATGGCAGATGTACGTTAGCGAGCGAAGCGGTCTGGTTCAGGATTCAGGCGAAGCGCCGAATCGCGTCGCTTCGCAGCATCAGATACAGGGGCCTCCGGGTATCACGGGAACTGCGCCGGAAAGGGCAGCACTTCGGTGACGATGGCTGGTACGGGGGCTGCAAGACGCTTTACTGCCGGTTCGGCAGCGAGTGGGGTTCATCGGGAATGGGGATGAACCTGCGCTCATTGAAGTAGATCCAGATGGGGCAAGCAGGGAGTCCCATTGAGCCTGTCCGACGCATGGAATGAAGGGGGTGGACGATCACGCTTGCGAGTGTCTCTGGTGAAGACGGATTGACCCGGCAAATTGCGCCGAGGTCTCCTCTGTATGCCCCGAAACATCCCAGAGATTGCAGGTCGTGGCATGACGACATTGCGCATCCGTTGATGCTCCGCCGGGCCGATTGAAGGCAACTCTGCCGGGCCGGTGCAGTGCCCCGGGTTGCTGGAACCTACCGGGCACTGAGCCGCGCATCAAATGCAGACCAGGGCAGCTCTGCGTCGCGTGCATTTGCGGCGGGGGAGCGCTGACATGACGAAATACCGCGTTTCCTGCGGCACCCGAGACTTAAACGTCGCATCGAATTGATCGTTCCGTTCGAACTGCAAGAGCATTTACCGGGAGACAAGGCATGGCCAAGCAAAGCAGTCAGAAGTTCATCGCGCGCAACCGCGCGCCGCGCGTGCAGATCGAATACGACGTCGAGGTATATGGCGCCCAGAAGAAGGTCCAGGTTCCGTTCGTGATGGGCGTGATGTCGGATCTCTCCGGTGCCAATGCTGGCGAACTGCCCTCGATCGAGGAGCGCAAGGCGCTGGAGATAGACGTCGACAACTTCGACAGCCGGTTGCAGTCGATGAAGCCCCGGGTGACGTTTGCCGTGCCCAATACCCTGACCGGCGAAGGCAATCTTGCGGTGGACATCACCTTCGAGAGCATGGACGACTTTTCGCCGGCCGCGGTGGCCCGCAAGGTCGGTGCGGTTGCCAAGCTGCTGGAGGCGCGTACCCAGCTCGCCAATCTGGATACCTATATGGATGGCAAGGCCGGTGCGGAAAACCTGATCGCCCAGGCGCTGAAGGATCCGGCGCTGCTGCAGTCGCTGGCTTCCGCGCCGAAGCCGTCCGATGACACCAACAAAGACGGGGAGTAAGCAGGCATGGCAACCGAGAAACTAGCCGAACAGGGTGGCGCCACAGAGACTCTGGACGCCGGCGATTTTGCTGCGCTGCTGAACAAGGAATTCAAGCCCAAGAGCGATCGCGCCAAGGAAGAAGTGGAGTCCGCGGTGCGCACGCTGGCCGAGCAGGTGCTGAGCCGTTCCGACATCGTTTCCGACGATGTGGCACAGACCATCAACGCCTACATCGCCGAGATCGATCGCAAGCTCAGCGAGCAGATCAACCTGATCATGCATCACGCCGACTTCCAGAAGCTGGAGAGTGCATGGCGTGGCCTGCATCACCTGGTCAACAACACCGAGACGGATCAGCAACTGAAGATCCGCGTGTTGAACATTTCCAAGAAGGATCTGGCCAAGACCCTGAAGCGCTACAAGGGCACTGCCTGGGATCAGAGCCCCATCTTCAAGAAGATGTACGAGGAAGAGTACGGCCAGCTCGGTGGCGAGCCCTACGGTTGCCTGGTCGGCGACTACTACTTCGACCACAGTCCGCCGGACGTGGAGCTGCTGGGCGGTATCGCACAGGTTGCCGCCGCCGCCCATGCACCATTCATTTCCGCCGCCGCATCGACGCTGATGGGGATGGACAGCTGGAACGAGCTGGCCAATCCGCGCGATCTGGCCAAGGTGTTCTCCACGCCCGATTATGCCGCCTGGCGCTCACTGCGGGAGTCGGACGATGCCAAGTACATCGGTCTGACCATGCCGCGCACGCTGGCCCGCCTGCCGTACGGGGCGAGCACCGATCCGGTCGAGGAGTTCAATTTCGAGGAGGACACCAGCGGTGCCGATTCTTCGAAGTACACCTGGCAGAACGCGGCCTATTCCATGGCGGTGAACATCAACCGTTCGTTCAAGGAATATGGCTGGTGCTCGCGCATTCGCGGCATTGAATCTGGCGGTGCGGTGGAAGGCCTTCCCGCACACACATTCCCCACCGATGATGGCGGCGTGGACATGAAGTGCCCGACCGAAATCGCCATCACCGACCGTCGTTCGGCCGAGCTGGACAAGATGGGCATGATGCCGCTGGTTCATCGAAAGAACTCGGACATGGCGGCGTTCATCAGCGCGCAGTCGCTGGCCAAGCCGGACGAGTATGACGATCCCGACGCGACCGCGAACGCGGCCCTGGGCGCGCGTCTGCCCTACATGTTCGCCTGCTGCCGTTTCGCCCATTACCTGAAGTGCATCGTTCGCGACAAGATCGGTTCGTTCAAGGACCGGGATGCGATGGAGCGTTGGCTTGGCTCGTGGATCAATCAGTACGTCGATGGCGATCCGGCCAATTCCAGCGAGGAGACCAAGGCACGCAAGCCGCTTTCTGCCGCGGAAGTGGTGGTTGAAGAAGTGGAAGGGGCGCCGGGCTACTACACCTCGAAGTTCTTCCTCAAGCCGCATTACCAGCTGGAAGGCTTGACCGTTTCTTTGAGGCTGGTGTCCCGCCTGCCGTCGGCTGCCAAGAGCTGACGTACCTGGTGCCACAAGTTGTACAAAAGCAATTGCAGCGCAAGCAACCACCAGTATGTGCCGATGCGATTCATGGGCACGATTGGCTCAACTGAAGCAAACAGTCCAGGAGAATTCTGATGTCATTAGACATGCATTTGAAATTGGAAGGCGGTTCGGTCACGTTCAAGGGCGAGTCCAAGCACGCGAAGCACAAGGATGAGATCCAGGTTCTGGCATGGTCCTGGGGAATGTCGCAGAGCGGTTCGTTCGGTCACGGCTCCGGCGGTGGCGCCGGCAAGGCGAACATCCAGGACATCAGCATCACCAAGTACATCGACAAGAGCTCGACGGCTTTCATCAAGGCTCTCGTGACCGGTAGCCACATGGACACGGTGACCTTGTCCATATCCAAGGCGGGCGGATCGCAGGAAGACTACTTCACCATCAAGCTCACCAGTGCGATGGTGACCAGCTATTCCACCGGCGGCTCCGGCGGCGAGGACATGTTGACCGAGAACGTGTCGATCAGCTTCGCCAAGTTCGATGTCGAGTACTTCACCCAGAACGACAAGGGTGCTGTCGCTTCGGCCGGCAAGGTGGGTTACAGCGTCGAGGAAATGAAGGCGACGTGATTGGTTTGTCCCCATCCCGCTGGGGTAGGGACTTCATTGCGGATCTTCAGTGGAAGCTGGCAACGCCACTCCCGGCCAGGGCCGGGAGTGGCGTTGCGTCGCGGCGACACGGCGAATGGCTTGCGCAAGGGGCATCCCCGGTCGGTTTTCCTTGTCGGGCCATGTCGCGGACACGGCCAACGATTCGCTTGCGAGAAATGAAATGACACCAGAGAGCAAGCTCAAAGAAGGTCGAGTTGACGAAGCATTGCAACTGCTCACGGTGGAAGTACGCAACAACCCGGCCGACGCGAAGCGCCGGGTTTTTTTGTTCCAGTTGCTCGCCCTGCTCGGGCAGTGGGATCGAGCGCAGAACCAGCTGAACGTTTGTGGCGAGCTGGATCCGCTCAACGCCATGATGGTGGGCGCATATTCCGAGGCCCTGAAAGGTGAGCGGCTGCGTGCCGAGGTGTTCGCAGGCAAGCGCATGCCGGTGATCATTGGCGAGCCCGAGCAATGGTTGGCCCTGCTTCTTCAGGCCTTGAAGCTCGGCGCCGAAGGCCGGCACGAACAAGCGGCCGACTTGCGTGCGCAGGCATTCGAGCAGGCTCCGGCGGTGGGCGGCAACCTGGACGGCACGCCGTTCGAGTGGATCGCCGATGCTGATCCAAGGCTCGGGCCGTGCCTGGAGATCATCGTCAACGGTGGCTACTCCTGGGTTCCATTTTCGCGACTGCGGGAACTGAAATTCGAACCTCCAACCGACCTGCGCGACAAGATATGGGTGCCGGTACAGGTCACCTGGAGCAACGGCGGGCAGGCCATTGGCTTCATCCCAGGTCGATATCCCGCCACCGAGAAGTCGGAGGACCATGAACTTGTCCTGGGCCGCAAGACCGAGTGGGTCGACGCGGGTGCCGATCTCCAGGTGGGCCTGGGGCAGCGAATGCTGGCGACCGACGCGGCGGACTATCCGCTGCTCGACGTCCGCCTTGTTTCGTTCAACGCCGACTGATCCGGAGTCCCGATTACCATGGCTGAACTGACCACGCAGGAAAGACTTCAGCCTTCGCTGCTCGACCGCCTTACCGATGACGAGCCGGGCAAGCTGGAGGAGAGCCGCGACAAGAGGGTCATCTCGGCGACGAGATTGCGCGATTGCGTCACCCGCGACATCTCCTGGTTGCTCAACTGCGTGAGCATGGATGCCGACGTGCAGTTGGATGACTATCCGGAAGTCGCCCGTTCCGTCCTGAATTTCGGCATTCCCGACCTTACCGGCGTGGCTCTGTCCGGGATCAATCCGGATGTGCTGCAGCGCCGCGTCAGGGACGCGCTGCTGGCCTTCGAACCGCGTCTGACCGCAAACACGCTGCGGGTTGGCCTCAATGCCCAATCCGAACGGATGGATCGCCAGGCGCTCATTTTCAGCATTGAATCGGAAATGTGGGCTCAGCCCATCCCGCTGAACCTGTACCTCAAGACCGAGGTGGATCTGGAGACGGGGAGCTTCAAGGTATCGGAGGGCTTCGGCTGAGTTGCCATGGACCCACGATTGCTGCGCTACTACAACCGGGAACTGCAGCACGTCCGCGAGATGGGCGGCGAGTTCGCACGCGAGTATCCGAAGATTGCCGGACGACTCGGCCTGGAGGGCTTCGAATGCGCCGATCCCTATGTCGAGCGCCTGCTGGAAGGCTTTGCCTTTCTCGCGGCGCGCGTTCAGCTCAAGCTTGATGCGCAATTTCCGGTATTTACCCAGCACCTGCTTGAGATGATCTACCCGCATTACCTGGCCCCCGTGCCGTCCATGGCGGTGGTACAGATGCAGCCGGATCTCAAGGAAAGCGGCTTGCTCACCGGGCACACGGTGGCGCGCCACACCGCATTGCGCAGCCTTGCCGGCAAGGATGACCGTACCGCTTGCGAGTACCGCACAGCCCACGATGTCACGTTGTGGCCGCTGGAGTTGACCGAAGCGAAGTATTTCGAAACGCCGGCCGCCATCGCGGCCGCCGGCGTGGCATTGCCCGCTGGCAAGCCGGTACGAGCGGGTCTGCGGCTCAAGTTCCGGGTCACTGCAGGAGCCCAGGCCAACATGCTGGCGCTGGACAAGCTGCCGGTATTCATCGCCGGTGCCGACGAATTGCCCAAGCGCCTCTACGAGCAATTGCTGGGCAACGCCGTCTGTTACATGGTCCGGGCACCGGGTCCCAATGGCGACATCAGCCAGACTTTCGAGGGCAGTGCCATCCACCGGCGCGGCTTCGATGATGACGAAGCGCTCATCCCCTACAGCGGGCGTTCGTTCAGCGGCTATCGACTGCTGCAGGAATACTTTGCCTGCCCCGAGCGCTTCCTGTTTGCCGAGTTCACCGGGTTGAAGGCCCTGCTGAACCGCTCCAGGGGCAGCGAGTTCGAGATCGTCGTGCTCTTCGACCGCAGCGTGGCAAGTCTGCACAATGCCATTGATCTGAATAATTTCCGGCTGTTCTGCACGCCGGCGATCAACCTGTTTCCCCGTCGCGCCGATCGCATACATCTGCAACAGGGCAAGGCCGAGTACCACATCCTGGCCGACCGCACGCGGCCGATGGACTTCGAGATTCACAGTATCGGCAACGTCGAAGGTTTCGGCGATCGGCAGGAGCCCGAACAGCGATTCCTGCCGTTTTACGGGTGCGACGAACGCACCTGGCACAGTCAGCATTCGGCCTATTACACCATCCGCCGGGAACCTCGACTGGTTTCCTCGCGGCAGAAGCGCCAGGGCGCGCGTTCCAGCTATATCGGCAATGAAATGTTCATCGCCCTGGTCGATTCAAGTGAAGCACCATACTCGACCGAGTTGCGACAGATCGGCATGCAGTTGATGTGCACCAATCGCGACCTGCCGTTGCAGATGCCGGTGGGCAAATCCAAGACGGACTTCACCCTGGAAACCGGCGCGCCGGTTGAATCGATCCGCTGTGTGGCCGGCCCCACCAAGCCTCGCGCGCCGGTGGCCACCGGTGAAACAGCCTGGCGGCTGCTGAGCCATCTGCAGTTGAACTACGTGTCGCTGCTTGAGAACAATGCTGGCGAAGGCGCTTCGGCGCTGCGCGAAATGCTGACTCTGTACTGCGATGAGTTCGACTCCAGTGCGTTGAGGCAAGTCGAAGGCGTGAAGGCGGTCAGCTCGCAGCCAATCGTGCGGCGCGTTCCGGTGCCCGGTCCGATCACCTTCGGTCGTGGCCTGGAAATCACGCTTACCTGTGACGATGGCGCCTTCGAGGGGACTGGTGCCTTTCTTCTGGGTGCGGTGATGCAGCAGTTCTTTGCGCGCTACGTATCCGTCAACTCCTTTACCGAAACCGTTCTGCGTACTTTGGAACGCAACGAGGTTGCTCGATGGCCGGCCAGGCTCGGAACACGGCAGACGTTGTAGCGCTGGAGAATGCGCTGCGCGACCGTCCGGAGGACTTCGAATTTTTCGAGGCGATCCGGCGGCTTGAGTGTGCCTATCCGGAGCGCCCTCGGCTGGGCCATTCGGCCAAGGCCGCGGAAGATTTTGTCCGCCTGTGCCAGACCCCATCGCTGGCCTTCGCGCCCAAGACGGTCGATCGCTATCGGCCCGGCGGTGGCGGCAAACCGGCGCGCATGCATGGTCTCTTCTTCGGGCTGTTCGGTCCCAACGCGCCGCTGCCGCTGCACTTGACCGAATACGCCATGGACCGCGAGCTCAATTCAAGGGACCGCACCTTTTCCTCGTTCGCCGACATCTTCCATCATCGGATGATGAGTCTGTTCTACCGGGCTTGGGCTGATTCGCAGCCGACCGTGCATCTGGATCGTCCGGCCGAAGATCGTTTTCGCCTCTACATGGGGGCGATGGTGGGTCTGGCTACGCCCAACCTTGAAGACTGCGATGCCCTGCCGGACCAGTTCAAGCGTTTCTTCGCTGGTCGCCTGCTGCAGCAGGCGCGCAATGCCGAGGGTCTGAAGGGTCTGCTCGAGCGATTCTTCCGCATCCCAGTCGGCGTCGTCGAATTCGTTGCCGAATGGATGCGCCTGCCGCCCGAGTCACATCTGCGTCTGGGCGGTTCCGGTGAGGTCGCCGCATTGGGTCTGACGACGGTCACCGGAGAATATGTATGGGGAAGCCAGCAGCGCTTCCGTTTGCGGCTCGGCCCCCTGAGCCGTGCGGAGTTCAACAATTTCCTGCCCGGCGGCGAAGCGCTCAGGCAATTGGTTGCCGCGGTGAAAACCTATATCGGTGAAGAAAAGGCCTGGGACGTGCAACTGGTGTTGAAGCGGGCCGAGGTGCCTGCGACCAAGCTGGGGCAGAGCGGCCGCATGGGGCTGACCACCTGGATGGGTCAGGCGCAATCACAGGAAGACGCCGATCATGTGGTGCTGAAGCCGGTGGGTTGACCAGCTTTTGCGATGGCGGTCGGAAAACACCATCGCTGTTGCCGCCAAGGGTTGAAAGTTCGACATCACAACAAGACAGCAGAACGACAATCACTGCAAAGGAACGATGATCATGGCCGAAATCAGTCGCGGCGCTTTGTTCGGAAAGCTCAACAAGCTGGCTTTCCGCGGCATCGAAAGCGCCACCGTGTTCTGCAAGTTGCGCGGCAATCCGTATGTGGAACTCGTGCACTGGATACACCAGATCCTGCAATTGCAGGACTCGGACCTGCATCGCATCGTCAAGCAGTTCAATCTGAATCCCTCGAACCTGGTGCGTGACATCACCGATGCGCTGGATCGGCTGCCGCGCGGGTCATCATCCATTTCCGATCTCTCCAGCAATGTCGAAGAGGCGGTGGAGCGCGGTTGGGTGTTTGCCACCCTGATGTTCGGTGAGGCCCAGGTGCGCACCGGTTACCTTGTTGTCGGTTGCATGCGAACGCGCAATCTGCGCAATGCCCTGATCAATATCTCGGCCGAATTCGACAAGATCAAGCCCGAGGCGCTGGTCGAGAAATTTGCCGAAGTGGTCGCTGGCTCTCCCGAAGACGGTCAAAGTGCCAACGACGGTTTCAGGATGGGCGGCGGCGCCACGCCGGGCGAGGCCAGCGGTGCGATGTCGCCCGCGCAGATGGGCAAGCAGGAAGCGCTGGCCCAATTCACCATCGACCTCACCGAGCAGGCGCGCAGCGGCAAGATGGACCCGATCGTCGGTCGCGACGACGAGATCCGCCAACTGGTCGACATCCTCATGCGCCGCCGGCAGAACAACCCGATGCTGGTCGGCGAGGCGGGCGTGGGCAAGACCGCCGTGATCGAAGGCTTCGCCATGCGCATCGCCATCGGCGACGTGCCGCCGCCGCTGAAGGACGTGCAGCTGCGCGTACTGGACGTGGGCCTGCTGCAGGCCGGCGCCAGCATGAAGGGCGAATTCGAGAATCGCCTCAAGCAGGTGATCGAGGAGGTGCAGTCGTCGACCCGGCCGATCATCCTGTTCATCGACGAGGCGCATACCCTGGTCGGCGCCGGCGGCGCGGCCGGTACCGGCGATGCGGCAAACCTGCTCAAGCCCGCCCTCGCGCGCGGCAACCTGCGCACCATCGGCGCCACCACCTGGGCCGAATACAAGAAGCACATCGAGAAGGATCCGGCGCTGACCCGCCGCTTCCAGACCGTGCAGATCGACGAACCCAGCGAGGAGAAGGCGATCCTGATGATGCGCGGCGTCGCCAGCGTGATGGAGAAGCACCACAAGGTGCAGATCCTCGACGAAGCACTGGAAGCCGCCGTGAAGCTCTCACACCGCTACATTCCGGCGCGCCAGCTGCCGGACAAGTCGGTCAGTCTGCTCGACACCGCCTGCGCCCGTGTGGCAATCAGCCAGCACGCGGTGCCGGCCGAAGTGGACGACACGCGCAAGCGCATCCAGGCACTGGAAACCGAGTTGGGCATCATCGGTCGCGAGAAGAACGTCGGCGTCGAAGTAAGCGCACGCGAGGAAGCCGCCAACGAGAAGCTGACGACCCAGAAGGCCAGGCTGGCGACACTGGAAGCGAACTGGGTTGCCGAGAAGGAGCTGGTCGATAATATTCTCGATATCCGTTCGAAATTGCGCGGTTCGACCGCGCCAGTTGAGGGCACCGGCAGTGCGCTGGAGGAATCGGCGAACCAGCAAGCCGAGGCCACGGGCACGCCGCCGGCGGGCGAAGCGGCTCTGGACGGCGCCGAGCGTGCGGCGGCGCTGGAGGAACTGAAAGGCCTGCAAACCCGACTTGCCGAGCTGCAGGGTGAAACGCCGCTCATTCTCGCCTCGGTCGACTACCAGGCCGTCGGCTCGGTGGTGTCCGACTGGACCGGTATTCCGGTCGGGCGCATGGTCAAGAGTGAGCTCGAGACCGTGATGAATCTGGCCAAGCTGATGGGTGCGCGCGTCATCGGCCAGGATCACGCGATGGAGATGATCGCCAAGCGCATCCAGACCTCACGTGCGGGCCTGGTCGATCCGAACAAGCCGATCGGCGTGTTCATGCTTGCCGGTACCTCCGGCGTCGGCAAGACCGAAACCGCGCTGGCCTTGGCCGAGGCGCTGTACGGTGGTGAACAGAACATCATCACCATCAACATGAGCGAGTTCCAGGAAGCGCACACCGTTTCCACCTTGAAAGGTGCGCCTCCTGGCTATGTCGGTTATGGCGAGGGCGGCGTGCTGACCGAGGCGGTGCGACGCAAGCCATATTCAGTCGTGTTGCTGGACGAGGTGGAAAAAGCCCATCCGGACGTCCATGAAATCTTCTTCCAGGTATTTGACAAGGGCGTGATGGAAGACGGCGAGGGCCGCTCGATCGACTTCAAGAATACCCTGATCCTGCTCACCACCAACGCCGGCACCGACATGATCGCCGGCCTGTGCAAGGACCCGGAACTGATGCCCGACCACGAGGGCATGGCCAAGGCCCTGCGCGAGCCGTTGCTGAAGATCTTCCCGCCGGCGCTGCTTGGGCGCCTGGTGACGATCCCGTACTACCCGCTCAGCCCGGAGATGCTGGGCAAGATCGTCAAGCTGCAGATCAACCGCATCAAAAAGCGTGTCGAAGCCCGCTACAAGATCCCGTTCGAATACAGCGAGGATGTGGTGAAGCTGGTGGTCGAACGCTGCACCGAGACCGAATCGGGTGGTCGCATGATCGACGCGATCCTGACCAATTCGATGCTGCCGGATATCTCGCGTGCCTTCCTCACCAAGATGATGGAAGGGGAGCAGATCGCCAAGGTGCAGGTCGGCGTGACGGATGGGGAATTTTCGTACGGGTTTGGCTGATCGGCACGGGGTCGTGGGACTGGTCCATCTGATCTGCCCCTGGAGCGCGCGCGTCGCCCCGTGCTCTCCTTGATGGCTGATCCGTCTTGCCTTCTTTCAATGATCGGTGCGCGTTGCCGTGCCAGGACGAATTTGGAGAACCCTCGTGAGTACGTTTACCGTTTATTGTCACGGAACCGGCTTCAATCGCATCAAGGGCAGTGCCTCCGACGAGCTGGTGGCCTGGTTCCACAACCATAACGACGGCGTCGAGGCACAGCTCGCCGGCGGGGTGGTTACGCGAGGCGACTACATGATCAACGAAGGCCCCGGCCACAGCGGAAATGGCGTGGCGCAGCCGCAGCAGATCAACCCCATGACCGGTTCGGCGAAGCAGAATCTGTCGCTGAAGAAGTGGGTCAGCGGCCCCTCCTTTGCCGATCATGCGCGCGGCAACACGGGTGGGCCGCAGAAGGCTGCGAAGCTGCGCGGCGTAATCAGCGGCCAGGGCTGGGATGAAAACACCCAGCGCACGGTCAACCTGATCCAGGATCTGAAATTCGACAAGGGTCAGCCCATTGACCGGGTCAACATGGTGGGCTGGAGCCGCGGCGCAGTCACCTGCATGCGCATCGCCAACCTGATGTACGAGGTCTTCAGCGACGAAATAAGCTGCAACATCTTTGCGGTCGATCCGGTGGCCGGTGCCGATGCCGGCGAGGAGATGGCCGACACCCAGGTGCTGCAGTCCAACGTCGAGCGCTATGTCGGCATTCTGGCCATGCACGAGATGCGCAGCACCTTCAATCCGCAGGACTGGAGCCGCGTGCGCGCGCCCGCGACCACGGCGATATTTCTGCCAATGCCGGGCGTGCACAACGCGCAGGTCATGGTGAAGACGCCGGCCGACGCGGCCTACATCACGCGCAACCTGGCATGCGGACTGCTGCGCGACTGGGGTACGCCGATCAATGCCACGCCTTATGCCCACCTGGGCACGCCGCAAGACATGTGCATCGCCTATGCGCGGCTGGTGCTTGCGCTGTCCGAGCACAAGTCGTACGAGACCAAGAGCGTGATGGGACGCGTGATGGGCGGTACCACCAGCCTGCGACGACGTGATTTCGCCAAGCACTCGAAGATGGACACCTATACGCGTGGCGGCAAGGAGAGCTACTGGGTCAACGAACACCACCGGGCCTGCTTCGCCGCCGCGTTTCCGGACGTCTACGAATGCATCTTCGAAAGCATGGGTTCCGGCGAGATGGCGCTGACGGCGCGGTCGCGCTTCTCGACGTTTTTCGGCGTGGTCGGCGCCAGCGCGCCACTGCGACACTCATTGGTGCTGAAAGGGTTGCTGGTGGAGGAGTCGCCTAATCAATACATGATCGGCATCGGGGCGGGGCGCTACAGCAACCAGTTGCGCCGGCTCTGGCCTGACCAGTTTCCACTGCATGCATGAACCATCGCGGGCAGGGATGTCCTGCGGTAGCTGACCGTCGACGGAGAGGTCCCGGTCCACCTGTTTCATCCATACCGAAGGACGTTCAACCATGGCGATCGAGTACCACCCGCTCGGCGGACAGAAGAAGGTCAATGAAATCGTGATGGCCGGCAGTCACGACGCCGCCATCACCTCGGGCGGCATCCGCGCGCGTACCCAGAGCAAGTCGATCTATCAGCAGGCCAAGTGCGGCGTGCGCATTTTCGACGTCCGCATTTCGGGACAGCGGACTGGCCACGGCGGCGCCAAGCTTTCCGCGTTCCATGGCAAGAACACGCCGGAGATGAAGTCGAAGTCGGTGGGCGGGGTCACCCGGAACATCGAAGTCACCCGCATGGTCCTGGGCGACTGGGGCATGGACCTGGACGATATCCTCGACGGCGCCAAGCGATTCGTCGACAAATACCAGGATGAATTCCTGATACTCAAGTTCGACAAGTCGGCCAATTACGAGCTGATCCTGGAAGCCTGCCAGATCAAGCTGCGCAACCGGATCTACAAGAAGACCGGCAACCTTGCCAACCACACGCTCGACGAGATGGCCGGCCAGGTGGTCTGCGCCTTCATGCCCGACGGGTTTGCCGCGCTGAGCCATGCGGGCGCGACGATCGCCGACGGGGCTGCGCAGATCGTCAGCCTGTACCCCCATGGCCAGGTACCTGACACGATCAACGGATTGCTCTACTACGGCAAGGGGGGGACGTCCATCGCCCAGCCTTCGAAGTACGCCTTGAATGCACCGGTCAAGGGCAAGTTCCTCGAGAACATCGACAAGCAGCGCCGGATTCTCGGCGATGCGAACACCGAGCACTACTCGCGCGACGTGTTGCGCATGATGTACTGGACCCAGACCGGCATGGTGCGAAGCATCAAGGGTCGCGACAAGAAGGCGTGGACCACCGGATCAAAGCAGCGCCTGAAAGCACTATGGGCCGAGGGTGGCTACAACTACCTCAGCAACAGCGTGCCCGAGGCGTTTGCGATGGACTCGCATGCCACCAATTTCCAGATCTACATGCCGAATTTCATCATGGTCGATTTTGCGGACGAACATAAGGGTCAGACGATCCATGACCTGAATTTGCTGACCCGGGCGGAAATCATTCAGCTCAACGGCGGCATCGACCGTCCCGGTAATACTGTCAGCTTCGATGTCTAGGTCGACCTGGATGCCGTACTGGTGGGTGCGTCGAATATCGCCCGGTGCGGACTGAAGCCAAAACGTAGCGGGGGAGCGGTACATGCCATCCAAGCCACTAAGCATGGGCGAGTTCAGGGCCATGGGCGAGTTGGCGCGTGCGCGCCAGCAGCTCGTGGTCAACATGTTCAACGGCACCGAGCTCAAGTTCGGTACCAAGAGCAAGTTGTCCGCGGCCAAGGACTTGCTGTCCAACGGCAAGAAAATCGCTTCGACCGCGAAGAAGGCCGCCAAGGGTGGCAAGGCGGCCAGCACCATCGCCGACGTACCGGGGATGAAGGACGCTGTCCAGGACTTCATTGTCCAGTGCGCGGATGTCGACAATATCCACGAGGTTATCGCGGCGATCACCGGTGAAGTGCTGGCGAATCTCGTGCATGAGATCACTCCGATCCTTGGCGTGGTGACCAGCAGCGTGAAGCTGGTCAAGGCAGGCAAGGCCGTGGCCGAGGACGGCTATCACCTGTACAGGAGCGACGACTACCGGCAGGGCTTCCGGATGGGCGACCCCAGTGCAGCGGCCGAAGCGATCCAGGTGATCATCAAGCGCGATCTGGCGAAGCACTCGGTACAGTTGGGGCAGCAGACGCTCGCCACCGGTGCCAAGATCGGTGGTCTCTTCGCGGATTTCGGCACCGCCACCACGGCCGGTATCGGCATTGCGAACTCGCTGGCAAGTCTTGGCCTTACCCTCTATGGGTTGGGACTGGACATCAAGGACATGCGTGCCGGCAACAAGCGTCTGATCGCGCCCAGCACGCTCGATCTCAGTGTGTTCAAGGAGTGTCCGATTCTCGGTTGCTATCTGCTGACCTGTGCTGATACGTCGGCAGTGGCCAACATGTTCATTGCCGACATCGGCTTGCCGGGATGGATGGACAAGGTCGAGTTGATGAAGAAGAAGCAGATGGATCCGATGCTGAAGATCGCCAACAAGAACATCATGGGTTCCCGTCTGCAACTGGAAGGGTTGACCAGCGACAGGGGTACCCACGCAAAACAGGGGTTTTTCGCCGGGATCAAGAGCAAGGCGCTAAAGCAGATAGGCCTCAGTTGATCAGGCCGGCGACGATTCCCGATGTAAGTTGCATGGTCGTACCGCGGCTTCCAAGCAGCAGGCGAAAGGTCGCCGGGACAGGCGCATAATTCATCCGTCATTGAGGGAGAGGGGAAGCTTATGCCTCCAGCAGCGCGACTTACCGATATGCATGTCTGCCCGATGGTGACGGGTGTCGTTCCGCATGTGGGTGGCCCCATTTCCGGTCCGGGTGCCCCGACTGTCCTGATAGGCGGCCTTCCAGCCGCTCGCGTAGGGGACATGGCCGTCTGCGTCGGGCCGCCGGATGTGATTGCGCTGGGCTCATTCAAGGTTTTGATTGCCAACATGCCGGCAGCACGCATGGGCGACATGACGGCGCATGGGGGAAGCATCATGCTGGGCTGCCCCACAGTGATCATCAGCTGAGTGGTGGACAGCATGCCGCAGTGGCAGGGAGCAGGCGGCCAGCGCTGGCATGGCCCCGGCACAGCGACGGGCGAATCACGCGCCATTTCGCGGTACGCATCGGCTGCCTGCGGTCGGGCGAGGTGGCTGTGAGCCGGTCTTCAATGCCGCAAGGCGGGGACAAGCGCCGCAGCGACGCAGTTGCGCGCCGCGTGGTGTCGATGGTCCGCCAGGCTGTCGAATCGCATCGGGCCGGCCGGCTGGATGAAGCGGAGACGGGTTATCGGCAAGCCATGCAGCTTCAGGCCGGGCAGCCCGACGCCCTGCATTTCCTTGGCGTGCTGTGTCACCAGCGGGGGCGCAGCGACGAAGGCATCCGGCTGGTCAGGATGGCCTTGCGCGCAGTGCCGCATCATGCCGAAGCCCACAACAACCTGGGCAATATCCACAAGGAATCCGGGCACCTCGCCGAGGCGGAGGCCTGCTATCGGCAGGCCCTCGACTGCGTCCCCGATCATCTTGACGCGTTGAGCAACCTTGCCATCGTGCTGGAGGCACAACAGCGGCCGCAGGAGGCGCTGGGCGTCTACCAGCGACTGGTGGAACGTGCGCCACACCTTGGGCGGGCGCATTACCTGATGGGCCTGTTCAGACGCGCTCACCTGCAAACGCTTGGTGATCTCGAGCACGCCGTGGCCTGTTTCCGGAATGCCTGTCGCTGTGACGTCAGCGATGTGCGCGCACTGAAGGAGCTGGGCATCTCGTTGTACATGCTGGACCGGCGTGAAGAGGCGATTGATGTCTACCGCAGCTGGCTGGTGCGCGAACCGGACAACCCGATTCCACGCCACATGCTGGCGTCCTGTGGCGGCGAAGTCGCTCCAGCTCGGGCGGATGACGCCTACGTACGTCAGGTCTTTGACAGCTTTGCCGACAGTTTCGACGAGCAACTGCTGCACAGCCTCGACTATCGTGCGCCGCAAGTGCTGATTGCTTCGATGGCGGCCCTGCTGGCTCCTCCGGAGGGCGCTCTGGATGTGCTCGATGCCGGCTGCGGCACCGGACTGTGCGGGCCGCTTATACGGCCCTACGCACGCCACCTGCATGGGGTCGACCTGTCCGGCAAGATGGTGGACAAGGCGCGTGCCCGCGGCGGCTATGATGCGCTGGACGTGGCCGAACTGACTGCGTTCCTGCGCGACCGTCCGGCGCGCTGGGACGTGGTGCTGTCGGCCGACACGCTGGTCTACTTCGGGGACCTGCGCGAAGTCCTGGCGGCCGCCCATGCGGCGCTCAGGTCAGGCGGCATGCTGGCATTCACGCTGGAGGCGCTGGACAGTGACGAGGATCTTGCCGAACTCAGCCCCAGTGGGCGCTACCAGCACAGCCAGCGGCACGTGCAGCGAGGGTTGCGCGAGGCCGGGTTTGCCGACGTGATGATCGTATCCGAGTCATTGCGCAAGGAAATGGGCCATGCGGTGGCTGGCTGGGTGGTGCTGGCCCGCCGTGCGGCTTGAAAATGCAATCGGATTGCCACGACGCGGGCGGAAGGAGCGGTGACGGCGGGAGCTTCGCCTCTCCCCGGCCTGACGGGAATATGATAAACATTGGGGATTCGCAAGTACGCAATCGCGGGCTCGCTGGGGGAGACTGGAAATGACGAATCGGATGACACTGAAGTCAGACCTCGGTGACAAGTTGCTGCCCGCCAGCCTGTCTGGTGGCGAACAGTTGGGGCGGCTGTTTTCCTACCAGCTGAAGCTGGTCAGCAAGGACAGCCAGGTGAAGCTGCTTTCCCTGCTGGGCAGCTCGATGACCGTCACTTTCGAGTCGGACGGTTACAAGCGCTACTTCAACGGCATGGTCTCGGAGATTTCCCAGACCGGGTTCGAGAGCTTCAGGGAAGAACGCCTTGCCGAATACGCGGTGACCCTGGTGCCGAAGGCATGGCTGCTGATGCACAAGGTCGATTGCCGGATCTACCTCAAGCAGTCGGTACCCGACATCGTCAAGGCTGTGCTGGCCGAAGTCGGCTACGGCGACGTGAAACTGAGCCTGAGCGGCAACTATCCGGCCCGGGATTACTGCGTGCAGTATCGCGAGGACTACTTCAACTTCATCAGTCGGCTGATGGAGCAGGAGGGCATCTACTATTTCTTCCAGCACACCGATGGCGTGCACACCATGGTGCTGGCGGACTCCCTCGGGGCACACGCCACCACGAGCGGATACGCACAGCTGCCGTATCGGCCACAGGCCGGCGGGAGTCGCGCCGCACTGGAAGTCTCGATCACGGATTTTTCGTCGGCGCGATCGGTGCAGACGACCAAGTATTCGCTGACCGATTACGACCCGATGAAGCCGAAAACCTCGTTGCTCGGGGACGACACCATCAGCAATGCCGATGACAACCACTCCGTCAACGGACTGGAGTCGTTCGACTTTCCCGGTGATCACGAGACCAGCGACGCGGGCAAGCACTACGCCCAGGTGCGTCTTGAAGCGATCAATGTCGCGCAATCGCTGTGCTCCGGTTCCACCAATGCGCCGGGATTGCTGACGGGTGCGTTGTTCAAGCTCACCAAGTTTCCGCGCGACGAATTGAACCAGGAATACCTCGTCACCGGGTCGACCGTGCACATCGAGAACGCCGCGAGAACGTCCGGCGGAGCGGATGGCGAGCTGTTCTTCTGCAACTTCTCGGTGATCCAGAGCCGCCAGCCGTTCCGCACGATGCCGACGGCGATCAAACCGACGGTGGTCGGTCTGCAGACCGCCGTGGTGTCGGGCAGCGACACAGCCGAGGACATCTCGGTGGACAAGTACGGCCGCATCCAGGTGACCTTCCACTGGAACAAGTCGGACAAGAAGAACGCCCACATTTCCTGCCCGGTCAGGGTGGCATCGTCGTGGGCCGGCAAGAGCTGGGGCGCCGTGCACATTCCCCGCGTCGGCCAGGAAGTGGTTATCAGCTTCCTCGAAGGCGATCCTGATCGCCCGCTCGTCATTGGCAGCGTCTACAACGCCGACAATCTGCCACCGTACACGCTGCCGGACAACAAGACCCAGAGCGGCATCAAGAGCCGCAGTCACGAAGGTGGCGGCGCGGACGACTTCAACGAGATCCGCTTCGAGGACAAGAAGGGCAGCGAGGAGTTGTTCCTGCACGCGCAGAAGGACATGCGCGAAGAGGTGGAGAACGATCATTTCGTCCAGATCGACCATGATGAAAAGATCACGATCAAGAACGACCAGACCGAGGACATCACCGGCAATCGCACGGCGACGGTGGGCAAGGACGACAAGCTGGACGTCAAGCAGAACGGCACCACCACGATCGGCCAGAAGTTCAAGCTCGATGCGGGCACGGAGATCGAGCTGGTCACGGGTGCTTCGAGCATCGTCATGAAAAGCGACGGCTCGATCACGATCAAGGGCGTCAACATCACGATCGACGGCAGCATGAAGATCGCTGCCAAGGCTGGCGTCAACATGGATCTCGGCGCCGGTGTGTCGCTGAAGGCCCATTCCGACGCGCAGGTCGAAGTGGCTGGCGGCGCCATGACGACGGTCAAGGGCCCCATGCTGATGCTCAAGGCCGACGCGATGGCGCAGTTGTCCGGCGGCATCATCATGATTGGCTAGGTTGGAGAGCACGTCGATGTCATCAGTCATGCAAGCATCCATCCAGATGGAGTTGTCCGAGCCGGCCAGTGCGCTGCTCACCCCCGACATGACCGCACAGGCCGCCGTGCAGGCGCTGGTGGCGGCCGGGCAGGTGCAGGATGCGTTGAAACTGCTGGCGCGGATGCTGCCCAAACGCTACGCCGTGGCCTGGCTGTGCCAATGCGCACGCGACCAGGTGCTTGACCCAGAGGACAGGGCAGGCGCCTCACTGGCCGAGAAGTGGGTGCGTGAACCGAATGAAAGCAACCGACGCGCCGCATTCGAATTTGCCAACGCAGGCGGCTACAAGTCAGCCGGTGCATGGGTGGCTGCCGCTGCCGGCTGGTCCGGTGGCAGCCTGGCCCCTGCCACGCAGGAGACTCCGGTGCCGCCAGCGGATCACCTGACCGCCTGTGCCGTCGTGGCAGCAATCAACATGCTGGCTGCCCTTGTGATCGAGAAGTTCGAAAGCCGTCGCGCCGCCTTTATCGATCCAGCCCTGAATTTGCTCAATGGAGTTGCCGGAGCGAACTGACTCTCCGGGCGACTGGTCCACTGCCGCCGGGCACATGCCACCGGCCACCGGGCTATCGCGGCATGAGCTGTCTGGCGGCAGGATTCTGGTCCCGTTGACGTCGGCTTGGCCTACCTTGCTCGTCCAGACGTTGGGCGATACGATGGCCGGCGAAAGATTTGTCGCGACCTGTCGGCTGTCAGGAACAGCCGCAAGTCAGGCCCCGCTGCTCAGACAGGCTCGGTTCCGGTTGTTTCGGGCGGCCCGGCGAGGCGCGAAGTGGGGCAGGGTTGGGTGGAGTGATGACGGGAGGAGCAGGATGCTCGATGGTGAATTTGGAAGTGTTTGCACTCAACCTGAGCGTGATTCCGCTTCACGTCTTTGCCGTGACCTGCTGCCGGTGTTCCGCAGGGCTCGAAATCTGATTCATTGCACGAACCGTGATGATTCATTTGTCGCTGCCGTGCTGGTCTGACCGTTGCTGGGGAAATACGCGTGCCGATGTCGCAGAGCCTGATTCTCGCAGTCGCTGGCCGTCAGGCTGCCCAGTTCGGCAGCCGAAGCAGCAGGACATTTGAAGGCGCTGGCGGCAGCATCGGACGTTCCGAAGATTGCGATTGGGTGCTCAGCGCGTCCGGGGTATCGCGTGTCCACGCGATGATTCGCTATCTCAACGGCATGTACTTCATCGAGGATCGCAGCACCAACGGCATGCTGCTCAATGATGCGCCGCTGATCAAGGGCGATCCTTCCGCGTTGAAGGACGGTGATCGACTGCTGATCGACACCTTCGAGGTTGAAGTTCGCCTGCAGGATGCCGCCAGTTCCACGGTGCGGCCCGACCTGCCGGCATCGGCTCCGGCCCCCGGCCTGCCGGCGGCAGCGCTCGACCCGCTGGATTTCGGGTTGCTCGATGCCGCACCGCTGGCGCCGGCATATCCGGCTGCGATGGGCGGGATTCCGCTCGACGCCGACCTGATTCCCGGGGCCATCGCGCCTGGCTCGGGCGGTGAGCTCGATCCACTGAGCTTTCTTGGATCCTCGGCCGATGCCTCCGGGCTGCTGTCCGGCGCCACAACGGGGAACGCCAGCTCCAGCTGGAACCACTCCTCCAGCGCCGAAGATTTCTTCCATCCGCCGATGACGACCGAGCAGCGCCAGTCGAGTGCAAATGCGTTGCCGGAGAATTGGGACCTGACCTTGGGCGACTTCTCGTCGCCACCCAGCCCGTCGCCGGCGCCGGTCATCCCGCCACCTGTTGCTGCCGTTGCTGCCGCGCCGCCCGTCCATGTACCGCCACCGGCGGCTCCTGTGCATGTCTCTCCCGCCACAACGGCTGCTGCGGCTTTGCCGCCGGATTTGGACCAGATCTTTCGGGTCGTCGTCGATGGCGTGATGGACGTGCTGCGAGCCCGCGCCGAAATCAAGAACACGTTCCGACTGCCGGTCACCATCATCCAGCGCTCCGAGAACAATCCGCTGAAGTTCGCACCGAATCCGGAGGAAGCGCTGGCCAAGATCATGGCGCCGTCGAACGGCGCCTTCATGTCGGGAACGCTGGCATTCGAGGATGCGTTCGACGATATCCGTTGCCACCAGATGGCGATGCTCGCTGGCGTGCGCGCAGCGTTCGAATCGCTGCTCGTGCATTTCAATCCGGATCGGTTCGAGCAGGAAGCCGACGGCGGCAAGCGCTCGGCCTTCGCCGGCAAGGGCAAGTATTGGGACAAGTACCGCGAGAATTTCGACGGGTTGTCGCGTGATCCGGATGAATGCTTCAGGCGCTTGTTCGGCGACGAGTTTGCGCGGGCCTACGAAGAACAGTTGTCACGCCTGAAATCGGCGCGGAGAATGCAAAAGTCACATCACTAGCGACGCCGGGGGGCATCACAGGTCGCGAATCTGAAAGACGGATCCAGGGGGCGTGCTGGCAGCTGAGGGCCGGCACCGGAAGACCCGGCCATGCTGTCGGGGGGAACTCACAGGGCAGGTGCGACGCATGACGGATATGAACAAGGTCGTCTGGAGCGAGGGACTATTTCTTCGACCCCAGCATCTGCAGCAGCAGGAGCGTTATCTCGAGCGCTTTGTCGAGCTGCGGGCGGGAGGCCTGCGACCTTACACTTGGGGCTTCTCGGAACTGGAGCTGGAAACCGACCTGCTGGCGATCGGCAAGCTCGGAATCAAGCGCGCCCGGGGTGTATTCCCCGACGGCACGCCGTTCTGCATGCCGTCGGACGATCCGTTGCCGCTGGCGCTGGAAGTGGATGGCAACTGGCGCGACCAGACGGTATTCCTGACCTTGCCGCTGCGTTCACCGGCACAACCGGACAGCGGACGCCCGGAAGCGCCTGCCGAAAAGCTGTTCCGTTTTCGCGTGCGCGAGACCGAGGTGCGGGATGCGTCGGGCAGCGTGGATGGCGTGACCGCGCTGGAAGTGGGCGGCCTCAACAGTCGCCTGTTGCCGCAGTCACAGCCGCTGGAAGGCCTGGCGCAGATTCCGCTGGCACGGATCGTGGAATGCCGATCCGATCGCCGGGTGATTCTTGAGGAAGCCTTCATGCCGACGGCGCTCAGTTGTCATGCTGCGCCAAGGCTCACCACGTTCCTTACCGAGTTGCTCGGTCTGCTGCACCAGCGCGGCGAGGCGCTGGCCAGTCGCGTCGCGGTGACCGACCGCGGTGGCGCCGCCGAGATTGCCGACTTCCTGCTGCTGCAGGTGGTCAACCGCTATCAGCCGCTGATCGCGCACCTGGCCGCCGCACCGATCCTGCATCCGGAAGATTTCTATCGGGTACTGGCCGGGATGGCTGGCGAGCTGTGCACATTCACCGCAGCGGGCAAGCGGCCGCCGGCGTTTCCGCCGTACCGTCACGAGGCGCTGTACGAAAGCTTCGAGCCATTGATCCTTGCCTTGCGCAGCAGCCTGAGCGCGGTGATGGAGCAGACCGCCATTCCGATCCCGCTGCAGCAGCGCAAGTTCGGCGTATGGGTGGCTGTGGTGCCCGACCTCAGCCTGATCGACAGCGCCGCGTTCGTGCTGGCGGCGAAGGCCGACCTGAAGTCCGAGGATCTGCGCCGGCAGCTTCCGGCGCAATCGAAGATCGGGCCGGTCGAGAAGATTCGCGACCTGGTGAACCTGCAGCTTCCCGGCATTCCCGTGACGCCGATGCCGGTGGCGCCGCGGCAGATCCCCTACAACTCCGGCTACCTGTATTTCGAATTCGACAAGAATTCGCCGATGTGGCGGGCCTTGAAGACATCTGGCGGCATAGCCTTCCACTTCGGTGGCGAGTTCGCCGGTCTCGACCTGCAACTGTGGGCGATCAGAGGTTGAGCGCATGAACAGCAACGGTCCCTTTGACGACGATCCCATGCGTGACGCGACGGTAGTGCGTCCGCGCGGAGCGCCGCCTGCCCCGGCTCCGGCGGTGCCACCGGCGGCAGCCCCCGTGGCCACGCCTGCACCAGCTCCGCGTGGTCAGGCAGCGCGGGCAGACACGGTAGCTCCGGCGGCCATCAGCGACTTCCTTGGCGGTGGCCTCAACGCGCTCGTCCAGGCGGCCAGTCCGCTGTTGCTGCTGGCCGTGCAGCTTCGCAACAGCGTGTCACAGCCCGATGCCACCCATCTGCGTGAGCAGGTGATCGCCCAGGTGCGGCAGTTCGAGGCCAACGCGCAGGCTGCGGGCATTGCCGCGCAGACCATCACCGCCGCGCGCTACGTGTTGTGCTCGACGCTGGACGAGTCGGTGATGAATACCCCGTGGGGTCAGCAAAGTGGCTGGGCAGCGAAGACGCTGCTGGTGGTGTTTCATGGCGAATCCTATGGTGGCGAGAAATTCTTCATCATCCTCGATCGGTTGTGCGCCGACTTCGCGCGGCACCTTGACCTGATCGAACTGATGTACATCTGCCTGACGCTGGGTTTTGGCGGCCGCTACCAGATCGAGGCCGATGGCCGCGCCAAGCTGGCCGACATCCAGGAAGAACTGTATCGCCGGATCAAGGCCCAGCGCCCGCCTGCGGCGGAGGAACTGGCGCCGCACTGGAAGGGCATCGAGGACCGGCGCAATCCGCTGATTCGCCACGTACCGCTGTGGGTGATCGTGGCCGCCGGCGCCTGCCTGCTGCTGGGCGCCTTCCTCTACTTCTTCACCCGGCTGAACGAATTGTCCTCACCAGTCAGTGCACAAGTGGCGCAGATCGGTCTGAAGACGGCGGTGCCGCCTGACGACGTGCAGCGCCGCCAGGCGCAACCCAAGGTCGAGCGCAAGAGCCTGAAGCAGTTGCTTGCGCCGCAGGAGCAGGCCGGTGCACTGACGGTGGATGAGAAGCCGGACGGTTCGGCGCTGGTGCGTCTCAACGCTGCCGCGATGTTCGCATCGGGCGGAACCGAGGTGGCCGAGAAGCAGGTTCCGATGCTGCATGCGATCACCGCGGCGCTCAATCAGGTTCCCGGACGGGTCGTGGTGGTCGGCCACACCGATGACCAGCCGGTGCATTCGTTGCGTTTCAAGGACAACTACGCGTTGTCGGCGGAGCGGGCGCGTTCGGTGTTGCAGATCCTCGGCGAGGGGATCGACAACAGCGGACGACTGGAATCCAGTGGCGCCGGTTCGTCGCAGCCGATTGCACTGCCGGTCGACTTGCCGGCCAACCGCGCACGCAACAGGCGCGTTGAAATTCTCTATAGCCCGGAGGACTGAACATCGTGGGCAAGCTTCTCGGGTTGTTCAAATCGCGCCTGTTCATCACCCTCGTCGGCTTGCTGCTGCTGTCGTTGCTGATCTGGTTCGGCGGTCCCTATCTCGGCTTCGGCGAATCGCAACCACTGGCCAGCCCGGTGGTGCGCCTGCTGGTGATCGTCGTGATCGTGGTGATCTGGGCCGTGTGGCTGCAGTTGCAGCAGATGCGCGTTCGCGGCAAGGCCAGGCAGATGGCCAGCGACCTGAGCGATCAGGGCGCCGCCCCGACGGGTGGCGAACGCGGCGAACGATCTGCGAACGAGCGAGCGCAGTTGCAGAACCGCTTCCAGGAAGCGGTGGAGACTCTGCGCAAGAATCGTAGTGGCGGGACCAATCTCTACGCCTTGCCATGGTACGTGGTGATCGGGCCGCCCGGCTCGGGCAAGAGCACGTTGCTGCAGAACTCCGGTCTCAACTTTCCGCTGTCCAACAAGTTCGGCAAGGAGGCCATTCGCGGCGTCGGCGGCACCCGCAATTGCGACTGGTGGTTCACCGACGAGGCCGTGTTCCTCGACACCGCCGGTCGCTACACGACACAGGATTCCGACCGCGGCGCGGATGCCTCGGCCTGGGCCGAGTTCCTGAACCTGCTGCGCAAGTATCGCAAGCGGCGGCCGATCAACGGCGTGATCGTCGCGATGAGCCTCTCCGACCTGCTGACGCTCGATACGAACGAGCGCCAGCAGCATATCCAGGCGGTGCGCCAGCGACTGGATGAACTGGCCAAGCACCTGCGCATCGGCGTGCCGGCCTATCTGGTGTTCACCAAGTGTGACCTGGTCGCCGGCTTCACCGAGTTCTTCGACGACCTCAACCCGGAGCTGCGCAGCCAGGTCTGGGGCATGTCGTTTCCGGTCGACAAGACCATGGACGGCAGCGCGGCGAAGCAGTTCCTTGAAGAATTCAACCTGCTGCTGGATCGGCTCAATACGCGCATCCTCGACCGCCTGCACGGCGAGCGCGACCGTACACGGCGGGCGGCCATCCTCTCGTTTCCGCAGCAACTCGGCGCCTTGCGTGACATCACGCGGCAGTTCGTTGAAGGCGTGTTCACCGGTCACCAGTACGACGCACCGTTGCTGCTGCGCGGAGCCTATTTCACCTCCGGTACCCAGGAAGGCACACCGATCGACCGCATGATGGGCGCGGTCGCGCGTACCTTCGGGCTGGACGCCTCGCGCCTGCACGTGCCGGGCGCCCAGAGTCGCACCTTCTTTGTCGAACGCCTGCTGCGCGATGTGCTGTTCAAGGAGTCCGGTTTCGCCGGTACCAATCCCAAGTTGGAGCGCCAGAAAATCCTGATCCAGGCAGCGTCCTACATCGGCGTGCTGCTGGCGTGTGCCTTGCTGGTTTTCGGACTGGCCAGCAGTTATCGACGCAATGGCGCCTATCTGGGCGAGGTGCAGGCGGCATTGCAGAAGTATCCGGCGCAGAGTGACGTGTCACTGGCGCCGAACCAGCAGGCCTACTTCGCGATGGTGCTGGAGCGGCTGGAGTCGCTGTCGAGTGCGGTGGACATAGCCGAGCAGCACAAGGGCGATGTCCCCTTGTCGATGCGCTTCGGCCTTTACCAAGGCAATGCGGTAGGCGACGAAGTGCGCGATGCGTATTACCGCGAACTGAATGCCCTGCTGCTGCCGGGCGTGGCGTCGCAGTTTCGTGCTGGCCTGGCCGCGAATGCGGCCGACCCGCAAATGCTCTATTACTACCTCAAGGGCTATCTGATGCTGGGTGAGCCCAAGCATCTGGATCACGACCAGATCGTGGCGCTGGCCGGCATCGAGTGGCGCCGGCTGTTCCCGGCTGATCCGGTTCTGCAGAAGGCCTTGACCAAGCACTTCGACGCGCTGGTCGGACACGAGGGGCGCCTGCGCGCGTTGAGCCTGGATTCGAGCCTGGTGGAGCAGGCGCGCAACACCTTGCGCACGGCCGACCTGGCCACGCTGATCTACGGCAACATCAAGTTGAACGCCGACAGTGGCGCCTATCCACCGCTGCGGCTGGACAAGGAACTGGGTCTGCTGGGCAACGTCTATCGGCGCAAGAGCGGCACGCCGCTGGCGGAACCGCTGCCGGCATTGTTCACCCAGCCGGTGTTCAAGGATGAGGTCGACAAGGGGATCGATCAGGCGGTCACTCAATTCGCCGCCGACGATTGGGTCTTCGGCGCGAACAAGATCGATTCTTTGCAGAAGGCGCGCCTTGCGCAGCAGGTGCTGGCGCTCTACGAGCAGGACTATATCAAGGCCTGGGATGCCATCCTGGCGGATCTGGAACTGCAGCCGATCAACAACATCCAGGACGCCAGCACCATCGCGGCCAAGCTTGCCGGTCCGAATTCGCCGATGAAGCTGTTGCTGAAAGTGGTTCGTGACAACACCAACGACCTGATGCGCGCGCCGCCAGCCGATGCCAAGGACAAGGCCGAGGACGTAGCCAAGAAGCTGGCTCAGAACAAGGCCACGCAATCCGCCCTGGCGCGGGCGTTGGCACAGGCGGGGGCAGGCGCGGGAGCGCCCGCCGACGAGGCGGCGGCCAGCAAGCCGGGACAGGTGATCAGCGACCACTTCGAGCAGATCAACAAGCTGAGCGAGGGAGGTCCGGGCGCCGCGCCGATCGACCAGACTCTCAAGGTGCTCGACGATCTCAGCAAGACCCTGCTGACCATGGGCGACTTCAGCTCGGCTGCCGGCCAACCCAATCCGCAGCTGCTGATGGCACAGCAGGCCGCCGGTCAACTTCCCGCACCAGCGTCCGCCTGGTTCGCGGCGCTGACAGGCAAGAGCCAGGCGCTGGTGGCCAGTGGCACCAAGGGTGCGCTGGATGACCAGTACCAGCAGGCGGTGGCGAAGGACTGCGCCGACTATACCCGCGGACGTTATCCGTTCTCGCCCTCCAGCAACAACGACATCCCGCTGCAGAATTTCGGCGAGATGTTCGGCTACGGCGGTCGCTTCGACGCCTTCTACAACCAGACCGTGGGCAAGCTGATCGATGCCAGCGGCCGCAACTGGCAATGGAAGACCGGTCCGGGTGCGGTCAGCGGCTCGGCCGGCATGCTGGCGCAGCTGCAGGGTGCCGATCGGATCAAGCAGATGTTCTTCCGCAACGGCAACATGCCCGAGGTCGACTTCACCCTGCTTGCGCCGGTACTCGACGCGGGGATCGGCAAGCTGGTGATCGAGGTTGATGGCCAGAAATACGAATACCAGTCCGGTGGAGCGACCACCGCCAGCATGAAATGGCCGGGTCCCACGCCGGGTCATGTTGCCATCTCGGCCTATGACACTTCAGGCGGCTTGCTGACCACATTCGACTATCACGGTGACTGGGCGTTCTTCCGGGCGCTGCAGGCGGCGAATCTGCAGAAGCAGTCCGATCTGCGTTTCGTCGCCAGCTTCAACTTCGGCGGTCATGTCGCAAAGGTGACGCTTCAGGCCAACAACTTGAAGAATCCCTTCCTGAGCAACGCGCTGTCCAGTTTCCGGTGCGGGGGCTAGGCGCATGCCGAATCCCGTCGCGGGGTTTTTCGGAAAGCTGCCTTGCGCGGGGGATTTCGTGCAGCGCCGGCTGCCATCGGCTTTTGTCGATGTCTGGGACGGGCATTTCGAAGGGGCGGTGGCGGAAAGCCGCGCCGAACTGGGCGCGGGTTGGCACGATGCCTACCACGCCAGTCCGGTCTGGCGCTTTCTGCTCGCCCCGGGCATATGCGGTGACGCCGCGTGGCTCGGCATCATGGGCCCCGGTGTGGACCGGGTGGGACGCTGCTTCCCCATGGTCATCGCGGCGCCACTTGCAGCGGACATCGCTACCGGTACGCGCGCGCTGACCGAGGCGAAAGCCTGGTTCGACGCCGCCGAACAGGTCCATGCCGCGGCGCAGGCCGACGCCCGCATCAACGTGGAAGTGTTCGACGATCAGGTGGCTGCGCTGGGCGAGCCGCTGGCAACGTCGTCGTCGCAGGCGTCGACTTCGTTGCGGGATGTCGACTGGAGTGTCGCCACTCACTGGCGCCTGCCGCTGCCTGCGGTCTCCTCACCAGCAAATTTTCTGAGCGAATTGTGGGAGCGCCTGACGGCAGGCGCCGGGCCCTGGTGCCTGTGGTGGACCGCCGGCGGCGAGAGGGTGCCGGCATGTGCGCTGGCCACCCGCGGGCTGCCGGCATCCGCCGCCTACGCAGCGTTTCTCGACGCGGGACATGGCCTGGCCGCGTGGCAGTCGCCGCTTGCCTTCGAACGCTCCAGGCCACCCCAGCCGTTGGCCCGGGAGAGTGCCGCCAGCCTGCTCGACGACCTCACCATCCCGACGCTGGTGGCCAGGCCGCCAACGTCCCCGGCCCCGACAGTGGCAACGCCTGCCGCGGCGACGGCATGGCTGCCTGACGATCCGGACTTGCTGTCCGATCTTGTCGCAAGCCCTCAGGTTTCGACCCTCTCTCAACCGGTGGCATCGAACGATCCGGTGGCGATGGGCAAGGAGGTCGACGCGGCGATGGTCGTTGCCGCGAGCGCGGCGGTGGTTGCAAGGACGGACTGCGCCCTGACCGTGGCCTGCGCCGAGGTGGGGGTTGTCGATCCCCGCCAGCGCGCCGTTGCTGAGGTGTCCGGAATCATCCGCACGATGTCGTGCAGCGACCTGATCGGCGGCATGCAGTCGCTGCGCCGGCAACTCCTGATGCTGAACCCGCCATTGCGTCGGGCCAGTGAAGACCTGATCGACCCGGTGCTGGAGGACTGTGCGGTGATTGCCGCCCATGTGTCCGGCGGCCAGGCCAGCTTGCTGCGAATCGGCATGGCGGGTGCCTGGCATTGCCGACACGGCCGCCTGCAGCCTCTCTTCGCGCAGGCAGACGATCCCCTGCCCGGTGGAGCAGGCGACGGTGAGTTTGACGATCTGTTGTTCAGCCGCCCGGAGCCGAGCGCGCCTGGATTGGGTGCCGCGGAGCAACCCCTGTGGGGTGAAGTCCGCTGCGAGCTCCAACCTGGCGATCGGCTGCTGTTGATGGCCGGCCCGCCCTTGTTGCAATTGTCGCCGGACATCCTGGCCAGCGCGCTCGCGCTGCCCTCCGTCGACGAAGCACGCCTGCGCCTGGCCCCAGCGGCTGGACTGGGCCTGGATGCGGCCCGGTGGCCGCTGACGATCATCGAGACGGGCGCATGATGACTCGCTATGTTTCAGCAGGACGCACGGTTACCGGGAAGGTGCGCAAGCACAATGAGGACGCGATCCTCGTGCGTGACGAAGTTGGCCTGTGGATCGTCGCCGACGGATTGGGTGGCCATTCGGCCGGCGACTACGCCAGCACGATGATTGTCGAGCGTCTGGCCGCCTTGCCGCGCACGGGTAGCGCGCTGGACTTCATCGAGACGATCGAAGACACCCTTTCGCAGATCAATGCCGACCTGCTGCACACGGCAGCGGCGCGCGGCGTCGACCTGATCGGCTCCACCGTGGTGGTGCTGGTGCACGACAGCGACTTCATGCTCTGCGGCTGGGTCGGTGACAGCCGGATCTACTGCTTCGAAGAGGGGCAGTTGCGGCAGGTCACCCGTGACCACGTGCATGGGGGTGACGACGATGTCACTCACTTCGGCGCGCCCGCGGCGCCGAGCCAGGCCGGCTCCGGTGTGCTCACGCGCGCGGTGGGGGCCGAGGAAAATCTTTTCGTCGACTGGGTCGTCGCCGGCAATCGGCCCGGCATGGCCTTCGTGCTTTGCTCCGACGGCATCAACAAGGAAATGTCCGATGCCGAACTCGACGACGAATGCCGTCGCCATCCCGAGCCGCAGGATCTCGTGGCCAGCCTGTTCGACCTGGCCCTGAGCCGCGCCGGCCGGGACAATATCTCTGCGGTTGTCGTACGCATCCAAGAATGAAGACAAGCCACCACTCATGAATTCCATAGCCGAACTGGTCTCCGCCTACCAGGCCGACAAGCTCAAGCTCGCAGCCCTGTTTGACGCGCTCGGTGCGCGCGGAGCCGTGCCGGAGGCGCAGCATCGGGCAGATCGCGAGTGGGTCGAACAGCAACGCGACACCGGCGCGCTGGATCCGATGGTCGCCAAGGCCCTGCTGGCCAAGCTGGCTGCCGTGCAGGCTGCAACTGCCGGCGCTGCGCATGACGATGACGTCACCCAGATCAAGCCGGCCACGCAACGTCCCGCGCCACCACCGCCGGCGTCTGCCGCAGGTGCCGGCGGCGATGAAGCCACCAGAGTGCAGCCTGCCTCTCGTCCGGGCGCACCGCCAGAGCCAGGACTGGATGACGTCACGGTGGTCAAGCCGGCCTCGCGTCCGCCTCAGCCACCGGTGACAGACGAAGCCACCATGGTACGGCCGTCCGCGGCAACCCCACGGGAGCCCGCCGAAGGACAGACCCTCGGCGCCACCGGCACGCAGGGCACCCACCAGGGCATGACTGGCACCCATTCCGGCATGAGCAGCTCCAGCTGGAATCACATCGCCGAGGGCGAAGCGGCCGATTTCGTCACCGTAGGCTCCCTGCTGAAGGGGCGCTTTTACCTCGAGAAGGAGATTGGTCGCGGCGGCATGGGCGTGGTCTTCAAGGCCCGCGACGAACGCAAGGTGGAAGCGCGTGATCGCGATCCCTACGTCGCCGTCAAGATCCTGAATGACGAATTTCGCCGACATCCCGATTCGCTGATTTCGCTGCAACGCGAGTCGCGCCGCTCGCAACAGCTGGCGCACGACAACATCGTGCGCGTGTACGACTTCGACAAGGATCGCACCATCGTTTTCATGACGATGGAGTACGTCGACGGCTCCGATCTCAAGCAGCTGATTCGCGAGAAGGCCTATAACGGCATGCCGCTGGCGCAGGCGCGGCCGCTGATCGAAGGCATGGCGAGAGCGCTCACGCGCGCGCACTCCGCCGGCGTGGTGCATTCGGATTTCAAACCGGCCAACGTCATGGTGACCCGTGACGGGGTGCCGAAGGTGTTCGATTTCGGCATCGCTCGCGCCGGCAAGCACATGGGCGATGCGGTCGGCGAGCAGACGGTGTTCGACGCCGGCACGCTCGGTGCGCTGACCCCCGCCTACGCCAGCCTGGAAATGATCAGGGGCGAGGATCCGGTGCCTAGCGACGACGTCTATGCGCTGGGTTGCGTGACCTTCGAACTGCTTACCGGCAAGCATCCGTACGACAAGGCCAGCGCCGAAGTAGCGATGAAGGAAGGGCGCAAGCCGCCGCCGGTCAAGGGGCTGACCAAGCTCCAGTACAAGACGCTCTGCGCGAGCGTGGCCTTCACCAAGGCTCAGCGCCTGAAGAGTGCGAACGATCTGGTCGAAGGCCTGCGCGAAGTGGGGGCGCGTGAGCGTGCGCTGCCCTACCTCTTGTACGGCGTGCCGGCCATTCTGGTGATTGCCGGCGGTGCATGGGCGTGGACGACTTACCAGCGCAATCACCACCTGGAAGAAGTGATCGCGCGTTTCACCTTGACTCGCCCGGATCACTATGCCGATGAAAACCAGGCGCTGCAGGCGCTCGACACGCTCAGCGATGACGACCGCAAGCGCACGGTCATCGATCAGGGCGAACTGATCCAGAGCTATCTGCTCGGCCGCATCGACGCCTACTGGAATCCGGCGAAGGATCGTTACGACTACGCCGGCACCCAGCAGGTGTTCAAGCTGCGCGACGATCTCAAGCTGTACTCACCGGCGCTGGACATCAAGCGAACCGAGGTGGAGAAACAGCGGAACGACCTGCTCAACTCGCTCGACACCAAGTTGAGCGACCAGATCAGTGCCGATGCGATCTTCGAAAACCAGCCGGACAACGTCGTCACCACGCTGACCCGTATCCGCGCGATCGATCCGAACAGCGCCCTGCTGAAGAATGCCGAACTGGAGTTGAAGTACGACACCGCCATCGGCAAGTCGATCGACGCCGGACGTGTTGATGAGGCGACTGCACAACTCAAGCTCGCCAGCAGCCTGTTCCCCGATTCCACCAGGCTGAAGCAGCGCGGTGCGCAACTCGATGAAATCGGCAAGGCGCTGGCGGCGCAACGCCTGCAGGAACAGAAGGCGCAGGAGTTGCAGCGGCAGCGCGAACAGGGCCTGCAGACACTCACCGCCTTGCTGGATCAGCCGAGCAATGCTGACGACTGGCGCACGAAAGTGGCCGCGTCTTACCACGACGCAGCCAGTTTGCTCGGGGATGATCCGCGCCTCGCTGCGCAGACCACCCGGCTCAAGGCTGTGCTGGCGAGTCAGGCAACGGAACGCCAGGGCGCTGGCGACCTGGCTGGTGCGATCAGTGTTGCCGGTTTCGGCATCAACCTGTTCCCGGGCGACTCCAGCCTGACGGCAACACGGCAGGCCTTGCTGGAGCAGCAGAACCAGCTCGCCCAGAAAGCGGCCAGCGAAGCGCAGCGCAACGCCCTGGCGAAGAGCCGGGTAGCCGATCTGCTGGCCAAACCCCAGGCCACGGTGGTCTGGCTGCAGGACGTCAAGAGCGCACTGAGTACCGCACGCGGCCAGATCGGCGCCGATTCGCCCGACTATGCCGCGCTGCGCGTCGAGGCGGACGCGGGCTTGATCAAGCTGGCACGCGAGCAGATCGCAGGTGCCAATCTGGACGCCGCCGAACGTGTGGCCCAGGCCGGCCAGCAGCTCGATCCGGCCGAGGCAGGATTTGGCCGGGTTCTGGCCGATGTGGCTGCTGCCCGCACGGCGGCAAAGCAGCAGAACCTGCAGCAGCAGACACAGGCGCTTGCCGACGCGCGCACGACGCTATCGGGCTTGACGGCGAAACCGACGCTGACGCCGGACTGGCAGCGCGAAGTCGCTGCGGCCATGGGAACCCTGAGCGCGGACAAGTCGGTGGAGACCGAACGCGCGGTCAATGCATTGGGCGTCGCCATCGCCGCCGAGGCCGGGCGACTGGCCGATCCGCAGCATCTGCCGCAGGCCAGAATTGCCGTCGACTTCGGCCTGAAGTACGTACCGAAGTCTGCCGAGCTGATCGCCCAGGGCGCGGCACTGGATGCCCTGCAGCAGCAGTTGCAGGCGAAGGCGGCGCAGGAGAGCGCCGACGCCGAGGTGAAGTCGCGCATCGAATCGATGAAGAGCGCCGTGGCCGCAGGCGACGTCAGCAAGGCGAGCCAGTCGCTGGCGCGGATCAAGACCTTGCAGCCGGACAATCCGTTCCTCAAGACCGAGGGTCCGAAGCTGCTGGCCGATGCGTATCTTGGCCAGGCCGAGGATGCCTTCCAGAAGGGGCGCTACCAGCGCGCAACGGACATCCTCGGGCAAGCACTGGGTACGCTCGGCAACAACCCCGGACTGCGCGCGGCCAAGGCCCGGTACGACGTGGTCGCCGCCATCATGGCGGCCTCGAAGCAGCCACTGGGCAGCGCCGAGTATGCGCAGTTGCAGAAGCAACTGGACGGCGTGCGCCGGACGGATGCCACGGAGCTTGGCAAGCTGGAAACGAGCATGAAGGCGCGTGGTCAGCTGACGGCCAAGTCGCTGGCCGATCAGCTGGACAAGCTCAAGCGCGCAGCGGCGGTGGCGCCCGCGCCGCAGGTTCAGGCGCCGGTTTCGGCGCCCGTAAGCGAGACGCCGGCGCCTGTGCCCGGAAGGCCATCCCCGGCGACCGGAAAGGCTGGCCCGACACCCGTCGCCCAACCGCCGGCGGAGGGCGCGGCACCGACCGCGGGTGGCCCCGATTCCTGCGCCAAACCGGGAATGGCGGGCAAGGGCAAGTTCTGCTCGGATGCCATCGGAGGCGGTCGCGGTCCGTTGCTGGTGGTTGTGCCCGGCGTGAGCGGAGGCAAGGCTTACGCCTTGTCTCGAGCGGAAATATCGATCAACGAGTTCAACCAGTTCTGCCGCGCCAGCGGCAAGTGCGCTGCCGTCTCGGTCACGGACAAGGACCTTGGCAACGCACCGATCAGCAATATCAGCCTCGATCAGGCGCGTGCCTACGCACGCTGGCTCAGCGACCTCAGCGGCGGCTTCACCTATCGCCTGCCCACCGATGCGGAATGGGTGCATGCAGCGAAGGCGGGTGGCAGTTGGAAGCAGGCCGAAGACAGCAACTGCATTCTTCCCTCGGCGGGCGGTGGAGATGGTGGCGGTGCACCGGTTTCCCCTCGCGGGCGGTCGCGCAATCCGTGGGGCCTGGTGAACATGACCGGCAACGTATGGGAGTGGGTGGTGAGCGGGGGTAGCGTGATGGTGCGCGGAGGCAGTTACAGCAGCTACTGGTCGGACTGCAGCGTCGACTCCAGCCGCGCCGATGGTGGCTCACCGCAACGGGATGTGGGTTTCCGGATACTGAGGGAGCTGAAATGACCGAACGCGAAGTTGCCATCAATCGAGACTTGCGCGCCCTGGATGACGCTCATCGGCTTGGCCGGATTTCGCGTGCCGAGTATCGCAGTCGCCGTCGTCGGGTACTGCAGTCGTTGTCCGATGGGGGGGGCGTGGTGACCGCGCGCAAGGCGCTGGTACCGCCGGGTGCGGTCACCAAGCCGCGCGCGCAGTATTCCGCCGCGACAGGCATCGATGATTCCTCCGCGGCCGCCGGACGCGCGCTCTCCTCGCTGCTTTCCATGCGCCCGATGCTGTCGTGGAAGTCGCTGCTTGCCCTGCTGGTTGGCATTGCTCTGCTGGCGGCAATGCTCTGCTGGATGTTTCTGCATCATTGATCGGCTGTCGTGCCAGTGGGTGCAAGTGTTACTTGCATCCATGACAGGCATTTGACGCACCAGTCTGGTTGCCCGTGTTCTGACCCTCGCGGTGAGCGGATCGCCAGGGCAAGTTCCTGCAGATCCGGACCCATCACGCGGCAGCCCGGGAACGGCCGGGAGCCACGATTTCACGCGAGAGATTGAACGAGTTTGGACAGGCGAGGCGTGTGTAAAGCCGTCCTTCTCCAGCATCTCTTGTCAGGTCTTTCCGAGCCTTCCGGAAGGTGCTTTTTCAACCTCCAATACCTCTTCCCTTGAAGGGGCAAAGGTGTATCCTGATAGCGGTAAGACGAGCCAGCAGGGCAGCAATTGCCTGAAAGTCGGGGCTTGGGAGTTCGCAGCTGGCGTGCACGGGTCATCCGGAGCAGGCTGTCAATGGATCGATTGGATGCGGCCAAGGGGAATGTATCGTGCGAATTGTTTGCTTCGCGGCAGCGTTGGCATTTGCGAGCGGGTCTGTGTGGGCGCAGGACGCCGGCGTCGGGTCAGCTGACCACGCTTCCGGCAACGCGCCGCTGACCAGTAGTTCTTCGACACCGCAAGTTCAGCCGGTGCAGGCTCCGGCGGACAATGTGGTGCCCCCGGTCCGTGACCGTGACTCCGCCGCTGAGCAGAAGATCGCCGTGCAGGGGTTCCGCGTTACCGGTGTGGCTGACCATGCGGATGTGGGCCTCACGCCAGCAGGCATCCAGGCGCTGGCCGATACGCAATATCGCGAGTTGGCCGCCAAGGCGGGTAACCCCGTGCGGCTCAGCTTCGACGACATGCAGGGCGTCGCCAACAAGATCGTCGAGCGCTATCGGAGCGCGGGTTTCATCGTTTCCAATGCGTTTCTTCCGGCGCAGACGGTGGGTCCCGACAAGATCGTGCAGATCCAGGTACTGGAAGGCAGGATCGGCAAGATCATCGTCAAGGGCACCAAACGCTACCGGCCCAATGTGATTTCCGCGCCGGCAGAGAAGCTCCGTGGCAAGCCGTTGTTGAAGCGCGATGTGGACACGGCTCTCCTTTACGCACGCGATCTGCCAGGCGTCACAGTCGCCTCGACCTTCCAGCCCGGCGAGAACACCGGCGATACCGACCTGGTGATGATCGCGACGGAAGCGAAACGCCCGGTCAAGTTCACCCTTGGTGCGAACAATTTCGGAACCGAGCTGACGGGTCGCTACAGGGCGCAGGCCGGCCTTGAATGGGCCAATCCGCTGGGTATCGGCGATGTCTTCAATCTCAATGTCGACTACGCACTGGACCCCAGCGACAACATCTACGGTGCAACCACGTATCGTGCGCCGGCGCCCTGGGTGCCAGGTCTGTCAGCCGTGGTGGGTGCCTCCCGCAACGAATTGCAGATCAATACCGGGTCGTTCGCCGCGCTGGATGTGAAAGGTCCCAGCTCGATGTATTACGGCGGCATGGACTGGAAGTTCATCAACCGCGACGACATGCAGTCGGTGAGCACGCTGCATGTGATTCGGGAAGAGTCCAGGCTGGATAGTCTGGGCTTCCATCTGTCGGACGAGAAATTCACGCTGGCCGAATTGACCTACGCCATGCTGCATACGGATCGGCGTTTCAACGGTGTCGATATCCTCCAGGTGGGTCTGCGCAAGTCCATCAACGACGACTCGCTCGACCCGGACCTGGTCAGTCCGCAACACTCACGCAGCTTTCTTGTCGGGAAGTTGTCGTACACGCGCATGCAGTTCCTGACCAAGTCGCAAAGGCTCTATCTGAAGCTCGTGGGGCAGTACGCCAACGACGCATTGATTCCGCTCGAGCAATTCGCGCTGGGTGGCCCGGACAGCACGCGCGCCTATCCGATTGCTGATGCACTGCGCGACCGCGGTTACTACACGTCGCTGGAATATCACGTTGATGCCCCGGGGTTCGGCGACAAGGTTTCGCCATTTTACGGGCGGCCATGGCGCGAATTGCTCGAATTCCAGCTGTTCGTCGACTACGCCAAAGGTTTTTCGGCGGGCGCCAATCGGGAAATTACCCCGGATACGGCCACCTTGAGTGGCGTGGGTGCGGGGCTGATCTTCCGCCTGCCGCGATTCCACAACTTCGAGTTTCACCTCAACGGTGCTGTGCCCCTGAGTTCGCAGGATGCGTCCGACGGCAAGGGCTACCACATCTACTCTCGGTTCAGCTTCACGTTCTGACGGATGACGACCATGAGCAAGAGCACAAAGCAGCGCACGATGCGCGTTACCGCGCGTGACCATGCCAGTCGGACTTCCGGAAAGGCGTTGCCCTTGCGGCGGACGTGGCCGATCAGTCTCTGCGTGGGACTGGCCCTCGGATCGATCATCTTCAGCGGCGAGGCCTTGGCCGGCGGCCCCACGGGTGGCGTCGTCGTAGGCGGCTCCGGCTCCATTACGCAGAGCGGCAACAGCACCGTCATCAACCAGGTTTCGCAGAAACTGGCGTTGAACTGGCAGACCTTCAACGTGGCCGCCAATGAATCGGTGCTGTTCAACCAGCCGGGTCGTTCGGCGGTGGCACTCAATCGGATTCTCGATCAGAACCCCAGCCAGATCTTCGGCAAGATCAATTCAAACGGCCAGGTCTTCCTGATCAACACCCACGGCATCATCTTCGGTGCCACGGCGCAGATGAACGTCGGCGGCTTGATGGCCAGCACGCTGGACCTGACCCCGAGTGATTTTCTCGCCGGGCACTACAACCTCAATGTCAGCGGCGCCGGTGCAGGCATCGTCAACCATGGCCTGATCCAGGCGGCGAGCGGTGGCTCGGTAAGCCTGGTCGGTGGAAGTGTCCTCAACGACGGACTGATCTTCGCCAACTACGGCAAGATCAATCTCGACGGGGCGGAGCATGCAACGCTCGATTTCGACGGCAACGGTCTGATCAATATCCAGATCACCGGTGAGTTGAAGCAGCGCCTGGATGCCAGGGAAGCCGCGGTAACGAACAAGGGCACCTTGCGTGCCGAAGACGGCACCGTGGTGCTGCAGGCCTCGGCCACCAGGGACCTGTTCACCAATCTGGTCAACAACGCCGGCGTCATCGACGCCAGCGGCATCAACACCGACGGCGGCGTGGTGCGGCTGGTGGGCAATGGCGGCAACGTCGAGAACGGCGGCAACATCAACGTGTCCGGCGTGCATGGCGGCAGTGCGCAGTTGCTGTCCGACCAGGATGTCAACGTCAGCGGCAGCGTTGACGCCTCCGGTGCGCTGGGTGGCGGCAGCATCCGCGTCGGCGGAGGCCAGCGAGGTGGCGAAGGACTGCTCAGGGCCGCCAACAGCACGCTCGCCGCCGGCGCCACATTGAATGCCGACGCCACGCAATCCGGCAACGGCGGGTCAGTGGTCGTATGGGGCGACCAGTCCAGCACCATCGCCGGCGGCCTAAGTGCCCGCGGCGGCGCCCTGGGTGGTAACGGCGGCGCCGTCGAAACCTCGGCTGCGCACGTCAGCATCGCCGACAGCGCCCGCGTCAACACCCTGGCTCCCAACGGCACCAGCGGCGACTGGCTGATCGACCCGAAGGACTTCAAGATCGCCGCCAGTGGTGGCGACATCACCGGTGCCGCGCTGGGTACCAATCTCGGCGGCGGCAACGTCACGATCCTGTCCAGCAGCGGCGGTGGCGGCGGCAGCGGCAACATCAACGTGAATGATGCGGTGAGCTGGGGCGCAAACACGCTTACTCTCACCGCTGCCAACGATGTCAACATCAACGCTGTACTCACGGGCACCGGGACATCTGCGCTGGTGCTGAATTCTGCAACCGCCAACGGTGCAGATGCAGCCGTGGCGGGCGGCGCCATCAATATCGGCAAGAACATCACCACCGGTGGCAACCAGACCTACAACGGCCCGGTAGTTCTTGGCGCCAACGTGACGCTTGCCAGCAGCGGCAACGGCACCATCAACTTCATCTCGACGGTGGACGGTGCGCGCAACCTCACGGTGAATACGGGCGGCCTGACGACGTTTGGTGGGGCGGTTGGTGCGACGAACGCCCTGACAAGTCTGACCACGGACGCAGCGGGCGTTACGACGCTGGGCGGTGATGTTCACACCACCGGCACGCAGACCTACAACGACGGCGTGACCCTGGGCAACAGCGACACCCTGACGGGCACGACGGTAAAGCTGCTTGGCGGTGTAACCGGATCGGGCAACGGTCTGATCGTCACGGGCAATGCCGTGCTTGGCAGCGTGTTGTCAGGCCTGACCACGCTGTCGGTCAGTGGCACGACGGCGCTCAACGCGACGGGTGTGAGCACGGGCAGCGATCAGACTTACAGCGGCGCAGTGACGCTGGGCGCCGATACGCTATTGACGAGCACGGGTGGTTCGATCGACTTTGCCTCGACGCTCGACGGTGCGCACAACCTGACGGTAAACAGCACCAGCGGCGCGGCGACTTTTGGTGGTGCGATAGGCAGCGGAACCGCACTGACCGGCCTGACGACGAACAGCAGCACGTTCAGCGCAGACGCTGTAACCGTCAACGGACCCCTGTCGGTGACCACCACGACCGGCGACATTTTGCAGACATCAGGCATCTTCACCGTAGCCGGTACCTCGGCGTTCAACGCTGGCAGCGGGGCGATCACGCTGAACGGCCTCAATGCATTCACTGGTGCGGTAAGTCTCACCGGTGGAACCACGCAGGTCGCGAACGGCGGTGATCTTGTTCTGGGTACCTTGAACACGGGTGCTCTGACCGTCGTCAGCAACACCGGTGCGCTGGATCTGGGCACCGGCACGATCAATGGCGATTTGTCGGCGACCGCGGCAACAACCATCACCGTCGACGGTACGCTTGCAGGTCTGGGTAACGCTGCGTTTTCCGGCGCCTCGCCAACGGGCACGGGAAGCATGACCGGCACCGGTTCGATCACCGGTCTGGGCAGCGCCACGTTCAATCTGACCGGCAACACGGCAGGCAGCACTGGCGGCGTCACCTTCAACGGCTTCACCGCCGCCGACACCACGACCGTCACGGGAGCTTCGGGATTCGACGACAACGCCCGGACCAGCCTTGGCATGACCTTCGTCAATGCCACCAACGTGGCGGGTACCGGCACCATTGCGAACGTCGCCGGCAGCTTCGACGACCACGCCGGGGCATCGTCGACAAGTGCCATAACCTATACCGGGTTCGGCGCAGTGTCCGGTACCGGCGGCGACGTCACCGACGTGACCGGCGCTTTCGATGTCGGCACGAAAACATCGAGCGACTCGGGCCTGGATTACAGTGCTTTCGGCCTGACCACGATAGCCGGCAACGGCTCCGGGGCGACGATCACGGGTTCTGGCAAAACCTACCTGCTGGACAATGCCGTTGCGGACAAAGGCAGCAGCAACGGCGTGAGCTGGACATCGTTCGGCAACATCGCCGACACCACCGGCACGGTGAACTTCGGGACCAGCGGCAGCGTCACGGGCAACGTGACGGCGAAGACGCTGAATTACACCGGTTACGGCACGGCAGTGACGTTCGACCTGGCCAACGGCGCCGGCGCGACCAGCGGCATTGGCGGCACCTGGACAGGCGTCACCACGGTGACAGGCAGCGGCAACAGCGACACGATCACGGGTTCCGGCCAGACCTACCAGCTGGACAACACCGTTGCCGACAAGGGCAGCAGTGGCGCGGTGAGCTGGAGCTCGTTCGAGAACATCAGCGACGCCACCGGCACGGTGAACTTCGGCACCAACGGCGGCGTCACCGGCACCATCGCGGTGCAGACGCTGGACTTCGGCAATTACCTGCANGGCGCCAGCGTCAGCGGCACGCTGGCGGGCGGTGGTGCGGGCACACTGGATTACAGCGCGTACACCACGGCGGTGAGCGTGGGTCTGGGCGGCAGCGCAACGGGCACCGGTGGCTGGAGCGGCATCACCACGGCGAAGGGCGGCTCGGCCGCGGACACGATCAGCGGCAGCAACCAGACCTACACCCTGACCGGCGCCAACGCCGGCAACGGCGGCACGCTGGCCTGGACCTCGTTCGAGAACGTCGCCGATGCAGGCACCGGCACGCTGTCCGCGTCCAACCAGAACTGGAGCCTCACCGGCCACAACCAGGGTACGGTAACCAATCTGGCCGGGACGTTCTCCGGCATCGGCAACCTGATCGACACGGGTACCGGTCAGTTCTTCATGCACTCGGGTGCCGACGGGGACATCTCGGGCAATCTCGACGCCGGGAGCAACGGCAGCCTGGATTACTCGGGCTACACCACGCCGGTCAACGTGAACCTGTCCGGCGCGGGTACGACAGGGGTCGGCGGCACCACGTCCGGCATCGCGGCAGTGACGGCGAGCAGCAACCTCGGCATCAGCGGCAACGCGGCCGGTACGCTAACGATCACCACGACCGGTGCCGGAACCAGCACGACGCTGGGTGCGACGACGGTGGGTGGCGACCTGCTCATCACCAGCGGCGGGGCGGTATCGCAGACGGGCGCAGCGCTGACCGTGGCGGGAATAACCACGATCGATGCCGGCACCAGCGCGATTACCCTCGCTGGCGGCAGCAATGACTTCGGTGGCACGGTGAATCTCGCTGGTGGCGCTACGCAGATCAGCGACATCAATGCCCTGACGCTCGGGACGGTGAACACGGGTGCGTTGACAGTGAATTCGGGCAACCTGACCGTGGGCGGCATCGTCAACGGCACGGCAGTGAGCCTGAACTCGTCCGGTACGATCAACGAAGGACCGGCAGGCGGCATCACGGCCACCACGCTGACAGGTCATTCAGCAGGCGCAACCCATCTTGACGGGGTCAACCACATCGGCACCCTGGCCAGCTTCACTGCCGCCGGCTTCACCCTGACCAACGCGCAGTCTCTGGCCGTGACCGGAGCAGTCGATGGCGGCGCCAGCACGGCGTTGACCACGACGGCGGGGGACCTGGCCATCGACGGTGCGGTGAGCGGCACGACCACCACCCTGACGTCGGCCGGGGCGATCAGTGAAGGGGTCGGCGGCAACATCACCGCCGCGACACTGACGGGCCAGTCGGCGGGTGCGACCACGCTCAACGGCAGCAATCATGTCACCAACCTGGGCAGCTTCAGTGCCGCGGGTTTTGCCCTCACCAACGCACAGTCGCTGACCATCGCCGGCACCTTGAATGGTGGCGCCAGCACAGCGCTGACCACGACTGCCGGCAACCTGGCGATCAACGCGGCAGTCAACGGCACGACGACGGCACTCGCATCCGCGGGGGCGATCAGCGAAGGCGCTGGCGGCGCCATCACGGCAACCACGCTGGCGGGCCACTCCGCTGGAGCAACGACGCTCAACGGCACCAACCAGATCGGCACGCTGGGCAGCTTCACGGCGGCTGGCTTTGCGCTGACCAATGCGCAGGCGCTGAACGTCACCGGTCCCGTCAGTGGCGGCACCAGCACGACCCTGGCAACCACGGCTGGCGGCCTCGCCATCAACGGCGCGGTCAGCGGCACCACGACGACGCTGAACTCGGCCGCGGACATTACCGAAGGCAGCGGTGGCGGCATCACCGCTACCACCTTGAATGGCAGTTCGGTCGGCAATACCGTGCTGAACCAGGCCAACCATATCGGCACGCTCGGGAGCTTCAGTGCCGCCAATTTCGCCCTCACCAATGCGCAGGCGCTGAGCGTGGCTGGTCCGCTGACCACCACAGGTGGTACCGGCAACATCAGCCTGACCACGACCAGCGGAGCGCTGAGCGTGAACACGGCCTTGACGGGTGGTGATGTTTCGCTGACCTCGGCCGGCGATCTGGCATTGGGCAACAACGTCACGGGCACGACGGTGAACCTGGACTCCAGCGGCAACATCAGCCAGGGTGGCGGCATCCTCACCGCTGGCACGCTGACCGGCAGTTCGACCGGTACCACAACGCTGAATCAGGCCAACAAGGTCACCACGCTGGGCGATTTCAGCGCGACGGCCTTCAGCCTGACCAATGCGCGTTCGTTGACAGTGAGTGGTCCGCTCCTGGGCGGCGCCAGTACCACGTTGACCACGACCGCTGGCGATCTGGCGATCAACGGGGCGGTCAGCGGCACCACGACCACGCTCAACTCCGCCGGTGCGATTACCGAGGGGGCGGCAGGCAGCATTACCGCGAATCTGCTGACGGGTCAGTCGACCGGCAATACGACACTGGACGGCAGCAACCACATCAACACGCTGGGCAGCTTCACGGCGGACTTCAGTCTGACCAATGCACAGACGCTGACGGTGGTCGGGCCACTCGATGGCGGCCCGGCCGTGGCACTCACCACCACCGCGGGCGACCTGATCATCAACGGTGCCGTCAGCGGCACCACGACGACGCTGAAGTCGGCGGGTGCGATCAGCGAAGGTGCCGGCGGCAGCATCACGGCCGGCACACTGAGCGGCCAGTCGGTCGGCGCGACGACTCTCACCGGCGCCAACCACATCGGCACCCTGGGCAGCTTCAGCGCAGCGAACTTCGCGCTGAGCAATGCGCAGGCGCTGACAGTCAATGGCGCGGTCAACGGCGGTTCCGCCCTGGCCCTGACCACGACCGCCGGTGGACTGTCCATCAACGGGGCGATCAGCGGCACGAAGACCACGCTGAAGTCCGCCGGCGCGATCAACGAAGGCTCCGGTGGCCTGATCACGGCCAGCACCCTGAGCGGAAGCGCGACGGGCGCCAGCACGCTGGGCAGCGCGTCCGGTCGCATCAACAACATGGTCGACACGCTCGGCAACTTCTCGTCGCCGGGCGGTTTCAGCATGACCAACAACAAGACCCTGACCCTGGCGTCGGTCGACGGCAGTGCGTTCACGGTCAATGCTGGTACTGCGGTCACCTACCTGTCGGTGACCAATGGCGATCTGTTCCAGCTGGGCACCACGCCGCTCTACAACAGCACGGGCATCTGGGGTTCGACCGGGCGGATGGGCAGGGGAACGGCGCCGATCTACGTCGTCGGCACCGGTTTGCAGATGATTGCCAACGTCGGTTTTCCGCCGGCCTACTTTTACGCGGTGGACAGCAGCAACAATCTGCTGCCGCTGGGTGGCGGCTTTGCCATCAACGTGCCTACCGCCACCGGCGCGGGCAGCGCGCAGAACGGCAACCATGGCGATTCGTACATCGACCCGAGCGTGATCACGGCGAACTACCGTTCGTATGGCATTGTCCCGTCGGGCGTACGTTTGCCGGCTGACCAGCAGAACGGTTGCGATCCGGACCAGCCGGACCAGCAGGATTGCCAGGAAGGCGATGCCGTCGGCATGGTCGGCTTCATGATGAATGGTCGTCGATGAGGACGCTGAGGCTCGGCGCCGCGGTCCTGCTTGGATTGCTGACGTCGGGGTGGGTCAGCCCGGTCGCTGCGCAAATCGCGCCGCGATTGACCGGCACGACGGTTCTTGACGAACTGGATGCTGCCCAGCATGAGCTGTCCGTTCGTGCAGGCAGCAAGCCGGACTCCACGCTGGGTTCGACCAGCCAGCGACTTGCCACGATGGCCGACGTGCTGCGCAAGTCGCTCGGCAAGAATATCGACACGCCGATCGACATCATCGATGCGAAGTCCAAGGGCAATGCGTATCGTGCCCATGCGGCAAGTCAGCGGGTCCAGGCTTTTCTGACCGCCAGCAAGGATTGCCTCGCTGCTGATGCGGACGCCATGGCCGAAGCACTCGCCACCACGGTCAGCCAGATTGCCGAAGCCTCGGGATCGGCCAAACTGACACCGGTGATTGATGGCGTCGAGACTGCCGATCACCGCCCGCTGTTCGTCCTGCGCAGTGCCCCGGGCAAGTCCAGCTTTGCGCTGGTTGGCGCCAATCTGTTCGATGCCCAGTGCGAGAATCCCACGGTCACCGCCACCGATGCGCAAGGCAAACCTCAGACCGTCCAGCCCATGGTGACCGGCGTGTCGCCCGATCGCATCGAGCTGGCGATCGCCAATGACAAGCCGCTGCAGCCCGGCAGCTACGTGCTGCACGTCGTGCCCAAACACAAGTCGTTCCTGCTTGGCTGCGGGGCGCTGCCCGAAGCGGTTGCCGTGGTGCAGGTGGCGGCGCCCGCCAGGCTGTTGGTGAGTTACGCGCTGACCACCACCTGCCGCGCGGGCAATGGCACGGAACAGGTCGGCTCGCCCATCGCCGGAACGATGCCGGAATTTGCCGGCGGCCAGACGGTTTCGCGCCAGGTCGATACGGGCAACTGCGCCGATCCGGTGCGCTACACCATCAGCGCCGGAGTCACTTTTGCCGATGGGCACACGGCGACGGTCGGGCCGATCAGCCAGATTGCCTCGGCTGGGATCAGCGCCGGTCTGCCCGGTGGAATGACCCTGAGCTGGGACCCCTCGGTGCACCAGCTCTTCGTTCGTTCCGGGGTCGGCACGTGCAAAGGCGTCTACTGAAGACGCCGCCGCAACCAGCCCATTGACCGCTTGGCGCTACTCGTCTTCGGGCGTACCCGAAACCACACGCAGCTCGGGAATGCCGCCCGGAGCCAGGTCTTTCAGCAAGTCCATGAAGTCCATGCCGACCAGGCGTTGCGCACGGCGCAGCAGCATGGGCACCGGGCTGGATGGCTCATTGCGCGTGTAGTAGTCGCACAACTCATCGATGCGCCGCATGACGTCCTGCGGACCGGTAATCGCACCCGTGGAGGCGCGGGTCGCGCCACCCGTCACAGCGGTGGTGTCTTCGGCTGAATCGCCGTCCCCGGCCGCGCCTTCGGGCGGAAGCCGACGCGCCAACTGGGGTTCCAGAAACTTCTTCAGTTCGTAGATATCGCTGAGCAGCTGCTTCAGATCAGGTCCGGCCGTGCCGACCCGGTCGTTGAAAATGCCGTCGATGGCCTTGGCGCTTTCCAGCGACTGGGCAATGGCGGCGGTCACGGCTACCAGTTCCTCTTCGGCGCAATCCATGCAGCACGCTTCGATCTCGGTCAACGAGGCTGCCGCTTCGCCATCCGTTGCGGTGACTTTCAGCGTGCCGTTGGCGATGCGCAAATCACGCAAGTCGAAACGGCCCATGCGCGGCGATTGCACGAATGGGGTGGTGCGGAAGTAGCGCAGCACGCCCTGCAGGTCACCGAGTGGCACGATCGAATTGACGCGCATGGTCGGATCGTTGTCGTCGTCGGCATCCAGCTGCGGATAGACGCTGTCCCAGTAGTGTTCGAGCAGGCCGCGGATCAGGCTGAGCCCGGCACTCCAGCCGCGCATGCCAGAGGTTCGCATCCAGCCGGTGGTGAGATGGATGGCCGCACGCAGGTCCTTGGATCGGCGCAATACGGCTTCGGCCAGCTCGACCACCTTCTCCCAGTCCGGCTCTTCCGCGGCCTTGACGTTGTCGCCGATGGCGCGCTCCGCCTTGGGCGCAGCGGCGCGTTCCAGGGCGAGAAAATCGGGGTCGTATTCGAGGTCATCACCCGCCGGTGACTCGTCTCCGATCGGCGCCAACAAGGACTCAAGATCATATTGCGTCATGGGCTTGCACCGCCTTCCAGGTGGGATCGAGCCATTATCACAAATAATCGACGCAAAGCCAGCCGGCAGCGGTATTCCCGCAAAGTCAGGGTGGCGGGAACTGTCCCGCAGCCACCGGGCTATCCAGCCTTGTTCCGGCGCCGCCGCTTCCAGCGCACCCACCGGCGCTCCACCCAGAGCAGGGCGCGTCGCATCGGACGGCGCAGGAATGGCACGTCCTGTGCCAGCAGCAACAGACCCAGCGGCAGCATCCACAGACCCAGCAGGGGCAGGATGCTGAAGATTCCGCCCGCGATCAGCAGCAGGCCAGTCGGAATGCGGATCCAGCGCGACGAGGGCTCGCGCAGCCAGCGAATGCTCTGGCCCACCGGCTTGGGCAGTTCGCGTTCGAAGCGGTCGAGTTGGCGGTTCAGTCGCTCTTCGTCTTTGTCGATCATGCTTTCCGTCGGGTTTCAATCGGCAAGCCGGGCATCGTATCGGCAAATGTGGCGCTGGCGCTGGTCACGTTCCGTCCCTGGCTATTCGTCCTCGGACGACGGCGGCGCCACGTAGTTGCGGTCCTCGGAATCGCGCGCATGGCGAATGGCGTTGCGCAGGCGCAGCTCAAGCTGGTCGAAATCCAGCAGCACCTTTCCGGAATGGACGGACTTCACTGCCGACAACGGCACCACGAAATCACCGGCGTTCTCGATATACACCAGCAGCTCCGGCAGGCCGCGCCTGATTTCCCGAACGGAGCCGATGCCATCGGCACCATCGGCAACAAAGACCATCGAGCCTTCACTGATCTGTTCTTGCATGCGTCGGTTCCTCCGGAGCAATGGGTCGTTGCCGAGCGACTGATGGCCCCTGGCGATGTACTCCATTCATTACACGACCTCGATGACATCATGGACAGGCGAAGCGTCAGGCTGCGGTGAAGGCTGCGCTGACGATTCCTCCGGGGCAGCGGTCTTCAAGCGCGCGTGGTGCCTCGTCAGCGCACAAATCGCCGGACCCAGGCAACGTAGTTGTCCACAAAACCCTGCAGGAACTTCCGCGTTCCATCGTTCTCGATGCTGCCGTCCTCGGCGACCAGGCCATCCTTGAAATGGATGAAGACCTCCGGCTGGGCCAGCACGGGCATGTCCAGATAGGCCAGCACGTTGCGCAGGTGCTGCTGGGCCATGGCGGTGCCGGTGGAGCCGATCGAGGTGCCGATCACTGCCGCGGGCCTGCCGGCAAACGAGTTGGTACCCCACGGACGCGAGGCGATATCGATCGCGTTCTTCAACACGCCTGGTATCGACCGGTTGTACTCGGGTGTGGCAAAGAGCAGCGCGTCGACCGACTCGATGTCTTTTTTCAGCCGGGTCGCGGCGGCCGGATAGGCAGCATCGAAATCCTGCGAATAGAGCGGAAGGTCGTTGATCTGGATATGCCGGAATGCAAGGTCGTCCGGTGCCAGCTTCTCCACCGCCCGGGCCAGTCGCCGGTTGAACGAATCCATGCGCAGGCTTCCGACGAGCACGCCGATCTTGATCTGGTTCATGTCTGACTCCTCTGGGGCGATGGAACAATGGGCTGGCCGTCGTTAAATGCGGATGAATCCGCACGCGGCATTGCGCTGTCCAGCCTGTATTCTTTACGGTCCGTCCGGACCGCTCATCAATATCACCGAATGAATGCCATGCAAGCCATCGAAACCCTGATCGACGACGCCTTCGAGCGCCGCAACACGCTGACGCAAAGCGAAATCGAAAGCCATCTGCGACCGGCCATCGACCAGGCCCTCGACCTGCTGGAATCCGGCGAGCGTCGCGTCGCCGAGCCGGACGGCAACGGTGGCTGGACGGTAAATCCCTGGCTCAAGAAAGCCGTGCTGCTGTACTTCCGCATCAATGACAACCGCGTGGTCGACGGTGGCCCTGCGCAGGCATTCGACAAGGTTCCGTTGCGCTTTGCCCATGGCAACGATGCGGAACTGCAGCAACTGGGTGCGCGCGTGGTGCCCGGCGCCTTGGTGCGTCGCGGTGCGCACATCGCCAAGGACGCGGTGCTGATGCCGAGCTACGTCAATATCGGCGCCTTCGTCGGTAGCGGCAGCATGGTCGACACCTGGGCCACGGTGGGTTCCTGCGCGCAGATCGGTGCCGGCGTGCACCTGTCCGGTGGCGTCGGCATCGGTGGCGTGCTCGAACCGCTGCAGGCCAATCCGACCATCATCGAGGACAACTGTTTCGTCGGCGCGCGTTCGGAAGTGGTCGAGGGCGTGGTGGTGGAGCGTGGCAGCGTGATCGGCATGGGCGTGTTCCTGGGCCAGTCGACGCGCATCTACAACCGCGCCACCGGCGAAGTGAGCTATGGCCGCGTGCCGGCCGGCAGCGTGGTGGTGGCCGGAAACCTGCCGGCGAAGGACGGCAGCCACAGCCTGTACGCGGCGATCATCGTCAAGCAGGTCGATGCGAAGACGCGCAGCAAGACCAGCATCAACGAGCTGTTGCGGAGCGGCGAATGAATCCACTGCTGTACGGGCTTTCGACTTGCGACACCTGCCGCAAGGCGCGCAACTGGCTGGCCCGGTTCGAGGTGGCACATGAGTTCGTCGACTACCGCGCCAACCCGGTACCGGCGGCGACGCTGAAAGAATGGGCGGCACAACTGGGCGGCTGGGAGAAGTTGGTCAACAAATCCTCCACCACCTGGCGCAATCTGCTGCCGCAGCGCAAGAGCCCGGGCAGCGATCCGGAGTGGACGCTGTTGCTGAAGGAATATCCCGCGCTGATCCGCCGCCCGGTGGTGGTGCAGCCCGATGGCACGGTGAGCGCGGGTTTCACCGACAACGGCTTCAAGAAACTGTTCGGGCGCTGAGATGCCGATGCGGCTTTCGAAGATCGGGCTGACCGCGACGATCGCGTTGTGGCTGGCGCTGGTCGCCTTCGGCAACATCACCGACTACGGCAGCAACCTGGTCTTCGTGCAGCACGTATTGGCGATGGATTCGATCTTTCCCGACGCCGGCGTTCATTACCGCGCGATCCATGCTCCGCTGCTGCAACACGCGGCGTACGTGCTGATCATCGCCACCGAAACGCTGGCCGCCGTGCTGTGCGGGCTGGGTGCGTGGCGCCTGTGGCATGCGCGCCGCAGGCCGGCGGCGACCTTCCACCGATCGAAGCGCCTCGCCGTGGTCGGTCTCACGCTCGGCCTGCTGCTGTGGCTGGGCGGCTTCATGGCGATCGGCGGCGAATGGTTCGGCATGTGGATGTCCACCCAATGGAACGGGCTGGCCAGCGCGTTCCGCTTCGTCGTGGTGCTGTTGCTCGCGCTGGTCCATCTCGGTCAGCGCGACGACGAGCTCGACGATTGAGGCTGGCACCGCAATGAGCAATCACCGCACACGCCGCTTCACCGCAGTGGCGGCGGCAATTCCCCATGGCGTGGGCCGGCGGCTGGGCGTGGTGCTGACGGTTTGAACGACCGGGCAGGCACGCTTGGTATGCTTTGCCATCGCCCCAGTATCGCGTTTCGCGAGTAGCCATGTCCGACGTTTTCGAGCTCACCTGTGACCTGATCCGCCGTCGTTCGCTGACGCCGCACGATGCCGGTTGCCTGCCACTGATCGGCGAACGGCTGGCGCGGGCGGGCTTCCGCATCGAGCACCTGCGTTACGGCGAGGTGGACAACTTGTGGGCCACCCACGGCGGCGCTGGCCCGACGCTGGCTTTCCTAGGTCACACCGACGTGGTGCCCACCGGCCCGGAAGCCTCATGGCAAAGTCCGCCGTTCGAGCCGACCGTCCGCCATGGACGTCTATACGGCCGTGGCGCGGCCGACATGAAGGGTTCGGTGGCGGCGATGGTCGTGGCGCTGGAGCAGTTCGTGGCGGCGCATGCGGATCATCGCGGTCGCCTGGCCCTGCTGCTGACCAGCGACGAGGAAGGGCCGACCAATCTCGATGGTGTGCGTCGGGTGGTCGAGCACTTTCGCGCGTGCGGCGAGCGGATCGACTGGTGCGTGGTGGGCGAGCCGTCTGCCAGGGAGAGACTCGGTGACCTGATCCGCGTGGGCCGCCGCGGCTCGCTCTCCGGCATGCTCGTGGTGCGCGGCGTGCAAGGTCACGTGGCGTATCCCGAAAAGGCGCTCAATCCGATCCATGCCTTCGCCCCTGCGCTGGCCGAGCTGGCCGCCGAGCGCTGGGACGAGGGCAACGGCGACTTCCCGCCCACCTCGTTCCAGTTCTCCAACCTCAATGCCGGCACCGGCGCGAACAACGTGATCCCCGGTGAACTCACCGCCCAGATCAACTTCCGCTACTGCACGGCCAGCCGTGCCGACGACCTTCGCGCGCGCACCGAGGCAATCCTGCATCGGCACGGCCTCGACTTCACGCTCGACTGGAACCTCTCCGGCGAACCGTTCCTCACCCCGCCTGGCGGCGCGCTGCGCGAAACCGTCGTGGCTGTCTGCCGCGACCTGTGCGGCATCGACCCCGAACAGAGCACCGGCGGCGGTACCTCCGACGGTCGCTTCATCGCCCCGCTGGGCGCCGAGGTCGTCGAGCTCGGCCCGGTCAATGCCACCATCCACCAGGTGGATGAGTGCGTGGATATGGCGGAACTGGAGCGGTTGCCAGCGCTGTACCGTGCCATCTGCCAGCGGCTGCTGGCTGCCGTCTGATCGCCGCGTCCTGCCGGCTTTGCCGGCCTGCGACGGCTGCCTGCAGGCGGATCGGCAAGACGCGGCGTCCGGAACGGAAGGTGATCCTGATCACCGGTTACGCGCCATCGCCGCTGCCGTCGGCGCTGCAGGCGCCGGTGTATCGCGTGCTGCAGAAGCCCTTTTCGCTGATCACGCCGACAGCTTCATGGCAAGGATCCGCCATGGCTTTCCGTTCAGGCCATGGTTCGATCCGGTGGCGTGCTGGCGCGGATGGTCACCTTGCCGCCGGCATCCGGCGCAGCACTGATCGCCCCCTTGGCAATCACCGGACCGGTCGGCTGGCCGGTGGGCGAACCTCCAGTCGGCTCCACCGAAACGGCGAGGGTGGCAGTCGGCCCGAGGCGCGCCACCAGCGCCGGATCGAGGGTGAAGCTGGTGGGGCGGTTGCGCGCGATCATGCCGACGGAAATCGGTTTGCCACCGGCCGGAATCAACCACAGCTCGGCTGCGCGGCCTTGCGCGAAAGCCACCGGCGTTGCCGGCACTACCACCATGCGCGCGTGCTGCGGATCCACGGTGGCGGTCCAGCCGGTGCTGCCGTTGTCCTGCTGGATGGTCGCGGCCATGTAGGCGACCGTGGCCGCGATGGGTGTCGGCGGCGTGCGTGGCAATGCCATCACCACGAGCAAGACGACGGCGATGGCGCTGGCACCGATGCCGAGCCAATGCCAGAGCGGCAGGTTGTTCCACAGCCTTCCGGGCGCCCGCGCCCGGATCGGTGCATCCAGCTGCAGCGCGTCCCGGATGCGTGCCCACACGTAAGGGGCTGGCGCAACCTCGGTCACGCTGTCGGCCAGCGGGATCAGCCGGCGCTGCCACAGCGCCACCGCAGTGGCGGCTTCGTCGGAAACCAGCATTTCGCGCGCCACTTCGGCGCGTGTGTCGGCATCCAGCACGCCAAGCACGTATTCGGCGTAGCGCAGGTTGTGGTTGTTGTCGTCGGTGGGCTTGTTCATGAGTCCAGGCACGTGCGGAGCTGCATCAGGCTGCGGCGAATCCAGCTTTTCATGGTTCCGAGCGGCACCTTGCAGCGTGTCGCCAATTCGTTATACGTAGCGCCGCTGAAAAAGGCTTCACGCACCGAACTTTGCTGTTGCGGTTCCAGCTCATCCAGGCAGTGCTGAAGCTGCCGGTACTCCTGGCTGGTCTGGGCATCGGCGGCGGGGGTAGCTTGCTCATCGACGATTTCGTCCAGACGTGACGGATCGTCCATCAGCTCCTCGCGATGCTGGCGCAGGCGGTCGATCGCCTTGTTGCGCGACAGCGTCACCAGCCAGGTGATCGCGCTGGCCTTGCCGGCATCGAAGCTGGAGGCGCGCCGCCACACCGTGGCATAGGTTTCCTGCAGCACCTCTTCCGCTTCGCCGCGATCGCGCAGCATGCGCAGGCACACGCCGAACAGCTTGGAAGAGGTGCGTCTGTACAACTCGGCGAATGCCTTCTGGTCGTTGCGACCGGATTGCTGCAACAGCTGATTCAGCTCGTCTCGTTCGGCGGGGCTGCTGGCAATCATGTTCGAACCATCCTGTAGTCATGGTGCTGCGCCGGGCCGGGTGGCGCCGGGCAGGGTGGCCGGCCCGGTTCAGCCGTGTGAAGAGGCGTGCCTCCGGTTGGCTTGCGGGCGGCCGCGTTGTGCGTACGTGACAGCGGACGGAATGGATGCCTTCAAGTCGAAATCGAGGCCGGAGATTGGCCGCAAGGCTGAAGAAGATGATTTGCATCTTTTTTTCAACATGGCTCGTAGCTCTTCCCACTGGTGCATATCGCGCCGTCTGCGAGGGGAGTTTCAATGCGTAGCAATGGCAAGACGCGGATCGCCGGGCTGATCGGGCTGGCCCTGGGCGGCTGCATGGTATCGGCCGTCGCCACGGCCACCGGCAGCGATGCCGGTGGGCCAACGACGAGCAACAAGCTGCTGCTGACTGGCGGCGTGTCCCAACTGGAAGGCTCGGCGGGCGGTGGTCTCACGCCATGGGCGGTGATCGGTGGCTATGGCACGCGCGACGAGATCGGCGCCAACGCCTTCTACACGCGCGTGAACCTGCCGGACTACCACGTGGATGCGGCTGGCGCGATGGTGGGCCTGTACAACCGGGTCGAGCTGTCGTTCGCGCAGCAGCGCTTCAATACCGAGAAGGTCGGCGCGGCGTTGGGGCTGGGCGAGGGCTTCACCTTCAGGCAGGACATTGTCGGCGTGAAGGTGCGCCTGCTTGGCGATGTCGTGCTCGACCAGGACAGCTGGCTGCCGCAGCTGTCGATCGGCGCGCAGTACAAGAAGAACAACCAGGACGGCGTGGTCAAGTTCGTCGGTGCGAAACGCTCGCAAGGCACGGACTACTACATCACCGCGACCAAGCTGTTCCTCGCCCAGAGCCTGCTGGTCAATGGCACGGTGCGTTTCACCAAGGCCAACCAGATCGGGATTCTCGGCTTTGGTGGTGACCGCAACAACGCCTACAAGCCGGAGTTCGAGGCCTCGGTGGCCTATTTGTTGAGCCGTCACTGGGCGATTGGCGCGGAGTACCGGCAGAAGCCGGACAACCTCGGGCTCGCCAGGGAAGACGACTGGTACGACGCCTTCGTCGCCTGGGCACCCAACAAGCATGTCTCGCTGACCCTTGCCTACGCCGACCTCGGCAACATCGTCATCAAGGATCGGCAACGCGGCGTGTATGCGTCGGTGCAGGTCGGCTTCTGAGCGACTGTGCGCCTTCCTGATTGCCACCTCAGCCCCACTGGGAGTACACCCATGTTCAAGCACCACCTGAAAATCGCCACGCTTGCCGCTGCTGTCCTGCTAAGTCAGGCCGCATGGGCGCAGGACGGCACAGCCATGCCGCAACAGTCCGCGGCGATGGCCGCCAGCGCTCCGCGCGATCCCGCACTGAAGCCGGTGTTCGACCAGTTCGGCGGCAAGCCGGGGCTGGTCACGCTGATGAATGACTTCATGGACAACCTGATGGCGGATCCGCGCACGCGTCCGTACTTCGCCGATACCGATCGCGAGCACATCAAGGCCGAACTGGTCGACCAGTTCTGCGTGATTCTCGATGGACCGTGCACGTACACCGGCAAGGACATGGAGAAGGTGCATCGCAACCTCGGCATCAACCGTGCGGCATTCAATGCGCTGGTCGAAGACCTGCAGACCGCGATGGACAAGAGCAACGTGCCGTTCCGCGCGCAGAACAAGCTGCTGGCGAAGCTGGCGCCGATGCATCCGGCCGTGATCACCAGATAGCCGTTCTTCGGGACGGTGCCGCACGCCACGCCGTGCCTGCGCAGGACGCCATCCGGATTTTTCGGATGGCGCAGATCAATTGACTGACCTCAGGGGGTCGCATGTACACGTATCGCATGACTTTGACCGGCGTGCTGCTGTTGCTCGGCGCATGCAGCATGGCACCACCGCATCCGCGCTCCATCGCGCCGATCGTCGCACCCACAGCGCCAACGCCGCCCATGAAAGCGATGCCGAAGGTGGCGCCAGCAGCGAAGCCGGCGCCGCCTGCCGAGGCGCCGGTGCCTGTGGCCGCGTCGCCGAAGCAGGCGCCGGTTTCGGTAGCGCCGCACCCGGCGGCAGCAGTTCACTCCACGCCGAAGATCGCTTCGGCAAGGAAGGCTGGTCCGGCGACGGTGACAGCCCCGGCCACACTGCAGCTAAGCGGTCACGTGGAGCTGACCGCGGCACGAGGTCAGCAGATCGCGGCCGGCGAGCAAGCCGACACCGTGGTCTACTTCGTGCCGGACAAGGGCGGCAGCCGCGCCAGGCCGGGTCGCTACACGGTGTATACGCACAACCGCGACTTCAGTCCCGAGGCGCTGGCCGTGCCGCTGGGCAGCACGGTCACCTTTGTCAATCTTGACGATGTGCGCCACAACGTATTCTCGGTGACGCCCGGCGCGGCCTTCGACCTGGGCTATCAGGGCTCCGGCGAGAAGGCCGATCATGCGTTCGGTCGTGCCGGCATCGTGCTGGTCAGCTGCAACGTCCATCATTCGATGGAGCTGGACGTCCTGGTGGTGCCCTCCGCCCACATGGCCAAGGTGGGCGCCGACGGCAACTTCACCCTGGGCGGATTGCCGGCGGGTCCGGGCACGCTGCACTTCTGGAACCCGCGCGCGCAACCGGTCAGCCAGAAGCTCAGCCTGCCGGTGACTGGTGCAGTGAACCAGCAGATCGTCGCGATGCGGCCGCGGCTGACCACGGCACTCAACGCCGGTGGCACGCGATGAAACCGGCCAGTCGGTTTCTGTTGCTGGGCACGGCCACGGTGGCGCTGCTGGTCGTGGCAGCAGCAGCCGGCGTCGTCTGGCAGGTGCAACACGTCACGCGCGAGCAGTCGCGGGATCGACTGCGCGTGGCAGCCACGGTCGAACGCGAACTCGAGGCAAATCGACTCTCCGAACTGCAGTTGCGCGCCAACCTGCTGGCCCAGGACCCCGCCTTTGTCGACTACGTGGCGCAATCGCTGATTCCCACCCCGCAACTGGGTGGCGCGGTCGACAGTGCTTCGATCAGCGACCTGCTGAAGGATCGCCGCCACGGCTACGACATCGCCATGGTGCTTGACCCGCAAGGTCGGAAGGTTGCCGCATCGGGGGTCCTGCTGAAGGAGCCGGCCAGCATCCAGCGTGACCCGCTGGTCGCCGCCACCATCAGCCACCTCCAGGCGCAGCAGGGCATGTGGGTGGACCACGGCCAGCTGTACTGGGTATCGATCAGCCCGTTGTTGCGTGGTGGTGCCTTGCAGGGCCTGTTGCTTGCCGCCAGCCGCGTGGATGATGCGTTTGCCATCGCGATCAGTCGCATCGCGCACACTGACGTGGCCTTGCTGATGGCGCCCGCGCCCGGCGCCGCGCTGCCGCCATCCACCGGCCTGGGCTGGACCGGGTCGGCGTTGTCTGCGCAGCTTGCCGGTGTGCTGGCGGTGTCCGGCAACAAGGGCGAAACGCTGCAGCTGACGGATGGTCAGCATGCGACCGATGCCTGGGTGACGCCATTGAAGGCGTCCGGTGGGCGTGCGGCGCTGGTGGCGATCGGTCCCGATCAGGAAGGCCTCCCGGTCAACCGTGCGGCCTTGCCGTGGCTGGCTGGTGTGGCCGGCTTCGGGCTGTGCGCGATGCTGCTGGTGTTGCTGCAATGGTGGCGTACGTGGCTGCCGTTGCAGCGCATGCTGGCAGTGATCGAGCTGGCCGGACACGGCGACCCGCACCTCACCATTCGCACCCGCGGCAGCGCCATCGTCCGGCGCCTGCGCGATGGCATCAATCCGTTGCTGCACCGCGCGAGCTAGCTGCTGTCGGCGCCTGACCCGATGCCGGCTGCAGGATCAGCGTGTGTTGGCTGTCGCCAGGCAACAACGGTGTCGGTCGTCCGGCAACCCAGTCCTGGTGTCCCGCACCGAAATAGGGCGACAACGGGTGATCGCTCTGGCCGCCGGGCATGTTGAGGACGCCGTCGGCCTCGTGGCCAGGGGATACGTCCAGGTGTTCGGAGGCACCGAAGCCGGGTGCGGCGACGTGCGGCATGTTGTTGTCGCCGGGCAAGGGCTGGTCGGGCATGTCGAGGTGGCGGCCCAGCCAGTGCGGCAGCGCGGCGGAGAGCGGGTGGCGGATAGCGGTGCGGTTACGCTCGCCCCAACGGCGCGCGGCGAGGCCGCCGGGTTGCCGGCCGAGTTCGCCGGCAACCTGTTTCGCGGCGGCGACGAGCAGGGCGTGCCAGTCGGGATATTCCGGATCGAGCAGGTGCGGCGGCCGCGCCTGGATCAACGCCCACACGGCAGCCTCGGCGCTGTTCTCGCCGGGCCAGCTGAAATCCGCGTACCGCTGTTTCACGCGGGCGGCGAACGGTGCCAGCACGGCTTCGCCGACCTTGTTGCGGAACGCGCGCACCAGCCGGTAGTCGACACTGTCGACAGCGGCGCGGCCGCGCCATGAGGCCGTGAGCTCACGCAGCTGCTGCAGCGCCGGCTCGCGGTTGCCGGCCAGCGTTTGCTGCAGCAGTTGCTGCCAGCGGGTGAGGAACACCGCGCGGTTGTCCATCTGGATGTCGAGCAGGTTGCCGGGAGTGAAGCCGGCGCGGCTGCGCAGGTCGTCGCGGATCTGCTGCGCACGCGCTCCAAGATCGTGGCCGCCGTTGCCGAGCAGGGTCAGGGCTGCGCCATCGACCGTGCGGTTGTTCGCCGTCCACAATCTTCCGTCGAGCGGATTTTCGATGCGCGGATAGCGCGCGGGCGATGCCCAGCCCTGCCAGCCGCTGCCGGGTTTCGACCAGTCCGATGGCCGCAGCGGATCGATGCCTGCACGCAGCGGAACGCTGTTGCCGGCGAGGGTCCAGCCGATGTTGCCGGCGCTGTCGGCAACCAGCAGGTTTTGCGGCGGCATGCCCAGCGTGGGGGCCAGCTCCAGTGTCTTGCTCACGCTGCCGGCTTGCTCCAGTTGCATCAGCTCGACGTTGTACGCGCGTGGCCGGTCGGCAATCCACGCCAGCGCCAGCGGCGTGCCGTCGATGTCGCGGCCCATGATCGGACCCCAGCGGGTATCTTCGACTTTCAGAATCGTGTCGGGCTGGCCCTTCACCCGGATGTGTTCGTCGTGGGTGTCGATCGAGGCCCAGCCGTCCGGCACCTTGTAGCGGGTCGGATCGGCCGGGTCGCGCAGCACGCGTACCCAGTCCAGCCAGTCACCGTAGCTGTTGGTGAAGCCCCAGGCGATCTGGCCGTTGGAGCCGACGATGATCGCCGGCGTGCCGGGCAGGCTGACGCCGTTGACGTCGCGCTGGCCGTTCGGTGCGCTGGCATCGGGATAGCGCAGGCGGGTGCGGAACCAGATGTTCGGCACGCGCAGGCCCAGGTGCATGTCGTTCGCCAGCATCGCCGCGCCGTTGCCGGTGAGCTTGCCGGCAACGGCGAAGTTGTTGCTGCCCGGCCGCGGCGCATCCAGTGCCGGCACCAGCGCGGCGGCGAGCGCGGCCGGCGAAGCGGCAGCCGGCGCGAGCTGGCGCAGGTCGAACACCTGCGCGCCGGGAATCACCGGTGAACGCGACAGCTGACCGCTCAGCGGCGCCTCCCAGTCCGGATCGGGCGCCAGCAGGAAATCCGCCAGCGGAGCGGGCAAGACCGCGCGGATCTGGGCCAAATGCAGTTCGCGTTCGTTGCGGCCGTCGCCGTTCAAGTCCAGGTACATGGCGGCGATCACCAGCGCGCTGTCTTCCGAACGCCACGGTTGCGGCCGGCTGCCCAGCAGCAGGTATTCCCACGGTCGCACGCGCAGGTCGGCCAAGCCGGCGTTTACGCCATCACGGTAGCGGTCGAGTTCGTGCCGCTGTTGCGGTTCCATCTGCGCGTAGGCTGCCGCGGCCACGGCGCGCAGGCGATGACGACGATGGTTGAGATCGAGCTTCAGCGCGGCCGGGCCGACCAGCGCGGACAATTCGCCCGCCGGCATGCGACGCATGAGATCCATTTCGAAGAAGCGTTCCTGTGCATGGACGTAGCCAAGCGCATAGCTGATGTCGGTACGCTTCTTGCCCTCGATGGTGATCGTGCCCAGCGCGTCGCGGGCGATGCTGGTCGGAGCACTCAGGCCGGCTGTCTGGCGCGTGCCGTCGAGCCGGGCCTGGCTGCCGCTGAACAGGTACCAGCCAGCTGCGAGCACCACCAGCAAAAGTACCGACAGGGTCAGCAGCAGAATGCGCAGGATTTGCCGGCTACGCAGCCTCATGGCCTGGCGAACACGGCAAAGATGCCCGCGTAGGGTTTGACCAGGAACGCCGGCGCACCGGCGTAGCCCTGTCCGTCGACATACAGCTGCGAAATGCTGCCGTCGAGATACAGTGCATCGCGACAGCCGAGCTTGTCGCGGAACAGACGTCCAAACACATGGAAGTTCACTGGTGCTTCGCTCACGGCAAACACCACCTCGGTCGGCGTTTTTGCGCAGACACCGCTGCGCCATTTCAGGCTGGACGAATCATCGATGAACTGCTCGTTGAGCTTGCCGTCGATCAGCAGCATCGGGCCGGATTGGGTGGCCCATTGCGCGCGTTTGTCGTCGGCCTTGAACGCGGCGCTGGTGCGCACCGCCGCGCGGCCGTCGGGATACACCACGAACACGCCGTTGGGCAGCAGCGAGAAATTGCCCGATGCCGGGTTGCCATGCGCCAGGTTCAGCGGCACCACGGTCTTGCCGTTCTCCACGTACAGCCCGAGCGGGGCGAACTTGTGGTCGTAGATGCCGGCATTGGCAGCGAACAACAACCGCTGGCCACGTGCCTCGCTCCACTGGCGCAACGTCTCGATGCTGCCGAAAGGCTGGCCGCTGGCAGGGTCGCGCCAGTGCAAGGACAGCGTGTCGCGCTTGAGGTCGACATGCACGACCCGGTAGTTCTGCCCTTCGAAGGCGATCTCGCCGCTGTCCAGGGCTTGCGCCGTGGGTGTGCATCCCGGTGCAACGAGCAGCAACGCCAGCGGCAGCCACAGTTGCAGCAGTCGACGGACGCAGGCGGAGCGGGGCGGACGCGGGGGAAAAAATGGCATGTGCCGATGGTCGCCGCCCTGTCGCGCGGGTGCAAGCCCGGTGAGATACCTGCGCGGCAGATCGTCAGCCGCTAAACTCGGATTTTTGCCGGTGTCCGCCCATGCCCTATACCCCGATAGTGGCAACCCTCGGTTACGTGCTGTCGCCCGATCGCAGCGAAGTGCTGATGATCCATCGCAACGCGCGGCTGGATGACCAGCACCTGGGCAAGTACAACGGACTGGGCGGCAAGATGGAGCCCGGCGAGGATGTCGCCGCGTGCATGCGCCGGGAGATCCGCGAAGAGGCCGGCATCGAGTGCGAGTCGATGCGCCTGCGTGGCACGCTGAACTGGCCCGGCTTCGGCAAGCACGGCGAGGATTGGCTGGGCTTCATCTTCATGATCGAGAGCTACCGCGGCACGCCGTTCATGCACAACGTCGAGGGCACGCTGGAGTGGGTCGCGTTGGAGCGGCTGCTGACCCTGCCGATGTGGGAGGGCGATCGCCACTTCCTGCCGCTGGTGTTTGATGCCGACCCGCGCCCGTTCCATGGCGTGATGCCATACAAGGACGGGCGCATGCAGTCGTGGTCGTACGCTCGTTGAGCGACGCGGTGCAGATCATCCCCCTGGTCGCCGCGGTGATCCGCGGGAAGCACGTCCTGCCGCTGCCGTAATGCCGGTGCCGCGGCGATTGCGCCGCGGCACCGCTCGCTCAAGGCTTGAACACGGTGAACGTGCCGTACGGTTTCAGTTGTGCGTCGATCGCCTTGGGGTCGCCCACGATCACGATGCTCTGGTCCTTCGCGGCGAAGTACTTGCGCCCCATCGCCTGCACCTGTTCCGTCGTCACCTTGTTGGCTTCGGCGACATAGCTGCCGAGGAAACTCGGCGGCAGGCCGTCGACCCAGTAGTTCGCCAGGGTGGCGGTCAGTGCGCCCTGGATCTGGTTGCGCAGCAGGTAGATGCCGCCGACCAGACGTTTGGCGCCGGTGAGTTCCTCGGTGCTGGCCGGCTGGCTGGCCATGCCGTCGTACAGCTTGGTCAACTCGGCCAGGGTGGCGCCGGTGACTTCGTTGCGCACGTCGACGCTGGCCAGCGCGCTGCCGCCGACGCGGTTGGCGCTGAACCGCGACCATGGACTGTACGAGTAGCCTTTGTCCTCGCGGATGTCCTGGGTGATGCGGCTGGTGAAGCCGCCGCCGAGGATGGTGTTGGCCACGGTCAGCGGGATGTAGTCGGGATCGCTGGCGGGCACGGCGGGGCGGCCATAGCGGATATTGCTCTGCACCGCGCCGGCACGCGGCACGAGCAACCGTTGCGGTGCGGCGGTGCGCGGGGCCGGCGCGGTATCAGCCAGCGCCGTGCCGCTGGCCTTCCAGCCGCCGAACTGTTGCTCGGCAAGCTTGAACGCCTCGTCCGCGCCGATCCGCCCGACGATCACCAGCAGGGCGCGATCCGGCCGGAAGCGCGCATCGTGCAGTGCCTTCAGCGAATCGGGCGAGGCCGCCTGCACGCTGGCCTCGTTGAGCGAGTCGCGCGAGTACGGATGGTCGCCGTAGGCGGCGTGGCCGAAGGCGCGTTGTGCCTGCCAGTCCGGATCGGACTCCTGCAACTTAAGCGACTGCAGCGCGTTGGCCTTGGCCAGCACCACCTCGTTCGCCGGAAAGCTCGGGTGCAGGGCGGTGTCGGCAACCAGTTCCAGCAGTGTCGACGCATGCGAGGACAAGCCGCTGGCGCGGATGTTGACCGAGTCGTCGCTCGCGCTGGCGCTGTAGTTGCCACCAATCGCCTGCAGCGCCTCGGCGATGTCGCGCGAGCTGCGAGTGGCGGTGCCTTCGTTGAGCAGGCCCGCCATCATCCGCGACAGCGCCGGCGTGGCCGCGGCGTCGGCAGCGGTGCCGCCGAGCACCGACAGCGCCACGTCGATCTTGGGCAGGCCGTCGCGTGGCACCACCCATACGGTGAGTCCGTTGGGCAGGGTGCGCTGGGCGATCTGCGGGGTCGGCAGCGGCTTGGCGGGGCCGTAGGCGGGCAGGTCCTTCGGCAGCGGCGTGGCGGCCTGGGCGATACCGGCCAGGGCCAGGCCGAGTGCGATGGCGAGCGTCTTGAATGCAATGTTCGTCTTCATGGCGGTCCTCACTTGGCGGATGCCTTGGCGGATGTCTTGGCGGCGGGAGCGGGCGCGGCGACCGGGCGACGCACGATCACGCTGCGGTTGGCATCGGTGAGATAGGTGCGGGCGACGCGCCTGATGTCGTCGGAGCTCACCGCCTCGATCCAGCCGGGCATCCGGTTGGCGACGTTGGCGTCGCCCCACAGCGTCTGCAGCTTGGCCAGCGTGTCGGCGCGGCCGAGGAAGGATTCCAGCCCGCCGTACCAGTCCGACAGCATCTTGGTCTTCACCCGCGCCAGGGTGGCGTCGTCGACGCCGTCGCTGGCGACCTTGCCGATCTCCTGATTGATCGCGGCCAGCACCTGGTCCGGCGTGGCGTTGGGCTTGTACAGCGCGAACAGACCCAGCAGGGTCGGGCCGGCGTAGTCGCTGCCGTCGCCGAGCGGGAAGTTCATGCCACCGTTGATGTTCAGCAGCAACTCGCGGCCCTTGACCAGGCCCTGGTAGAAACGCGACGCATCGTCGCCGACCAGCAGTTGCGACAGCACCATCATCGGGATCTGGTCCTTGCTGCCGCGCGCCGGCATCTTCCAGCCGATCGCCAGTGCCGGCACCTTGGCCAGTGCATCGGTCTGCTCGGCATGGCGCGACTTGGTGTTCAGCGGTTCGCTGACGTCCGGCCGCGGCGGCAACGCGCGGGCGGGCAGGCTGCCGAAATATTTCTGCGCCAGCGCGAAGGCCTGCTCCGGAGTGACGTCGCCGGCGATGCCGAGCACCGCGTTGGCTGGCTGGTAGAACGTGTCATGGAAGGTCTTCACGTCGGCGATGCTGGCGTGATCCAGGTCCTTGAACGAGCCGTAGCCGTCGTGGTTGTTGGCCCACTTGTCGAACGCGAGCTTGTTCAAATCGGTCCAGAAGAACAGACCATAGGGCTGGTTCTTCACGTTGACGCGGATCTCCTCCTTCACCACGTTCTGCTGGTTGGCGAGGTTCTTCGCGCTGAAGTCGAGCGACTTCATGCGGTCCGCTTCCATCCACAGGATCGGCGCCAGCGCGGACGACGGCGCGGAGGCGATGTAGTTGGTGTAGTCGGCGCGGGTGGAGCCGTTGAACACGCCGCCGCCGCCCTGGATCACGCGCTCGAAGCTGCCCTTGGGCGCGTCGGGCGTGCCTTCGAACATCAGGTGTTCGAACAGGTGGGCGAAGCCGGTGCGGTTCTGCGGTTCCAGCCGCATGCCGACGTGGTAGACCATGCTGATGCCGACGGTGGGCGAGCTGTGGTCCTCGGAAACCACCACGGTGAGACCGTTGTCGAGTTTCTTCACCGCGACCGGCAGCTTCCAGGTATCGGTGTCGGCCGCGTGCGCGGCGAACGCCAGGCACAGCCCGGCGACCAGTACGGATAGTCGTGAAGCACGCATCTACGTCTCCTTGTCAGCGCGAACGGAAGTTCGATCCTCCTGCGATCGGCAGGCGTCGACAAGTGACGAATGGGAGGGGTACGGTGCCTGCAAAAAACGCCGGCGACGCGCGATCAGGCGACGTCGGCGATCCAGGCCGGGCTGCTGAATTTGCTCAGCGCCAGCGCTTCGGCCTGCGCCAGTTCGTCGGCGCGCAGCGTGTCGTCGCCGAGGCCGTGCAGGCGGCGGAAGGTGGCGATCATGCGCTCGATCACCGCCTCGCGCGGCAGACCGGTCTGGCTGCGCAGCGGGTCGACCCGCTTGGCTGCGCTCTGGGTGCCCTTGTCGGACAGTTTCTCGCGGCCGATCCGCAGTACCTGCAGCATCTTCGTGGCATCGATGTCGTAGGCCATCGTCACATGGTGCAGCACCGCGCCGCCGCGGTGCACCTGGGCGGCGCCGGCGATCTTGCCGACGGTGGAGGTGATGTCGTTGAGTGGCTGGTACCAGGCCTTGATGCCCAGCTCACCGAGCGCCGCCAGCACCCATTCGTCGAGGAAGGCATAAGCTTCCTGGAACGACAACCCCTTGACCAGCGACTGCGGCGCGTAGATCGAGTAGGTGATGGTGTTGCCCGGCTCGATGAACATCGCGCCGCCGCCGGAGACCCGGCGCACCACCTCGATGCCGTGGCGTTGCGCTGCTTCACCATCCACTTCGTTGCGCAGCGACTGGAAGCGGCCGATCACCACCGCCGGCGACGCCCATTCCCACACCCGCAGGGTCGGTCGGCGCCGACCGGCGCCGACCTCGTGGGTCAATACGTCGTCCAGCGCCATGTGCAGGGTGGGCGATTGCGGCGCGGTGTGGATCAGCTGCCAGTCGTGGTCGCGCCAGTCGGTGCGCATCATGCTTCGGACTCCGTGTGCAAGGCGCGGCGAACCGCCACCGCGATCGCCTCCGGCGAAATGCCGTACATCATCACGTCGTTGTCGAGCGAGCGGGCAACGGCGAGGGCGAGTTCCGTTTCCGTCGCGTCGACGGACTGGCCCTCCAGTGCGCGGTCGATCAGGTCCAGCGCGCCGTCGGGCTCCAGGAAGAAGTCGCCGCTGAGCTGCACGTTGGCCAGGCGCGCGCCATGCAGGTCAAGGTCGATCACCACCAGCTTGCCGCCGGGCATCTTGTATTCGCCGTGCATCTGCGCGTACCGCGTATCGTCTGGACCGACGCACAGTTTGCCTTGCAGGCGGCGTCAATGCCAAAGACGGCGACTTCAGGACGCCGTGTTTGTGCGGTTCAGCGCATTTCCGGCCTGGCTGCGCGGCCAGTCGTGTCGAAGGCTGCGCTCTTGCATGAAACCGGCAGCGAAGCCCGCAACGCTGGATGTCCGGCCGGTTCAGTGACCGTCGCGACCGTGGAAATTGCCGGTGCCGGCGCCGATCGAGATGCTGACGCCGCCAGCGGGGTGGTCGCAGCTGCCGAAGGCCTTGCTCAGGTTGACCGTGCCGGTTTGATAGTTGCCGCTGAAATGGCTGCCGCCGACCACGCCCACGCCGACGCTGCCATGTACCTGTGGCCGGTTGTAGCTGTAATCGTCGCAGTCCGCTGTGGCGTCGCTGGCCACTTCGGTATGGCCCATGCGTCCGCTGGTATCACCGTAGTAGATGCCCGGTGCGCTGCTGGCCTTGGCCGGAGCCGCGGTGCTGCTGGCCGCGGGAACGTCGGCAGGTGCCAGCTTGAGGTTGAGCGGTTTGGCGGGTGTCTGCGCCCATGCCGTGGTGGCAAGCACGACGGCAAACAGGGCAGGCAGGATGCGTTGGATGGTCATGCGAACTCCGGGTAGTCACCTGTTCAACGCGCGGGGCCGCGTTGCCGTGCACATCCCCGTTTGGAACCGCCGGGCATCGACAAGTTCCTGAAGCCGCTCCACATCATCGGCTGCATGGGGCGGGCCATGTCCGCCACTCTTCGACGATGCGTCGCGGTCAGGAGCGGCGGGCATGGTCCACCCTGCGCAGGAGGAGCCATCACGCATGGAATGCATCGCGATGGGTTCAGCCGGTGGTCTCGATCCGCTCGACCCGGCGCAGGCCGCGCGGCAGCAGGTTGCCGCGGGTGGCGCGGGTGCCGCCGTATTCGACCAGGTCGGACCACCTCAGGGTCAGCTTGCGCGCCCCGGCGTACATCGTGACTTCGCCCTTGCCCTCGCTGACCACGGCCACACCGGCCACGCGTTCGCCTTCGGCCAGCTGCTTCTTCGGAATCTCGATCAGCTTGTTGCCCTTGCCCTTGTCGAGTTCCGGCAGTTCGGCCACCGAGAACATCAGCAGGTGGCCTTCGGTGGTGACCACCACGATGCGGTCGCGCGCCGGGTCGGCGCTGAGCTGTGGCGCCAGCACCTTCGCCTTGTCGCTGAGCGAGATGATCTGCTTGCCGGCCTTGTTGCGGCCGGTCAGCGCCTCGAACCGGGTGACGAAGCCGTAGCCGAAGTCGCTGGCGAGCACCAGCCGGTTGTCGTTGTCGCCGGCGATCAGTGCGTCGAAGCTGGCCCCCGCGGGCGGGCTGAAGCGGCCGGTGAGCGGCTCGCCATTGCCGCGTGCCGAAGGCAGCGTGTGTGCCGGCGTGGAATAGGCGCGCCCGGTGGAATCGATGAAGGCGATCTGCTGCGTGGTGCGTGCCTTCACCGCGGCGAGCAGGCCGTCGCCCTCGCGGTAGTTCAGGCCGTCGGCGTCGATGTCGTGGCCCTTGGCCGCGCGGGCCCAGCCCTTCTGGCTGAGCACCACGGTGACCGGTTCGCTGGCCACCAGCGCACTTTCGTCCAGTGCCTGGGCGACTTCGCGCTGCACCAGCGGCGAGCGGCGATCATCGCCGAACTTGGCCGCATCCGCGCGCAGCTCTTCCTTGATCAGGGTCTTCAGCTTGGCCGGCGATTTCAGCAGCACGTTGATGCGTGCGCGTTCCTCTTCGAGCTGATCGCGCTCGGCGTTGATCTTCATTTCCTCCAGCCGGGCCAGCTGGCGCAGCCGGGTTTCGAGGATGTAGTCGGTCTGCTCCTCGCTGAGCCGGAAGCGCGCCATCAGCACCGGCTTGGGCTCGTCCTCGCTGCGCACGATGCGGATCACTTCATCGAGGTTGAGGTAAGCGGTGTGCAGGCCTTCCAGCAAATGCAGGCGGCGGTCGACCTTGCCCAGACGATGTTCCAGGCGCCGGGTGACGGTGCTGGTGCGGAAGCTCAGCCACTCGGTGAGGATGCGCTTGAGGTCCTTCACCTGCGGCCGGCCATCCAGGCCGATCATGTTGAGGTTGACGCGGAAGCTCTTCTCCATGTCGGTGGTGGCGAACAGGTGCTGCATGGTCTCGTCCGCGTCGACGCGGTTGGAGCGTGGCACGATCACCAGCCGGATCGGATTCTCGTGATCGGATTCGTCGCGCAGGTCCTCGATCATCGGCAGTTTCTTCGCGCGCATCTGCGCGGCGATCTGCTCGAGGATCTTCGACGGGCTGACCTGGTGCGGCAGCGCGGTGATCACGATGTTGCCCTCTTCGCGCTGGTACACCGCGCGGGCACGCACCGAGCCGCCGCCGGTCTGGTACATCGCCAGCAGGTCGGCGCGCGGGGTGATGATCTCCGCCTCGGTCGGGTAGTCCGGGCCGAGCACGTGCTCGCACAACTCGGCAACCGTGGCGTCCGGCTCATCCAGCAGGCGAATGCACGCGGTGGCCAGCTCGCGCAGGTTGTGCGGCGGGATGTCGGTGGCCATGCCCACCGCAATGCCCATCGAACCGTTCAACAGCACATGCGGCACGCGCGCCGGCAGCCAGCTCGGCTCTTCCAGCGTGCCGTCGAAGTTCGGCACCCAGTCGACCGTGCCCTGGGTCAGCTCGCCCAGCAGCGCCTCGGCGATCGGGCTGAGTTTCGACTCGGTGTAGCGCATCGCCGCGAAGCTCTTCGGGTCGTCCGGCGAGCCGAAATTGCCCTGGCCCTCGACCAGCGGATAGCGGTACGAGAACGATTGCGCCATCAGCACCATCGCTTCGTAGCTGGAGCTGTCGCCATGCGGATGGAACTTGCCGATCACGTCGCCGATGGTGCGCGCGGACTTCTTCGGCTTGGCGGTGGCATTCAGGCCAAGCTCGCTCATCGCGTAGATGATGCGCCGCTGCACCGGCTTCAGTCCGTCGCCGACGAACGGCAGCGCACGGTCCAGCACCACGTACATCGAGTAGTCGAGATAGGCCCGCTCGGCGTATTCCTTCAGCGGGATCTGTTCGTAATTGGCTTGCAGGTTCATGGGTTGGATCTTGGAAAGTGGTGCGCGGCGCGCGGATAACCGGTCGATGGTGCCAGAAAGCGCCCGCTTCTTGTAGGAGCCCGCTGGCGGGCGATGCTCTCCGCGCGCTCCGGCTACTGCCGCACAGCCTCGATCCCCAATTTCCTCAGCTGCGCCTGCACGCTGTCCGGTCCGGCCAGGTGGGCGGCGCCCACGGCAATGAAAACGGTGCCCGGCTGCTGCAGCATCGCGGCGACCTTGGTCGCCCAGGCCTGGTTGCGTTGTACCAGCAGCAGCTGATACAGCTTCGGCTCGTGCTGGCGCATGTCGTCGTTGCCGAGGCGGGCGATGGTGTCCACGTCGCCGGCCTTCCAGGCGTCGATCAGTTCGGTGAGGCGGAACGCACCCTTGTCCGCGTCGCGCATGGTCGAGCGCAGCAGCGCCAGTTCGATCGCGCGGGGCAGGTCGGCAAGGAAGCGGATCTGCTGTTCGGCGGTTTCCAGTCCCAGCACGTTCTTGCCGGTGGCAGTCATCTGCGCCTTCAACTGCTTGTCCACGCCATGCTCCGGGTCGAGCCCGGCCTTCAGCAGCGGCGTCACCGTCAGCGTCAGCGCGGCCAGCCACGGGCGCATCACGTTCAGCGTCTGCATGCCGCCGGGCACGCCGAGCCTGTTCGCCAGCAGGCTCAGTCGATGCGCCTGCGACAGGCTGAGCTGGCTGGACAACGGGCGCGTCGCATCCATCCCGTAGCGCGGCACCAGCGCGACCATGTTCGCCGGGTTGTCGTCGGTCAGCTCGACGTAGAGCGTCTGGCTGTCCGCCAGCGCCCGATCCAGCGCCGGGTCATGCCAGCCGGCATCCTTCGGCATCAGATGCACGGTGCCGAACAGGTAGATCGTGGTGTCGGCATCCTTCACCACCCACAGCGCGGGATGGGCGATGACGGCCGCGGGCAGCAGCAGAAACAGGCACAGCGAGATGCGGGCGAGCAGGTGTTTCATGCCGGCAGTGTTGCGGCAAGCGCAATGCAGTTCAATCCGGTACTCCGGCTTGACCGCGATGGCCCGTGCCGGTCAGTCGCCCGAACGCCAACGCGGTGGTTCGCCCTTCAGCCAGCATACGGTGATCAGACCGAGGGCAAGCAACGCCTGACTGATCGCGAACACCAGCGGATCGGTCGCTGGCGGCAGGAAGCGCAGGACGAGCGCCACACATGCCGCATAGACGCCAAGGCAAACCCAGCCCTGCCACCGCACCGGCAGACCCCAACCCCAGCCGTACCGTTTGGCGGGAAACCAATACTTGTTCGGGCTATCCATTTCGGTTCCCCGGGAGAGTGGGTGGTGTTTCGGTTCAAGTGGACCGTGCGTGTCTGTACCGGAGAGCGGGGCGACGACTCCGCGCCGGCAGCACAGGATCAGGTCGGGGTTTCGTTGGTCAAGGCATACGCGCTGGCGCGCGCCAGGTCGAGCGGCCGCACCTCGCAGACCAGGCCATAAGCCAGGCACGGGTTCTCCGCCGCGATGCGCGCCGCTTCCTCCAGGCTGTCCGCGCGGATGAACCAGTAACCACCGACCACTTCCTTGGCCTCGGCAAACGGGCCGTCCGTGCTCGCCTGCCGCGACACCACCTTGCCCGCGCGCGCCAGCCGATGCCCGGGCCCGATCCTGCCTTCGCCGACCAGCCGGTCGTACCACGCATAGAACCGGTCGATCGCGCCCTGGATCTGTTCCGGCGAGGCGTCCTTGTCCCATTGGCCGCGGGAGAGCAGGAGGTAGTCGGAGGACGGGGCTGGCTGGTTCATGGTCGGCTTCCGTTGGCTGGGCTGGGAAGAAGTTGCTGGGGCATGGACGATGACGGTTCAAGAATGCGGGTCGATCACTTCCTCCGTCCCTTGCTTCCAAACGGGGTCGACCCCAACGGCAAGCCCTCAATCCAGGAATTTCCAGGTGTCTGCACCATCGAAGCGCCTGATGACGACCGACTCCAGAAGCGCGGGTTCGAAATTCCGCAGGTTCACTCCGTGGCGAGCGGAGGGTACGGGTTCAATGGGCTCCCAATGGGTGACGATACCGCAGTTCCTGCACCGAACATTCCTCAGCGTTCGGTCGCCCCACACGTAGCTTTCCGTATTCTCCGGATGGCCCTGGATGGAGACCGAGCCAAGTTCGTAGTAGGCCCATATTCCCCCTGTGCGCCGGCATAGCGAACAGTTGCAACTGGTCGCCGTGTCGGGTGCTGCCGGCAGCGTGAGGCGCACCAGGCCGCAGTGGCAGGAACCGTGCAGCGATGGTGGATGCTGTTCTTGGCTCATCGGAATGTACCGCTGGTTGCTGTGTCGCCTGACGAGGCTGTAAGAGACCTCCGCCAGAACGCGTCAGGTCTGCTTGTTCTTGGTTGGTAACTGAGCCTGACCACGTTGCTTGCCTCGCGCTATGAATTGAAGCTAAATCCGGCGCCTTCAATGACTTCCCTCGACCCCATGGTGAAATATTGACTGGCGTCCAATGGTTCGAACGCGAAACAACCGCAAATGAGGCAGGATCTGGCTGTTGTTGAATTTTCGAGTGAGGCAAACACGGAAGGAATCATGATTCCACCAAGTATTTTTCCACCGCCCCCCAGGTCCATGCGGAATTCAGGAATAGGTGCCGAAAACACCGTCAACCAGACATCGCAAGCCCTGGCTGAAACGGCAGGCGTATAGGCGTATTGACGAATTTTTCCGTGATCCTCATTCGAGAGTAGCCGCCACCCAGGATAATCGTAAATTTGACTATATTTTAGCGAAGGATCGGCAAATGCCGGATCGACCAATACGATGTTCAAGTCAATCTTGTTCTCCAGGCAATAACTGAGCAAGCGTGGCGGGCATTGCTGTCGCTCGATAGACTCCTTGCCGTGATTATTGTCAAAACAGGCGACGCTGATAAATACGACCTCGCCATTTCCCAGTTCTCCGGCGGAAATTCTCAAGAATTTCTTGAACGCATCAAGACTTCCATCGTCGATGTCGGGAGTCCTTGCGGAAAGAATTTCTGCGACAAGCATCTTGCCGGTCTGAAGATTGAGATCACCGACAGTAACGGAGAGGTTGTTGATCGGCTTGCCATCAAGGACTACTTCAAGTTCCTTATCCGTCGGCGGGATGCTGCTCGGGTATAGTCGAGCGTAGGCAATCGCTACGACTCCAACGATGGTGTCATTCGGTCCCGCGTTGATATCGACAGGTTTTTCGTCTTTGAATTTGACGAATACGAGTGGCATGTCAGTATCTCCATATCGAGGGAGCGAGGCAGCAGTCATGGCAGCTAGAAGGCCGCCAACCAAGCCGATTAATGAGCTCGTGATACCACTAAAAATGCCCTTCGTGGTGTAGTCAAATCCTGCAGCCTGTCCCGAGTTCCTGGCGTCATATTTTTCGGCCGTTGCATTGCAAACCAATGTCTTGGCTTCTCCTGCGCAACCTGATTCCGCAACCTGATCCCGCCGTGCAGGGATTCATGCTTTGCCTCACTCGGCTTCCACTTTCCGCAGGAAGCCGATCAGTCCCTGGAAGTAGGTTTGCTGGTCGTCATACATCGCCATGTGGCTTCCTTTGGGGCATAGCAGGAACTGCCCGTGCGGCAGTTTCTTCGCCATGCCGGCCATGTACTTCGGGTCCATCGTGTCGTATTGCGCGCCGATGACCAGGGTGGGCACGGTGATGCGGTGCAGGTCCTTGCTGCGGTCCCAGTTCAGCAGGCGGCCGCTGGCGCCCAGTTCGCTGGGGCCCTGCATCAGGGTGTAGATGTGTTCGTTCATGTGGCCAAACGAACGGGTGACGGGTTCGGGCCATTGCGCCTGGGGCATGCGCAGCACGTGCTGTTCGTAGTGCATGGGGCCGAGGATGGCCATGTAGCGCGGGTCGCTCGTGCGGTGTTCGGCTTCCAGTTGCTGCACTTCGGCCAGTTGCTGCTGATCCATCGCCGGCATCAGCACGGTCTTGGCGTAGACGTTGTAGGCCGGGATGGAATCGACCATGTTGGAAATGACCAGGCACTTCAGGTTCTGCTGGTATTTCAGCGCGTACTCGATGGCGAGCACGCCGCCCCACGAATGGCCGAGCAGGCAGAAATTGCTCTTGTCCAGGTGCAGTGCCACGCGTACCTGTTCCACTTCGTCGACGTAGCGGTCGATAGTCCACAGCGAATCATCCGCGCCCTTGTCGGCGGTGGGCTGGTCGCTGTAGGCCGAGCCGAGCTGGTCGTAGTAGTAGTACTCGATGCCGGCACCGGGGAAGTAGCTGTCAAACGCTTCGAAGTATTCGTGGGTGGCGCCGGGGCCGCCGTGCAGCAGCAACACCTTCAGCTTGGGATTGTTGCCCACGCGCTTGGTCCAGACGTGGAAGGTACCTTTGGGCGTGGTGATCGGGATCATCTTCACGCCGCCGCCGAGCACGTCGTCGTGGCCGCGGTGGTCGAAGTAGCTGGCGCCGTTCGTGGCGCTGCCGGGTGTGGCACCGGTGGCCGTGGCGGCGGAGACGGCCAGCGCGAGGCTGGCCAGCAAGGTGGCGATGCAGCGCTTCATCGGTACTCCCCAAGTGCAGGACCAGTGCGGACTATGCGTCGACGCCTGGGCTGCGGCAAGCGCCGGGCCGCCTGCGCGGCTTCAGCGCGGCACGCGATAGCCGCCGGGTATGCCGTTCGGGCTCAGCGTGATCTGCCACAGCTGGTCGCGGCGGCTGCGGAACACCGCGGCGGAGACGGCCAGGTAGTAGCGCCACATGCGCCGGAAGCGTTCGTCGTAGCTTGCCGGCAGGGTTGACCACGCCGCTTCGACATTGGCGCGCCAGGCGGTCAGCGTGCGGTCGTAGTCGGCGCCGAAGTTGTGCCAGTCCTCGACCACGAACAGGTCTTCCAGCGCGGCGGTGACCTGGCTGGCGGCGGGAATCATCGAGTTGGGGAAGATGTATTTCTCGATCCATGGATCGGTCTGCGCCGGTGCGCTGTTGCTGCCAATGCAATGCAGCAGCGAGAGGCCGTCGTCCTTCAGGCAGCGACGCACGGTTTCGAAATAGGTGCGGTAGTTCTTGCCGCCGACATGCTCGAACATGCCGATGGAAAACACGGCATCGAATTTGTCGTTGATTTCGCGGTAATCCTGCAGGCGGATCTCGATTGGCAAGCCGGCGCAGAGTTCGCGCGCGTACTCGGCCTGTTCCTGCGAGACGGTGATGCCGACGCCTTCGACGCCGTAGCGTTCGGCCGCATATTTCAGCGCCTCGCCCCAGCCGCAGCCGATGTCGAGCACGCGCTGGCCGGTTTTCAATTGCAGCTTGCGGCAGACCAGGTCGAGCTTGGCGGCCTGCGCATCGTCGAGGTTGTCAGCCTTGGCCCAGTAGCCGCAGGAGTACACCAGATGCTTGCCCAGCATGGCGCGGAACAAGTCGTTGCCCAGGTCGTAATGCGCCTTGCCGATCTCGAAGGCGCGTTCACCGCGCTGCAGGTTGATGAAGCGCGCCTTGAGGTGGGCGAGCAGGGTGTCCAGCGTCTTCAGTTCCTGGTCCAGCCCGGCGGTCAGCAGGCGCGTGCACAGGCCGGGCAGGTCGTCGGCGTCCCACCAGCCCTCCATGTAGGCTTCGCCCAGGCCCAGCGAACCGTGCGCGAACACGCGCGGGTACAGGCGGTCGTCGTGCACGCGCAGGTCAATCGGTGCACTGCCGTCGATGTGGATGCCGGCCTGCTCGAGCAGCTGGCTGGCGCGATGCTTCAAGTCGTCCTGGCTCATGGCCTTGCCTCGCGGCGAGTGGGTCGTTCGGATCAATGCTTGCCGAGCACTTCGAAGCTTGCCGGCCAGCGCGCATACCTGGCGTCGACGGCGGCTTCGCGCACCAGCTGCAGCAAGCTCTCGACCTGATCTTCGCGCAGCAGGAACTCGATCTTGATCGGCAGGTCGTCGGCCAGTTCGAAGAACTGTTCCTCGTGCAGCACGCCATGCCGGCCGAAGCCGGCGATGGCGCGGAACACCGAGCCGCCGCCGAGGCCACGTTGCCTGGCCTGTTCCAGCAGCCATTCCCACAGCAGCATGCCGTCGTGCTTGCTGCGCGAATGGCAGTAGAAAGTCAGCTGCACGCCCTGCTGCACGTTCGGCGGGTTCATGCTCATTCCTCGATCAATGGCGCAGCAGGCTGCGGGTGAGGGCGATGCCCAGCACGGTCATCGACAGCGCGCCGAGCACATGCGCGGCGACGTGGCCACTGAACCACAGGTATTGCTGACGCAGCAGCAGGGTGGCCGACTCGGCCGAGAAGGTGGAGAAGGTGGTGAGCCCGCCGAGGAAGCCGGTGAACACGAACAATCGCAGCGCCGGCGACAGCGTCTGGAAGTGATCGAACAGACCCATCACGCAGCCCATCAGCAGGCCCCCGGCGAGGTTCGCCGCCAGAGTGCCCAGCGGCAGGGTGGGGAACAGGGGATTGAGCAGGACGCCCAGTCCCCAGCGCAGCCAGCAGCCGATGGCGCCGCCGATGCCGATGGCCATGAATCCGGTAAAACCCACGAGCGCGTCTCCTGACAAGGGATGTGTCCGGTTGCCGCGGTGGCAGGCATGCCTGCGCCGCCGGGAACCGGGGGAGCAGGCATCATCAACTTCAACGCAGGGATCGCGAGAAGCGGTTTGTCCCGGTTTGCCGCAGCGTTCCGGAACGGGAGGCATGCCATCTCCCACGCCGCATCCTAGTCGATCCGGCCGCCCCGCCGTCAAGCGCCGCCCCTATAATTCGCAACCCATCGCGACCAGTATCCCGTCATGACTCCAGCCCAGCACAATGTGCGACGCAGCCTGCCGTGGCTGCTGGCCGGGCTGTCGATGATCGGCCCGTTCTCGATCGACGCGGTGTTTCCCGCGTTTCCGCTGATCGGTGCGCGCTTCCAGGTCGACGACATCGCCCTGCAGCAGTTGATCAGCGTATACCTGCTGACCTATGCGGTGATGAGCCTGTTCCACGGCGCGATCTCCGATGCGATCGGACGCAAGCCGGTGATCGTCAGCGGCATGCTGGTGTATGCGCTGGCCTCGATCGGCGCGGCGTCGTCCACCTCGTTCGCCATGCTGCTGACCTGCCGCGCTCTGCAGGGCATGTGCGCCGGCGCCGGCCTGGTGGTGGGGCGGGCGGTGATTCGCGACAGCCTGGAAGGGCCGGCGGCGCAGCGATTGATGTCGCAGGTGATGATGATTTTCGGCGTGGCCCCGGTGGTCGCGCCGATGATCGGTGCGCTGCTGCTGCCGCTGGGCGGCTGGCACGGCATCTTCTGGCTGCTGGCCGGCTTCACCGTGATGCTGGCGATATCGTTGATCCTCCTGCTGGAGGAAACCCATCCGCCGCAACGACGCTCGCGCTTCGCGCCGCGGCCGTTGCTGGCCGGTTACATGGCGTTCGCGCGGGACCGCTCGTTCTGGCCGCTGCTGGTTTCCAGTTCGGTGAATTTCGCTGGATTGTTTCTCTACATTTCATCGGCACCGCGCATCGTGCGCGAGCTGCTGCATCTTTCCGCGCAGGGTTTTCCGTGGCTGCTCGTGCCGGTGGTGACCGGGTTGATCGGCGGTGCCTGGCTGTCCGGGCGGATGGCCGAACGCTGCAGCGCCAAGCGCACTGTGAGCCTGGGCTATGCCTCGATGCTGCTGGCCTGCGCGCTGCACCTGCTGCTGGCGTGGGTGTTTCCGCAGCCGCGGTTGCCGTGGTCGATGCTGCCGCTGATCCTGCATGGCATCGGCGTGCAGCTGGCGTTCCCGACCCTCACCTTGTTGCTGCTGGATCGTTTTCCGCACCATCGCGGCGGCATCTCTTCGGTGCAGGCGTTTGCCAGCCTGCTGCTGTGCGGATTCGTCGCTGGCGTGATGTCGCCGCTGTTTTCGGTGAGCATGCTGCACCTGGCGCTGGGAGCGTCCTTGCTGACCCTGGTCGGTGCGCTGGCGTGGGGCTGGTATCACGGGGTGACCCGCGCGCGGCTGCCGGTGAGCGGGGCCGATGCGGCTGCGGTGATGGCGGCCGAGATCGTCGAGCCGCGTTGAACGCGTCAGGCCACCGGCGTACCCGCGTGCGGCGCCACCGCTTCGGCTGACATCAGCACGGTGGCGTTGGCCAGCGCGCGTACCAGCGACGGCGAGCGGTAACTGCCATCGGCGAGCCAGCGTTGCCAGACCGAATCGTCGACCTTCTCGTTGACACCGGTGCCGAGCAGGCGGTCGATCGGCGATTTGAATTCCTTGTACAGGCCGCTCATGAATTCCCGGTAGGAATTGCGCGGTACGCCGGTGTTCGCATCGGCGGCGGGAATCAGCAAGCGGTTGCAGGCCAGGCCGGCATCGATGGCCTTGCGCTGCAGCCAGGCCAGCGGCAGGTCGGGCAGCGGATCGGGTTGGCGGCCGGCGCCGTCGCGGTCATTTCCGCCACCGACATCCGCGTGCGAACCGATGAACCAGCGCTGCTCGATCTCGATCTGTTCGTTCTTCTTGGTGGTCAGCGACTCGCCGGGCTTCACTGTGAATGGATTGCGCGTCCACACGGTCGGCGCGAAGTCGCCGCGGTGCTCGTCCAGCGCCAGTGCCTGGTAAGCGTATTTGACGATCTTGCTCAGTTCGGTGTCGTGGAACTGGTAGCGGGCGCGGGCATAGGGAAACCACGAGGCGGTATCGGGGATGCCAAGCGAGCCGACGGTGTCCCACACACCGATGAAGTGGACGTCGATCTCGACCGAATGATCGGCGCGAAACTCCACCGCCAGCGGATCGTCCGGCTTGCTGGCGGCGTCGCGATAGAAATCGTAGGCGGCGGCAACGTCGGCCTTCGCCACGCTCTCGTCGTTGCCGCAGCGGAGCAGGCCACATTTGCGGATCAGGCCGCCGAGGCTGCGCGCGGTATAGGCACCACGGCTGAAACCGAACAGGTAGAGCTGGTCGCCGGGCTGCCAGTGCTCGCACAGCCAGCGATAGCCGTCGATCACGTTGCCGGAAAGTCCATAGCCGAACGCACCACCCAGCAGATGGGTCAGGCCGCGTGTCACCCCCACGCCGGGAATGTAGTTCACCAGCTGCATATGGCCGGCGGCGTCGGCGGGTGCGATCAGCCGGCGCAGCCGTTCCACATTGGTGTTGGACTCGGGCTTGTTCCAGGTACCGTCGAACAACAGCACCAGCCGGCGGATGGTCATGGTGTCCTCCAGCGCGATGCGCGAGGGTTGCCTTGGCTGACTCTAAGCTGGGTCACCACGCGCGGCCAGTGCCGGGTAAGCTCTGGCGCTGATCCCGGATTTCGCCACGGACAACGCCGATGGAACACCAGATTCAGGTTGATCGGGCGCGCGCCTTCCGCGCGATGCATGGGCGCGGTCGCCACGGCGGCAACCCGGTGTTGCTGCTGCCCAACGCCTGGGATGCCGGCAGCGCACGACTGTTCGCGCAGCGCGGCTTCGCCGCGATCGCCACCACCAGTGGCGGCATGGCCTGGTCGCTGGGCCATGCCGACGGCGAACAGGCGCCGCTGGCGGAGGTGCTGGCGGCGATCGCGCGGATGACGCGCGTGGTCGAGTTGCCGCTGACGGTGGATATCGAGACCGGCTATGGCGACACGCCGCAGGCAGTGGCCGGCACCGTGCAGGCGGTTATCGCTGCCGGTGCGGTGGGCATCAATATCGAGGATGGCGCAGCCGGACATGGGCCACTGCGTCCCGTCGCCGAGGCCGTCGCGCGGGTGCGCGCCGCCCGCGAGGCGGCCGACGCCAGTGGCGTGCCGATCGTGATCAACGCCCGCGTCGATCACTGGCTGCAGCCTGAGGCCATCGATCCGGCGGGTCGCCTTGACGATGCCGTGCAGCGCGGCAAGGCCTATCTGGCCGCGGGTGCCGACTGCATCTATCCGATCGGCCTGGGCGACCGGGCGATCCTGGCGGCGCTGGCACAGGCGTTGGACGCACCGATCAATGTGGCCGCCGGTGCGGGCATGCCTGATCTGGCCGAGCTGGCCCGGCTTGGCGTGGCCCGCGTCAGCACCGCGACCCGGCTGGCCACGCTGGCGCTGGGAGCGGTGGACCGGGCCGTGCGCGTGATGCTTGAGAGCGGCCGCTTCGATGGTTTGACGGCGGACTTCAGTTATGCCGATGCCCAGCGACTGTTCGTGCCGGATTGACCGGCGGGCATTCGCGCGATGCGAACACGGAATTGACGTTCGCTGGACTGCCGAAGCCGCACGCTGGTGCGCGTGTTGAATTCGGAGCATTGCCATGCCGTACCGAACGATCAGCGAACTGCCCGATAGCGTGCGTGACCACGTGCCAAAGCACGCGCAGGAGATCTACAAGGAGGCCTTCAACAGCGCCTGGCACGAGTACGCCAACAAGGACGAACGCCGCGGCGGCGAGTCGCGCGAGGAAGTCGCGCACAAGGTGGCGTGGGCGGCGGTGAAGAAGAAATACAGCAAGGGCAGCGACGGCGACTGGCACGCCGACTGAGTGTTGCGCGAAGCGGCTTCAGTGCGGCAGCTGGCGGGCGCTCAGGAAGCTGCGCGCGTTGTCGGCATCGTGCTCGAACCAGGCGCGGGTCGAGCCGAGCCGGAACGAATAGCCCCACGCATCCATGTCGGCCATCAGGCGCGCGCGGCCGACCCCGGGGAGTTCGTCGGCCAGCACGATCTGCAGGTAGCAGGTGGCGTCTTCTTCCTCGATCGAATCGGTGGCGTCGGTATGCACCTGCGCGCGCCGCTCCGGCGGCAGCACGATCAGGTGGCCGGCCTCGTGCAGCAGCGAATGCACCGGGGTGTCGTCACGCGCATAGACGGTGGTGCCGATGATGCCGGCCTCGTCGTCGCCCCAGAAGCTGCCGGGAATCGGCACGCCGTCGGCCACGCGTTCAAGCTGGAGGTCGAAGCGGGCGAGCAGGGCCGCCGGCAGCGCGAAGCCGATCTGGCCCACGCGCATCACGCGGCTGGCCGGGTCGCTGGCGGATGAGTGGTTGGCGGGATGCATGGGTGGGCGCGGCGGGCGCGATGGTTCGGCCTGGAAGAAAGAGCCGGGCGACCTGCGGCCGCCCGGCTTGAGTGCAACGGATGGCTCAGCCGGTCTGCGCTTCGCCCTTGGCGGGCAGCTTGCCGTCGGGCAGGGTCACCGAGAGCTCGAGGATTTCGTGGCCGCTGTCGCGCTCGAAGTTGATGTTGATCGCATCGAGATCGACGTGGACGTATTTCTTGATCACCTCGAGCAATTCATTGCGCATCATCGGCAGGTAGTCCGGCGCGCCGCGGGTGGAGCGCTCCTGCGCCACGATGATGCGCAGGCGCTCGCGCGCCACGTTGGCCGTGGCTTCGGGCTTGCGCTTCAGGAAATCGAGAATACCCATCGTGATCAACCTCCGAACACGCGCTGGAGAAAGCCCTTCCTGGGCACGTCGATGAAGCGCAGCGGACGCTCCTCACCGAGGATGCGGGCGACCGTGTCGCCGTAGGCCTGGCCGGCCAGTGAATTGGCGTCGACGATGACCGGGATGCCGTTGTTGGAGGCGGTCAGCACGTTCTCCGATTCCGGGATCACGCCCACCACCTGGATGCCGAGGATTTCCTCGACGTCCTTCACGCTGAGCATTTCGCCGATGGCGACGCGGGCCGGGTTGTAACGGGTCAGCAGCAGGTGCTGGGTGATCGGCGTCTCGCCTTTTTCGGCGCGCCGGGTCTTGCTGGCGAGCAGGCCGAGGATGCGGTCGGAGTCGCGCACCGAGGAGACTTCCGGGTTGACCACGACGACGGCGTGATCGGCGAAATACATCGCCAGATGGGCGCCTTTCTCGATGCCCGCCGGCGAATCGCAGACGACGTAGTCAAATTCCATTTCGGACAGGCCATCGAGCACCTTCTCCACGCCTTCCTGGGTCAGCGCATCCTTGTCGCGGGTCTGGCTGGCCGCCAGCACGAACAGGTTTTCGTAGCGCTTGTCCTTGATCAACGACTGTTTCAGCGTGGCCTCGCCATGCACCACGTTGACGAAGTCGTACACCACGCGCCGCTCGCAACCCATGATCAGGTCGAGGTTGCGCAGGCCGACGTCGAAGTCGATCACGGCGACTTTCTTGCCGGCCATCGCCAGGCCGGTGGCGAGCGAGGCGCTGGTCGTCGTCTTGCCGACGCCGCCTTTGCCGGAGGTGACAACGATAATCTCAGCAGTCAAGGGCCCATCTCCGCATGTTTGTTTTTGTTGTGGGTGATCACAGCTTGGCGATCATCAGCTTTTCGCCATCGAGCCAGCATTGCACGGACTGGCCTTCGAGGTCGTCAGGAATCTGTTCGAACACCCGATATTGCCCGGCGATCGCCACCAGCTCGGCGCGGAAGTCGGAGACGAAGATGCGCGCCTTTTCATCGCCCTGCGCACCGGCCATGGCGCGACCACGCAGGCCGCCGTAGATGTGGATGTTGCCGTCGGCAATCACCTCGGCGCCGTTGGCGACGGCGCCGGTGACGATCAGGTCGCGTTCGCGCGCATAGACCTGCTGGCCCGAGCGCACCGAGCCGACGTGCTGCTGTGCGCCGAGCACGCTGCCGGCGGCCGGGGTCGACAGGATCGGCTCGCGCTGCACGGCCGGGGCCGGCGCGGCGCGGGGAGCCGGCTCGGCGGCGACGGGCGCGCCCTGGGCCGGCTCGTAGGCGGCGCGGAACTTGGCGATCAGTGGCAGGCCCATGCGTTTGGCCAGCGCTTCGGTTTCGGCGGTGCCGTAGGCCAGTCCCACCGGCAGCATGCCGGCGCTGCGCACCGCTTCGAGCAACGCGTCGACAGTGCCGTCATCGGGCAGCTCAAGCAGGTGGCTCAGGTCGAGCACCACGGCGGCGCGGGCAAACATCTGCGGCGCGGCGCGCACGCGGCGCTCCAGCTCGTCGCACAGGGCGGCGGCATCGACGCGGCGCACGCGCACGCAGGCAATGCCGACCTGGCCGAAACGCAGGTCGCAGGCGTCGGCGACATCCATGCTGGCATTCATGCGCGGTGCTCCCCGGCGAGTCGCCGTGGATGGGATTCAATCGGGTCCGGGCGGTCACGCTCGGCCAGCCACGGCACATCGGGCAGGCCGCCGCGTTCCAGCCAGGTGTCACGCACGTAGGCGTAGCTGGGCAGGTCGCGCGCCAGCAGGCTGACTTGCGGACCGTGGTCGCCCATGCGCTGCTGACCGACTTCCTGGAAACCGTAGGTGCCATGGAACAGCACCACCACGTCGTCGCGCGGTTCCAGGAACACCTCGCAGGTCAGCAGTGGCACGCGCACTTCGGCATAGCTGTGCACGTCGCAATAGAAGACGCGCCCCAGTCCGTGGCGACGGTAGGCGTTCGCGATCACGATGCGGTCGATGTACAGGAACTGCGGGTAATGTTCGGCGAACCAGCGGTAGTTCGGGCTTTCGTAATTGCCCCCTTCGCGCAGGGCAATCAGGAAACCGGCCAACTGGCCGTCGATTTCGGCCACGCGGAAGTACTCGGCGTGCTCGTGGAAATAGCGCAACTGTGCAGCGTCGAGGGCGAGGATGGAGCGACCGGCAGCGTTGTTGAGCGCCAGTACGGCATCCAGGTCGTGCTCGCGCACGTCGCGGATGGCAAGGGCCATTCGTTGCTCCGCAAGGGTGGATTCGGGGACGAGGCCGCACAGCCGCCTCGCTTTAATGGCCCATTATGACATGCGCCGGTGACCCTTACATCTCGCAAGGGCACATGTAAAAGCTTCGTAAAGCGGCGTCCGGCCGCGGCCGGGGCCGGCCCGCCGGTGCATGACTTTTCGCGCATTGCGCGAATCGCTCGCGCAGCCAATGATGCGTGACATGCGCTGGCCATTCTTCAACCATATCCGTCTGCTTCGCTACGCGGGCTTCTTCACCTTCCTGTCGGTGGGGACGCCGCTGATCACGAACTGGGCCACCGAGCGGCTGACCCAGCTGCAGCGGCCGAATTTCTCGCTGCTGCTGTGGACGCTGTGCTACCTGATCTTCGGCCTGATGTACTGGATGCTGACCAGCAACCTCGGTTCGCGCCGTTATCCGGTATTGAAGCTGCTCGGGCTGGCGCTGATGACCGCGGCGGCGGTCGCGGTGGGCTGGTACAGCCACAGCGGCCTGTCGGCGATGCTGATGGTGGTGGCCTCGCTGGTGCTGCCGTGGCTGCTGCCATTCTGGCTGGCGGTGTTCTGGCTGGTGCTGCAGCACCTCAGCCTGGTGGCGATCTTCGCCACGTTCCCCGAATACGACCACAGCATCGCGCTGGGATTTCTCCAGGCCAGCATCTATCTGGGTATTTCGGTGCTGGTGTTCGTCACCTCGACGGTGGCCAGCCAGCAGGCCGAGCAGCGCGAAGTGCAGCGCCGGCTCAACTCCGAATTGCGCGCGACCCGGGCGCTGCTGGCCGAGTCCAGCCGGATCGCCGAGCGCATGCGCATCGCGCGCGACCTGCATGATCTGATCGGCCATCACCTGACCGCGCTGAGCCTCAATCTGGAGGTGGCCAGCCACCTCACCAACGAAGCCGCCGGAGCCCACGTGCGCAAGGCACAGACCACCGCCAAGCTGCTGCTGGCCGATGTGCGCGAGGTGGTCAGCGAGTTGCGCCAGGACGATGCGATCGACCTGACCCAGGCGCTGCGCAGCCTGACCGACGGGGTGCCCGGGCTCAACGTGCACGTGGTGATGCCGCCGCGTTTCAGCGTGGAAGACCCGCGCCGGGCCCAGGTGCTGCTGCGCTGCGCGCAGGAAATCATCACCAACGCCGCGCGCCATGCCGGTGCCCGCAATCTCTGGCTCAATTTCGCCTATGCCGGGGAAAGCCTGATCGGCCTGCATGCACGCGACGACGGTCGCGGCGCCGAGAACGTCGAACCGGGCAATGGTCTGTCCGGGATGCGCGAGCGCCTGGCCGAGTTCGGTGGGAGCCTGACCCTGGACAGCGGGCCGAGCCAGGGCTTCGCGCTGACCGTGCGGCTGCCGCTGGGGGAACACGCCGCGCTGGCGCACGCGCCGACCCGGCTTGAGCCACCGGCGCTCAATGTGTCGTAATCTGTGCTGTCAGCGCCGGGGTGCGAAAGTGCGTCGGTGTTGGCAGCGTCGCGCTTCGCCAGCTGCCAGCATCCCATCGTCATGCCATAGTTTTCCCGAGGATCCGCGATGATTTCCGTTTGTCTCGTCGACGACCAGAATCTGGTTCGCCAGGGCGTCCGCTCCCTGCTGGATCTGGCTGAAGATATCCGCGTGGTGGCCGAGTGCGCCGACGGTGCGCAGGCCGTGCAGGACATTCCGCGGATCAAGCCCGACGTGGTGCTGCTGGACCTGCGCATGCCGAACATGAGCGGGCTGGAAGTGTTGCAGGCGCTGTCTGCGCGCAACGAGCTGCCGCCCACCATCATCCTGACCACCTTCGACGACGACCAGCTGGTGCTGCAGGGCCTCAAGGCCGGCGCGCGCGGCTACCTGCTCAAGGATGTCTCGCTGGAGCAACTGGTCGAGGCGGTGCGCACGGTGGCTGCCGGCGGTTCGCTGGTGGCGCCGATGGTGACCCAGCGGCTGATGGCCGGGGTGTCACGGATGCAGAACAATTTCACCAGCCTTGAGCAGCCCGATCCGCTGACCGAGCGCGAAACCGAGATCCTGCGCCTGCTCTCCGGCGGCTACAGCAACAAGGAGATCGCCAATTCGCTCAAGGTGGCCGAAGGGACGGTGAAGAACCACGTTTCCAACATCCTTTCCAAGCTTGGCGTGCGCGATCGCACCCGCGCCGTGCTCAAGGCGCTGGAAATGGGCATTGTCTGACCCTGAAGCGGAGTGCGAATGCGGTGTCCCGGCGTGCACGCGACTGCCGGGTTTTCGGCCCTGCGAACCGGACGTTCGGGCAGATGGCGTTCCAGCCCGTGAGCAAGTAACATCCGTAGCTTCGGCGTTTGCCGACCCCCTGCCATGGCCCTCGGACCCCACCGAAGGGCGGGCCCGCGCGGAAGGCCGGGGCAACACTATTTAGGTATGGCGTAAAGACGCTTCGGAGAACTCTGGAATGATGCGTGTCTTTGAATTTCTTGTTGCCCTGGTCATCGTTGCGGTTCTCGGTGTCCTGGCGGCTGTGGTCATGCCCGGCAGCGGTCATGTGGAACGCCAGCTGGTCATCGGCAAGGACATGCGTCAGGTCTATGACGTGCTCGACAATTACCGTCGCCTGCCGGATTACTCCGTACTGCGCTCGCTCGATCCGAACGTCAAGTTCAGCTTTTCCGGCAAGGCCTTTGGCCCGGGCGCCGAGGTCAGCTGGACCTCGACCGACGCGAAACTAGGCAACGGCGGGCTGACCATCGCCAGCGCGACGCCGGACTTCGACCAGATCGACAGCAACACCAAGACTGCCAGCATCATCTGGAACCTGGACAACGACTGGCGCGGCCTGGACAAGCACTTCACGCTGGATCTGGAGCGTCAGGGCAACCGCGGCCAGCTCACCCAGGTGACCTGGTCGTATGACGTGTCCTATGGCTGGAACCTGATCAACCGCTTCGCCAACCTGTACATCCATGGCGATCCGGACTCCTTCATCCAGTTCAGCCTGAACAACCTGCAGAACGTGCTGGCCGGCGTGCCGAACATCGACTACAGCCAGCTGGTTCCGTACATCGAGCAGACCCAGCCCACCCCGGTGCTGCTGGTATCGAGCTCGATCCAGCGCAAGGATGGCCTGGAAGGGCTGGACGACGCGGTGGCCAAGGCAACCGCCGAAGTCCAGGCGAGCGCCAAGAAGCTGGGTGTGAACATCACCGGCTCGCGCATCCTGATCACCACCAACTATGGCGATCAGACCTACACCTTCGACGTGGCCTTCCCGATCGACAGCAGCACGCTGACCGTGAATGGCCAGAGCGAGCAGCTCACCGCGGCCACGCCGCCGTCGCTGGACACCTCCGCCGACCCCGCCGCGGCGAGCAGCGCCGCTGCCGCAGCCGACAGCGCGGTGGCCGTGGGCAGCCGCGACCGCTTCGGCCGCCTGGTGGTGGACGGCAACGTGCGCGCCGCACTGGCATTCGGTGGTGCCGCACTCAAGGGCGTGTGGAACGGCACCTTCGCCGGTGTGCCGCAGACCCGCGAAATGCTGAAGGCCTATGCGCAGACCCATGGCTACAAGTACGACGAAGTGGTCAATCGCCCCTACGACGTGATCGCCACGCCGGAAGTGAAGGACGCCGGCGGCAACATCACCACCTACGCCAAGTACGACGTCTACCTGCCGATCACCGATGCCCCGGAGAAGACCCCGGAGCAGGAAGCCGGCCTGCAGCCGCCGAGCCTGGACGACAGCGCCGCTCCGGCCGCTGCCGGATCCACCCCGGCTCCGGCCAGCACCGCCGCAGCACCGGCAGAAGCAGCCAGCGCGGGCAAGTAATCACGCCGCGCGCGGCTTGCTGCGATACACGAAGGCCCTTCCATCGCGGAAGGGCCTTTTTCTTTCCGGCCTGACGTCCGTGTCTTGCGTTACATTGCAGGGTGCACCGCGGCCAGGTTTTCCCGGGCTTCCGCAGCAACCCCCCACAGCCCATCACCGGACATGATCGAAACCGACCAGCTCACCCGATGCTATGGCCACCTCACCGCCGTGGATGCGCTGAGCATTCGTGTCGAGCCGGGTCAGGTGCTGGGTCTGCTGGGCCCGAACGGTGCCGGCAAGTCCACCGCGATGCGCATGATCGCCGGCTTCCTGGTGCCCACCTCGGGTAGCGCACGGGTATGCGGGCATGACGTCAGTCGCGAGCCGCTGAAGGCGAAGCGGGCGCTGGGTTACCTGCCCGAGGGTGCGCCCAGTTACGGCGAAATGACCGTGCGCGAGTTCCTCCATTTCATCGTGCGGATGCGCGGGTTGAAGGCGGAGACGGGACATCGCCGCTTCGACGCGGTGGTGCAGCAGTTGCAGCTGGAAGACGTGCTGGAGCTGTGCATCGATACGCTGTCCAAAGGCTTGCGCCGGCGAGTCGGGCTGGCCCAGGCGATCCTGCATGATCCGCCGGTGCTGATGCTGGACGAACCCACCGACGGCCTCGATCCCAACCAGAAGCACGCGGTGCGCCAGCTGATCGACGTGATGGCGCGCGATCGCACCATCCTGATCTCCACTCATCTGCTGGAAGAAGTCCATGCATTGTGCAACCGGGTGGTGATCATCGCCCGCGGCAAGCTGCTGGCCGATGCCACGCCGGCCGAGCTGGAAGCGCGCTCGCGTTATCACGGCGCGGTGTCGTTCAGTGCGCCGGGCAGCGGCATGTCGCAGGAGATGCTCGGTCGGCTGCCGCAGGTGGCCTCGATCGAGGTGGATCCGCTGGATGGCCGCATCACCGTGTTTCCCAAGCCTGGCGAGCGCATCCTGGAACCGGTGGAAACGCTGTTGCGCGAGCAGGGGCTGGAAGTTTCGGAGATCCAGCTCGAGCGTGGCCGGCTGGATGAAGTGTTCCGCCAGATCACCACCGCCGGTACCGCGGCCGGGAGCCACGCATGAGTCCGGTCAACGCGGTGCTGCGGCGCGAGTTGCGCAGCTATTTCGTGACGCCGGTGGCGTATGTGTTCCTGGTGATCTTCCTGGTGCTGACCGGCATCCTCACCTTCTATGCCGGCGACTTCTACGAGCGCGGCCAGGCCGACCTGCAGCCCTTCTTCGTGATGCATCCCTGGCTCTACCTGATCCTGGTGCCGGCGATCACCATGCGCATGTGGGCCGAGGAAGCCAAGGGCGGCACGCTGGAATTGCTGCTGACCCTGCCGTTGACGCTGTGGCAGGCCATGCTGGGCAAGTTCCTGGCCGCGTGGCTGTTCATCGGACTGGCGCTGGCGCTGACCTTCCCGATCTGGATCACCGTCAATTACCTGGGCTCGCCCGACAACGGCATCATCCTGGCCGGTTATCTGGGCAGCTGGCTGATGGCCGGCAGTTTCGTCGCCATCGGCGCGTGCCTGTCCGCGCTGACCCGCAGCCAGGTAGTGGCGTTCATCCTGACTGCGCTGGTCTGCGTGCTGCTGATCCTGATCGGTCAGCCGCAGGTGGTGGATTTCTTCTCCGGCGCATTGCCGCGCAAGTTGATCAACGCGGTGGCGCACCTGTCGATGCTGCGCCACTTCGAGGCGATCGCGCGGGGCGTGCTGGACATCCGCGATCTGTTGTATTTCGCGCTGAGCACGCTCGGCTGGCTGATCGCCGGCGTGCTGTTGCTCGACTTGAAGCGGACACGCTGAGGCCATGGCCGACTCGCGCATCCATCGTCTGCTGTCCACGCCGCTGCGCCTGACCCGCCGCGGCATGCTGTACGTCGCACTGGTGCTGCTGGTGCTGCTGTTCGTGCCCTTGATCGTGGCCAGCAGCCGCTGGCTGCATGCCTCGCGGGTCGACCTCACCACCGACAAGCTGTACACGCTGACGCCCGGCACCCTGCAAATCGTCGACCGCCTGCAGCGGCCGTTGCGCCTGACGCTGTACTTCTCCGAGCACGCCACCCGCGACCTGCCGCAGTTGCGCAGTTACGAGCAGCGCGTGCGCGAGATGCTGCAGGAGATGGTGGCGCGCTCGCACGGTCGTATCCGCCTGCAGACCATCGACCCGGTGCCGTATTCCGACGACGAGGCCAGCGCGCAGGGCAGCGGCCTGACGGCGGCCAATGGCGGCAGCAATGGCGAGCGGGTGTTCTTCGGCCTCGCCGGCAGTGCGATGTCCGGCAGCATCGACAGCGACAGCAACGATGATCGGGTGCCGGAGAAGACCCTGTCGATCGCATTCTTCGATCCCTCGCGCGAGGCCTTCCTCGAGTACGACATCGCCAAGCTGGTCTACGAGCTGAACCAGACCAGCAAGCCCGGGGTCGGCGTGATCAGTTCGTTGCCGGTGGAGGGCAACCCGGTGCTGAGCGAGCAGCCATGGACCGTGTTGCAGCAACTGGGCCAGCTGTTCGACCTGAAGACGATCGACGCTGCGTCGTTGCAGAAGGTCGACGACAGCATCAAGGTGCTGCTGCTGATCCATCCGAAGCGACTGACGCCCGACGCGCAGTATGCGATCGACCAGTACGTGCTGGGTGGCGGGCATCTGGTGGTGTTCGTCGACCCCGATGCCGAGCTGGACACCTCGCCGTACGAGCCGGACAGCATCACCTTCCCCGATCACGCGTCGGACCTGCCGCGGCTGTTCAAGGCCTGGGGCGTGGTTTACGACCCGCACAAGGTGGTGCTCGATCGCGCCCGCGCGCTGCAGATCGAGCTGGCGGGCAGCAGCCTCAATCATCCGGCGATGCTGGATCTCGGCGCGCAGGAATTGAATCGGGACGACGCGGTGACCGCCAGCCTGCAACGCATCAACGTCTCCACCGTGGGTTACTTCGACCTGGCGGCAGATGCGCATACGCGACTGATTCCACTGCTGCAGAGCAGTGCCGAGGCCGAGGTGGTACCGACCCAACGGGTGCTGGACGCAAGCAGCGACCCCACCTCGCTGCTGCAGAACTACACCCCCGACAATGCCCATTACGTGCTGGCGGCGCGCCTGCACGGCACCTTCGACAGCGCGTTTCCGGAGCGTGCCGGGGTCGCGGGGCATCGTGCGCACTCGGCCGCCAATGCCGAAGTGATTCTGGTGGCCGATACCGACTTGCTCAGCGATCGCCTGTGGGTCGAGCCACAAACGATGCTTGGCCAGACCATGATGCGGATCTTCGCCAACAACGGCGACCTGGTGACCAACCTGGTGGACAACCTCAGCGGCTCCTCGGCGTTGTTGTCGATCCGTGGCCGTTCCACCTCGCAGCGACCGTTCACGCGGGTGCAGGCGCTGCGCAACGTGGCTGATCAGAAATTCCTGCAGAAGGAGCAGGAGCTGGAGCAGGAACTGGCCGACACCCGCCGCCGGCTGGACGAGCTGCAGCCGGCCAAGGGCAGCCATGGCAGCACCGCCACCGCCGAACAGCGGCGCGAGATCGAGCAGTTCCGCCAGCGCCAGCTCGCGATCAACAAGGAGCTGCGCGATGTGCAGCACCAGCTCAATGCGGAGATCGACGCGCTCGGGCTGCGCGTGAAGGTCGTCAATATCGTGGCGATTCCCGGGCTGGTGGTGCTGTTCGGTCTGCTGTACGGCTGGCGACGGGGCCGCTACAGCCGTCGTCGCCGGTGAAAGCGGCAATCTGCCGCAAGCGTCCGGGCCTGTCGCGGCTGACTCCATTGCCTTGCGGGGTTAAGCTGGGAGGTCGCCGGCCACCGCCGGTGCAGACAGAAGTGTCGGTGCTGTGAGCGCAACCTTGTTGAAATGGATCGTGCCGTGGGAGTTTTCGTGGGTGCTGCTCACGTGCTTCGTGGTAACCGGCGTGATGTACCTGCGCGGTTGTCGCCGGCGGCCTGTGCGGTTCGCCAGCAAGCTGGCATTCTGGTCCGGCATGGCGATCATCTATCTGTCACTGCACACGTATCTTGATTACTACGCCGAGCATGAGTTCTTCATGCACCGGCTGCAGCAATTGCTGTTGCATCACATCGCTCCGCTGCTGATCGTCGCGGCCTATCCCGCGTCGGTGCTGCGTGCCGGCCTGCCACTGGCCTGGCGGGTGCGGCTGCTGCGTCCATTGCAGCGCTCCTGGCCGTGGCGGCTGGTCTTTGGCGTGCTGTGGAACCCGACCGTGGCCACGCTGCTGTTCATCGCCTTCATCTTGGTCTGGCTGATTCCGTCGATGCAGACGCTGGCGATGCTGGACTGGCGCATCTATCGCTTCATGAACTGGAGCATGCTGGTCAGCGGTTTCGCCTACTGGTCACTGGTGCTTGATCACCGTCCGCATCCGCCGGGCCGGATGACCGCGGGTCTGCGCGTGCTGTCGCCGGCGATCACCATGACGCCGCAGATCCTGGCCGGTGCGATCGTCACCTTCTCCAAGACCGACCTCTACCCGATCTTCGAAATCTGCGGGCGGGCGTTCACCTTCAACGTGCTGACCGGTCAGCTGATCGGTGGCGTGATCATCTGGGTACCGTCGGCGCTGGTGGAATCGATTGGCGGCCTGATGGCGTTGCGCCTGTGGCTGCGGCTGTCGCGCAATGGCCGATTGCCGCGCAAGCCGCCGCGCAGAACCGCACCGCGCGGCTCCGTCGCCAGCAGGGTGGCGATTCCCGACTGAGCTTGCCCGGCCTTCAGTGCGCGTGCGGCATCGCCCGGTGATCCATGCCCGGCATGGCGTGGTCGTCACCGGCGTCCAGTGCATTGGCCGGTCGTGCGATGAAATCGGTGACCAGCGTGCTGCCGTCGGCGAACCTCAAGCTCAGCTTGACCGTGTCGCCGGGTTTTACTGGTGCATTCGGCTGCATCAGCATCAGGTGATAACCGGCCGGCGCCAGCGCCGCCTTGCCGCGTGCCGGGATCTGCAGCGAGTCGACCATGCTCATGCGACTGACGCCACCGGCGGTCGAGCTCAAGTGCAGCATCACTTCGGCGTAGATCGTGCTGCTGGCACCGCGCAAGGCGATCGGCGTCGCGCTGTCATTCTCCAGCGTGACATAGGCGCCGGCGGGCAGGGCGCCGGGCAGCACGCGGATCCAGGCATGGCTGGCACGGATGTGGTCGGCGTCGGCGGCATGGGCGCCACCGGCCAGCAGCAAGCTGGCCAGCAACAGCGACAAGGTGGAAAATTTCATCAATGGGTCTCCGTGCTCAGCAGCAGATGCAGGTCGTGGACGAGGTCGTCGCGCGAGGCGGAGGGCGTGGCCAGCACGCGCGCGCGGCCGTCGCGATCGAACACGTAGATGGCGGAGCTGTGGCTCACTTCGTAATTGCCGTCGGCGTCGCCCGGCTCGCGGGTGAACGCCGAGCGATAGCGCTTGCTCAGTGCCTCGACACGGTGTGCGTCGCCGACCAGGCCGACCGCGTGCTTGTCGAAGGCGCCGACATAGGCATGCATCACCGCAGGTGTATCGCGTGCCGGATCGACGCTGACGAACAGGATCCGTGCATCGTCCGCCAGCGGCCCCAGCCGCTGCATCACCACGTGCAACTGCGCCAGGGTCAGCGGACAGACATCGGGGCAGTGCGTGTAACCGAAGTACAGCAGCACCACCTTGCCGCGGTAATCCGCGCCGGTGACGGCCTTGCCATTGTCATCGGTCAGCTTGAAATCCAGGTCGGGCATGTGGCCGCTGATGTTGGTCAGTCGGAACGGCAACGGCTCGCTGCGATGGCAGCCGGCCAGCAGTACGCCGGTGCCAAGCAACAGGCCAAGCAGCAACAACAGGCGCGGTGGGCGCGGGCACTTCATGCGAGAATCCTTGCGTCGATAACCGTTCAAGGATACGACACTGGCCAGTTGGCCGGGTTCGCCAGCCGGGGAATACACGCCTGATGCGACAAACCGTCAGTATCCGCAGCGCGCTGCTGGTTGGCATCGCTGGTGCCAGTGCGGTGCTGCTGGGGGCCTTTGGTGCCCATGCCTTGCGCGGCGTGCTCGATCCCCCGGCCACGGAGTTGTGGCATACGGCGGTGAACTATCACGTGTGGCATGCGCTGGCGTTGGCGATGAGCGTCGGCCTCGGGCGCGGACGCAGCGGGCGCTTCGCCCGGTGGGCGTTTGCCATCGGCATCGTCCTGTTCAGCGGCAGCCTGTATGCGCTCGCCTTGGGTGCGCCACGCTGGTGCGGCGCGATCACGCCGTTCGGCGGGCTGGCCTTCGTCGCCGGCTGGCTGGCGCTGGGGTGGACGCTGCGCACGCGTAACGATTAGTTCTTGCCGGCGTCATCCAGCGGTCATGCATGGCCGCCATGGTGTGGGCATGAGCATCCAGATTGCCCTTCCTCGTCACGCGCGCACGGTCGGCTCGACGGACGGTTTCCTGCAACGTCTGCGCGGGCCCGGCTTGGCCTTGCTGATGGTGCTGTCGCTGGGGCTGGCGTGGTCGTGGTTGTCGTCCAGCGACAACTTGGCGGCAGTCGATCCGGTCAATCCGCTGGTGCATTGGCAGGACGCGGCGCACGACTGGCTGCTGGTGGTCGATCCGGCAACCCGCGAACTGGTGGTCTACGACGCCAACGACGGTCGCCCATTGAAGCGCTTGGGTGCAGCCGACGGGCTGCCGGAAATCGAGTCGATCGTGCAGCAGGGATCGTGGCTGTTCGTGATGGGCGCCAGGCATCCGAAGGTGCGCCTGCTCAAATTGCCGGAGCTGAAGGCGCTGGCGCTCGACGCCGGCTAGAAACCCGCCAGCGGCACCGCCACGTGCAGCACCAGATCGGCGCAGAAGTGGGCCAGCATCGCGTGTTCGAATCCGTACTTCCAGAACAGCCAGCCGAACACGCCGGCGACCGCCGCGTTGAGCAGGACGATGCGGGCGATCAGCAGCGGCGCCTGGGTCATGCCGCTGGCAAAAGCGGCGGGCAGGTGGCCGGCGCCGAACAGCAGCGCGGCCAGCACGATGGCGAACACAAACATCCACGGCCGTGCCACACGCCGGTTGCATCGAGCCAGCAGCCACACCAGCGCAGCGACCAGAAACAGGCGGAATTCCACCTCTTCCACGATGCCGCCATAGAACGACGCCAGCAATCCCCGCCATGCCCAACCCGTTGCGGTGGTGGCAGCAGCCGGCTCCCGCGGACCAAGCAGCCACACCCCGGTGACCACCAGCGCAACCAGGACACCGAGCACGACCGCCAGCCACCAGCGCGCGTGCCGTGACGGATCGCGCGGACGCCGGTAGATCCATGCACGCAGCCACGGCGCATCGAGGCCGTACGGCGCACCCAGATACAGTCCCAGCCATGCCAGCAGCCAGCACAGCACTCCAGCCTGTGCCGTTTGCGCTGCGATCAGGGCCGGCAGTGGCAACGGCAAGGCGGCCAGTTTTTGCGGCATCAGCACCAGCAGATAGGGCCACAGCGCCAGTGTGGTCAACACTCCGGCGAGGCCGAACAGCAGGGCCAGTTTCAGGTTCGGGCTGCGCATCGGCAATGTGGAAGGAATGCTGGACATGAGAATGTTCCGGTGAGAATCAGCAAAAGTTGCCGTTTGAAATGGAACGCAGTGAAATGGAACGCAGGATGGCCTGCTGAAATCGGCCTCGATCAGCTGTCGTCGTCCGTCACCGGCTCGCTCTTGCCCGGCTTCAGGCGGCCGCTCTTGCGCAGCGCTTCACGCAGCACGTATTCGATCTGCGCGTTGACGCTGCGCAACTCGTCGTCCGACCAGCGCTGCATCGCGTCCAGCACGGCGGCGCTGATGCGCAGTGGATAGGCTTTCTTCTCGGCTGCCATCGGGCCGCGTCAGTACAGCGTGCCGGTGTTGAGCACCGGTTGCGTGCCGCGCTCTCCGCACAACACCACCAGCAGATTGCTGACCATCGCCGCCTTGCGTTCCTCGTCCAGTTGCACCACGCCGCGCTGGCTGAGCTGGTCCAGCGCCATCTCGACCATGCTCACCGCACCTTCGACGATCTTCGTGCGCGCGGCGATGATCGCGCCGGCCTGCTGCCGCTGCAGCATCGCCTGGGCGATTTCCTGGGCATAGGCGAGATGGCTGATGCGTGCCTCGACCACCTGCACGCCGGCCTTGCCCAGGCGGGTCTGGATTTCGTCACGCAGGTGCGAGTTGATCACGTCACCGTGACTGCGCAGCGACGGCTTGCCGTCGTCATGGGCGTCATACGGATAGCTCTGCGCCATCTGCCGCAGCGCCGATTCGCTCTGGATGTGCACGTAGTTCTCGTAGTCGTCGACACAGAACACCGCTTCGGCGGTATCCAGCACCTGCCACACCACCACCGCGCCGATCTCGATCGGATTGCCGTCGTTGTCGTTGACCTTCAGCTTGCCGCTTTCGAAGTTGCGCACGCGCAGCGAGATGCGCTGCCGGCTGAAGAACGGATTGGTCCAGCGCAGACCCTCGACGCGCACGGTGCCGGCGTACTTGCCGAACAGCTGCAGCACCTGACCTTCGTTCGGTGCGACCTGGAAGAAGCCCTTGAGCAGGAAGCCGTCGATCGCCAGCAGGATCACGCCGGCAAATACCTGCGACGGCGGCGGCGCCTCCGGATGACCATGGATGGCGGATATCAGCAGCGCCGCGCCGATGGCGGCGAGCACCAGACAGAACCCGATGAACGGGATGCCGGCAACGGAAAAACCTTGGTGTTCGTTCATGAGCAGTCTCCCTGAGGTGCGGAAATTAGATATCAAAATGATATCTAATGCAAGTACACGCTGGCGCTCCCGCCAAACTCCGGGTTCGGACCGCATCAGGCCCGCATACAATGCCGGTTTGCCTGCTGCGGAGAACCCGATGAAGCCCTTCGGCACCCCCCATTCCGATCGTGCGTTGCGCGTCCTGCTGCTGGGCGCCGGCGAGCTGGGCAAGGAAGTGGCGATCGAACTGCAGCGCTATGCGGTGGAGGTGATTGCGGTGGATCGCTATGCCAACGCGCCGGCCATGCAGGTGGCTCATCGCAGCCATGTGATCGACATGCTCGACGCCGTGGCCCTGCGTGCGGTGATCGAACTGGAAAGGCCCGATCTGGTGGTGCCGGAGATCGAGGCGATCCACACCGCGACCCTGATCGCGCTGGAGCAGGAGGGCCAGCGGGTGATTCCGACCGCCCGCGCGGCGTGGCTGACGATGGATCGCGAAGGCATCCGCAAGCTGGCCGCCGAGGAATTGGCCTTGCCGACGTCGCCGTATCGCTTCTGCGACGACGAGGCGCAGTATCGCGAGGCGGCTGCGGCGATCGGCTATCCGTTCGTGATCAAGCCGGTGATGAGTTCGTCCGGCAAGGGCCAGAGCGTGGTGCGCAGCGCCGACGAGCTGCAGCACGCGTGGGACTACGCGCAGTCCGGCGGGCGCGCGGGCAAGGGCCGCGTGATCGTCGAGGGCTTCGTCGATTTCGACTACGAGATCACCCTGCTCACCGTGCGGCATGTGGATGGCGTGAGCTTCTGTGCGCCGATCGGCCATCGCCAGGAGGACGGCGACTACCGCGAATCCTGGCAGCCGCAACCGATGAGCGAGGCCGCACTGGCCGAGGCGCAACGGCAGGCGGCGGCGGTTACCGGCGCGCTGGGTGGTTGGGGCGTGTTCGGCGTGGAGTTTTTCGTGAAGGGCGACCAGGTGATTTTCTCCGAGGTCAGTCCGCGACCGCACGATACCGGCCTGGTCACCTTGATCTCCCAGGAACTTTCCGAATTCGCCTTGCACGCACGGGTGATTCTGGGCCTGCCGATTCCGGTGATCCACCAGTACGGACCGTCTGCCTCCTGTGCGGTACTGGTCGAAGGCGACGGTGCGGGGCCGCGCTACCACGGCGTGGCCGACGCCCTCGCCGAAGCGGATACGCAACTGCGCATTTTCGGCAAGCCTGCGGTGAAGGGCCGGCGGCGCATGGCGGTGACGCTGGCACGCGCGGCGACGCTGGACGAGGCCGTGGCCAAAGCTGTCCGTGCGGCCGGGAAACTGCGCATCGAATTGTGATGGCGGGGCGATCGAGCAGCTGATGCGATAGGCTCTCAAGGAACATTGGCTATCGCGCTGCCGGGCACGCGCGCGGCCACGCATGAACCACTGACTGGGGGGAGGCGGCATGGAATCAGGCGGATTCGCACATTGGCTGGTGGTGTTGGTGGAACTGGTCACCGCGCTGGCCGTTCTGGCTTTCGCGCTCGCGCTGATGGTGGTGCTGGTGACCTGGGTGGTCGACCGCAACCAGACCGGCAACGCGGTATTGCGCAACTTCCCGGTGATCGGCCACTTCCGCTACTGGTTCCTGCATCTGGGTGAATTCTTCCGCCAGTACCTGTACTCCAGCGATCGCGAGGAAATGCCGTTCAACCGCGCCCAGCGCACCTGGGTGTATCGCGCCGCCAAGAACGCGGACAACACCAATGCATTCGGTTCCAGCCGCGACCTGCGTGCCGAAGGCGTACCGTTCTTCGTCAACGCGCCGTTTCCCGATCTGGGCACCGATCACGTCGAGCCGGTGCCGGTCACGATCGGCCCGTACGCGCGCGAGCCTTACAGCCACGCGGCCTTCTTCAATATCTCCGCGATGAGCTTCGGCGCGCTGTCGGCACCGGCGGTGCGTGCGCTGTCGCTTGGCGCGGCCAAGGCCGGCATCTGGATGGACACCGGCGAGGGCGGGTTGGCGCCGTATCACCTGGAAGGCGGCTGCGACATCATCTTCGAGATCGGCACGGCCAAGTACGGCGTGCGCACGCCCGAGGGCAAGCTGGACGACGACAAGCTGCTGGCGATCTGCGCGCACCCGCAGGTGAAGATGGTCAGCATCAAGCTGGGTCAGGGCGCCAAGCCCGGCATGGGTGGCCTGTTGCCAGGCGCCAAGGTCACTGCCGAGATCGCCGCGATCCGCGGTATTCCGGTGGGCGAGGATTCGCAGAGCCCCAATCGCCACCTCGACATCGGCAACGTCGCGCAATTGATGGACAGCATCGCGCATATCCGCGAGCTGACCGGCAAGCCGGTCGGCTTCAAGGCGGTTCTGGGCGGTGTGGAATGGATCGGCGAATTGTGCGACGAAGTGCGCCGGCGCGGCATCGACAGTGCGCCGGATTTCATCATCGTCGACGGCTCCGAGGGCGGCACCGGCGCGGCGCCGCAGACCCTGATGGAAGGCGTCGGCTTGCCGCTGCACGAGGCGTTGCCGGCGCTGCTGGACATGCTGATCGTCAAGGGCCTGCGCGAACGCGTCAAGGTGATCTGCTCGGGCAAGTGCATCACCGCCTACGACGTGGCCTGGGCCTTGTCGATCGGCGCGGACTTCGTCAATTCCGCGCGCGGCTTCATGCTGGCGCTGGGCTGCATCCAGTCACTGCAGTGCAACCGCAATACCTGTCCCACCGGCATCACCACGCAGAATCCGAAACTGCAGCGTGGCCTGGTGGTCAGCGACAAGAGCGAGCGCGTGTTCCATTACGCGAAGAACGTGATGCGCGAGGTCGGCATCATCGCGCACAGCTGCGGCGTCAGCGAGCCGCGCCAGCTCAATCGCGGGCATTGCCGGGTGGTCGGTGACGATGGCCTGTCGATCCCGCTGGAGAAATTGTTTCCGTATCCGGTAGTGCGAGAAGTGAGCCAAGCGAAGTGAGCCAAGAGAAGTGAGAAGTGAGAAGTGAGGGAATGCTTCGGATCTGCGCGATCCCGCTTTCTCTCACTCCTCACTCCTCATCACTCACTCTTCTTCAGCTCAACCAGCGGCGGGCGATGCCCGCCCTGCGGCATGTCGGTCCAGCCCTCGGCCGTGCGTATCTGCAACGGTTTGAAGCGGCGCTTGTAGTCCATCTTCGGATGGCCATCGATCCAGAAACCCAGGTACAGCCACGGGATGGCTCGGCGCCGGGCCAGGGCTACCTGCTGCAGGATGGCGAAGGTGCCCAGGCTGCGCGCGGCGTCGTCCGGATCGTAAAACGTGTAGACCGCGGACACGCCGTTGAGGCAGACGTCGGTGACGGCGACGGCGAGCAGGCGCGACCCGGCGCGCAATTCCATGAACAGCGTCGGGCTCCACGGTGCGGTGAGAAAGCGTCGGAAATCGCTCGCTTCGGCGTCATCCATGCCGCCGCCGGCATGACGACGCTGCAGGTAGCGCTCATAGAGTGCGTGGCGTTCGCGGTTGTAGCCGGGAATGCATTCGACGATGGTGAGATCGGCATTGCGCTTCAGGCAGCGCTTCTGGGCGCGATCGGGCTGAAAGTTCGCCACGTCGATGCGACAAGGCGTGCAGGCGCGACAGCTGGCGCAATGGGGGTAATACAGGTGGCCACCGGCGCGGCGAAAGCCGCGTTCCAGTGCCGGACCGTAGAGCTGGTCCAGATGGGGCGCGGCCGGATCCAGCACCAGGTTCTGCGCCGTGCGATCGGCGTAATAGCCGCACGCATGGGGCAGGGTCTGGAACAGCCGGACTTGGTCGGATCGGCGCATGGAGCGATTCTATGCCGCTGCTGGCGGCGCCGCACCTGGTCGACTCAGAATACGTGCAGGTCGCGCAGCATGGCCAACGCCGCCACGCCGAGCACCACCAGCAGCACGACGCGACGCACCCGGGCTACGGTGTGCGTACGCCGGTTGAGGGGAGTGGGATTGCGCGCAGCGGCCAGCTCCTCGCCATAGCGAATCACCGGTTCGATGCCGATCTCGCGCAGCAGTGCGCGGGCACGGGCGTAATCGTCGGCGCTGGTGATCCACACCTGCGGCCAGCTGCTGCGGTCGTCCTGGCGCTGCGCATAGCTGAAGCGCTGCCAGCTCGAGCGGTTGTAGTTGGAGCGGTTGGACACGCTGGCCTCGATGCCGTGCTCGGCCATCAGGGCGACCACGGTATCGATGTTCTGCTCGCGGGGGGAGGTATAGATCTGGCGCATGGGCAGGAGTTTACGCGATCAGTCGCCGCGCACGCGGATCAGCCCTTCCTGTGCGGTGGACGCAACCAGTCGACCGTCGCGGGTGAAGATCTGCCCGCGGGCCAGTCCGCGGCCACCCTGCGCGGTGGGGCTGTCGAACGTGTAGAGGAGCCATTCGTCGACGCGGAACGGGCGATGGAACCAAAGCGCATGGTCGAGGCTGGCCATCTGCACGTTGTGGGTCATGTAGGAAATGCCATGCGGCAGGGTGGCGGTGCCGATCAGGTGGAAGTCCGAGGCATACGCCAGCAGTGCGCGGTGCAGGATCGCCGAGTCGTCGATCGGCGTGGTCAACCGGAACCAGATGTGCTGGATCGGTGGGCGCTTCACCGGATGCATCTCGTCGCGCGGCCATACCTGGCGGAATTCGAATGGACCATCGATGCCCAGCCAGCGCTGCAGCTTCACCGGCAGTCGCGCCAGTTCATCGGGCGGCAGCGGCGGTTGTGGCGCAATATCTTCCGGCGCCGGCACCTCGGGCATGCTGGTCTGGTGTTCGACGCCGGTTTCCGGAATCTGGAACGAGATCGAGCCGTTCAGGATCGGCTGACCGTGCTGGATCGCCACCACCCGCCGCGAGGAAAAACTGCCGCCATCGCGGGTTCGCTCGACGCTGTAGACGATCGGTGCGCGAATGTCGCCGGCGCGCAGGAAGTAGGCGTGCAACGAATGTGCCTCGCGTTCCGGCTCCACCGTTTGCTGCGCGGCCGACAGCGCCTGTCCCAGCACCTGGCCACCGAACACGAAGCGCGTGCCGATGTCGCGACTCTGGCCGCGGAACAGGTTGTCTTCCAGTCGCTCCAGCTGCAGCAGCTCGACCAGTTCGGTGACGTGGTTGGGTGACATGGAATCAGGCTCGGCAGGCGGAAACGCCCGATTATAGCGGCCGACGACATGGCCTACGGCGCGGGCTTGCGTTCCAGTCCGCTTCCGTCGAGCACGACGGACCACGGAAACAGCGGGCCTGGATCCAGCTTGCGATGGATTTCCAGCGAGGCGTCGTCGCTGGCCGGCATCAGTGCGGTGTCCAGTTCCTCATGGCCGGCGATCCGCCGCAGGTTCGGGAAGGCATGCCGAAGTTCCGCCAGCAGGGCACGCAACGCGGCGATCTGGGCATCGGCATACGGCTCGGTCATCTGCTGCTGGCGTGAATCCCACCAGTGCGGGAAGCGCCCCAGATTCACCAACTCGATGCCGATCGAGCTCGGGTTGTGGCCGCGTACGTGGTTCGACACGCGGGTGCCGGGCACATAGCAGTACACCGCACCGTCGCGGTCGACGTAGTAATGCCCGCTGTTGCCGGTTCCGCCGGGATGCAGCACGCGTTCGCCGTATTCGCGCGCGGTGGCCAGGTCCGGCAGCTCGGTGCAGTGGATCACCACCAGCTCGACCGCCGTGGCGGGGCGCTCGGGCAGCAGATCGACGTAGGGCAGTGGCTGCTCGTGAATGGTCAGGCTCATGCGGCCAGTTTGGCATGCGCCGCGGCCGCGGTGGAAACCGCGCCTGTTACCATGCGTGCCTTGCTTTCCGCACTTTCGATGGAGACCGCCAATGCGCGGCCAGATCATTCTTTCGCACGGCTCCGATGCCGGCCCCGACGCGACCAAGGTCAGCCTGCTGGCCGCGCAGGCCGAGGCGCTCGGCTGGCGCACGCAGCGGCCGGACTATCGTGGCGACGACAGTCGCGGTCACGCCGGTTCGGTGGCGCCGCGGATCGCCCGGCTGCGCGCCACCATCGAAGCGCTGGACGAACCGCCGCTGCTGGTGGGCTCGAGCATGGGCGCCTTCGTCTCCGCGCTGGTCTCGCTGGAGGTGCCGGTGGCCGGCTTGCTGCTGTTGGCCACGCCTGGCGAAATTCCAGGTTACGCCCGCCGACTGGACTTGCGGCCGGAGGTGCCCACCGTGCTGATCCACGGCTGGCGCGACGAGGTCTGTCCGCTGGCCGGCATCCACGCATTTGCCGCGCGGCGCCGCCTGCCGCTGCTGGTGCTGGATGACGACCATCGGCTGGGCTCGAGCATGGACATGATCAGCGCGCAGTTCCGCTGGCTGCTCGACCAGCAGGCCGCGGCATGAATACGCCAGCCGCGCGTGCGTTCTTCGCCACCTGCCCGAAGGGCATGGAATACCTGTTGCGCGACGAACTGGTGGCCATCGGCGCCAGCGACGTGCGCGAGGCGCTCGCCGGCGCGCACTTCTCCGGCACGCTGGAAACCGCATACCGGGCCTGCCTGTGGTCGCGCCTGGCCAGCCGCATCCTGCTGCCGCTGGCCGAGTTCGACGCCGCCGACGATGATGCGCTGTATCGCGGCGTGCAGGATATCGACTGGAGCCGGCACCTGGCCGCGCACGGCACCTTCGCGGTCGACGCCGGCACCGCGATGAGCAAGTTGACCCACAGCCAGTTCATCGGCCTGCGCACCAAGGACGCGGTGGTCGACCAGTTTCGCCAGCGCGATGGTTCACGCCCCGGCATCGACACCGACGAGCCGGACATCCGGATCAACCTGCGCCTGCGCCGCGATCGCGCCACCGTGTCGCTGGATCTGGCCGGCACGCCGCTGCACCGGCGCGGCTGGCGCGAAGAGCAGGGCGAGGCGCCGCTGAAGGAAAACCTGGCCGCGGCGATGCTGCTGCGCGCGCGCTGGCCTGAGGTCTACGCGGCCGGCGGCGCGCTGCTGGATCCGATGTGCGGCTCCGGCACACTGCTGATCGAAGGCGCACTGATGGCGGCCGACGTGGCGCCCGGCCTGCGCCGCGAATATTTCGGTTTCCTCGGCTGGCAGCAGCACGACATCGCGTTGTGGCGTGGCCTGCTGGACGAGGCGACGCAGCGCGCCGAGCATGGCCTGCGCGGACTGCGCAGCGTGTTCTTCGGCAGCGACGCCGATCCGCGCATGGTGCAGACGGCCAAACGCAATGCGCAGGAAGCGGGCGTGGCTGGCTTCTTCACCCTGGACAAACAGGACGTGACGCACGCCGCGCCCCCACCGGGTATCGACTACGGCCTGCTCATCACCAACCCGCCCTACGGCGAACGCCTTGGCGATCGCGCCGAGATGCCGAAGCTGTATCGGGCCTTGGGCGACGCCTTGCGTGCGCGCTTCAACGGCTGGCGTGCCGCCGTGCTGGCCGGCGACGTGGAGCTGGGTCGGGCGATGCAGTTGCATGCGGAGAAGCGCTACGCGCTGTACAACGGAGCGCTGGAAACCGTGCTGCTGACTTTCGATCTGAAACCGCGTGATGAGGCGCCGCGCGAGCCGAAGCCGTTGTCGGCCGGCGCGCAGATGCTGAAGAACCGGCTGGAAAAGAACGTCAAGCACCTGCGCAAGCGGCTCACCCGCGAGGGCATCCACTGCTGGCGCGCCTACGATCAGGACCTGCCCGAATACGCGGCCGCCATCGACGTGTATGGCGATACGCAAGGCGACGATCACCTGCATATCCAGGAATACCGCGCGCCGGCCGACGTTCCGGCTGACGTGGCGCGGCTGCGCATGCGCGAAATCGCCCGGGTGGCCGGCGAGGTTCTTGGCGTGCCGCGCGAGCGCATTGCGTTGAAGACCCGCGAGCGTGGCAAGGGCGGGTCGAAGTATGGCCAGCTCGACCAGCGCAACGAGTTCATCGAGGTGGAGGAGGATGGCCTGAAGTTGCTGGTCAATCTCACCGACTATCTCGATACCGGCCTGTTTCTAGATCATCGACTGGTGCGCGCGAAAGTGCGCGAGCTGGCCGACGGGAAATGCTTCCTCAACCTGTTTGCCTATACCGCCACCGCCAGCGTGCATGCAGCCGCCGGCGGCGCGCTGGAGACCACCAGCGTCGACCTGTCGGCGACCTACCTGGAATGGGCCTCGCGCAATCTGGCGCTGAACGGTTTCAGCGGGTCCAGCCATCGCTTGATGCAGTTCGACGCGCTGGAATTCCTGCAGCGCGATCGCGGCCATTACGGGTTGATCTTCGTCGACCCGCCGACCTTCTCCAACTCCAAGCGTGCCGATGACTTCGACGTGCAGCGCGACCACGTGAAGCTGCTGGAAGCCTGCAACGAGCGGCTGACCCGCGATGGCGTGATCGTGTTCTCCAACAACTTCCGCCGCTTCAAGCTGGATCGCGCGGCGCTGGAAGCGCATTTCGAGATCGAGGACTGGAGCGCGCCCAGCATTCCGTTCGACTTCGCCCGCCGTACCGACATCCATGGCTGCTGGCTGCTGCGTCGACGCAAGGCGGATCCGGGAATCAATCCGTGGGATACGGCGCGCATCAAAAAGTGAACCCTTCAGTCCACATTAAGCGTGATCCGACCAGCATTTGCCCCGTACAACGGAGAACGCTCATGACTCGACGTTTCAGCGGTGCGGGCAAACTGGCAGCCATCGGCCTGGCTGTGGCAGCGGCGGTGGCGATGCCCCTGAGCGCCTCGGCGCACGGGCATGGCTACCACGGCGGCGGCTACCACGGCGGTGGCGACTATCATGGCGGTTATCACGGTGATTACCGTCGCGGCGGTCACTGGAGTGGTGGTCGCTGGATCGCAGGCGCGATCGTCACCGGTGCGCTGATTGGGTTGGTCGACAACGCGTTGAATCCGGCGCCGGTGTATTACGGCGGACCGGTTTACCGCGAGCCGCGCACGGTGGTCTATCAGGACGGACCGGTCTATCGGGACGCCCCGGTGGTGCGTCGTCGCGTGGTGGAGACCCGCACGGTGGTGTATGACGATCCCTACCAGACCCGCTACATCCGCGATGATGGTTACGGCGACGACGACGATTGATCGCATCGAGCATGCTTGAACCAAAGGGCCCGGATAATCCGGGCCCTTTGTTTTTGTCGGGGGAGGCCCGGAATGCTCAGTGTGCTGGCGCGCCGATCGGGCGTTCCGCGCCATTGCCATGACGCGTCGCCCTGGTGCTGAGCTGGTCGAAGCGCTGCTTGTCGATCCGGCTGACCGATTCGATCGCGCAGGGTGGCTGGTAACGGGAATGAACCGTCTCGCCATTCTCTCCACAAATGCGGCCGCGGTTGTTCACCGCATTGGACGGGTTGGCGCGGAAGATCAGCCCGGGCGGCGGCGTGCCGAGCCGCGGGCAGTCGCTGCGCAAGGTCACCAGGTATCGCTTCGGGCCGGTACGCACGATGGCCGTGCGTGCGTCCACGATGTGCCACTCGTTGATCTGGCTGGTGTCGATGCACTCGCCTGCAGGCAGCGGCACCTGCGTCGGTTTCCGGTCGGCGGCGTGGGCGGCGCCCATGCCGGAAGTGAGGGCCAGCAGCAGGAAGGGGAGGATCATTTTCATGGACCATGCCTCGCTATTCTCGGGAGTACGCAAAACGTGATGCAATCACGGCGGCTGCATGCCGGCTTGTCGGCATGGGTTGAACCGGGACAAGTATCGGTGATCTTCCTGTCACAAGAAGTGAACGGTCTACCCGGCATGCTTGGGAATATGCCGCTCGCCTCTCCCACGACCGCCAGCCTGCCTGTCCCGGCCGCCGCCAGGGCGGCACGCAGGGGAACCCATTGATGACCGCGCAATCGCTGGCTGGAGCGGATTCCTGCGCCCGATTTCTGGGGGTGCGGCAACGCACCCTCGAACTCTGCACCAACCTTGGCGCGGAAGACCTGCAACTGCAATCGATGCCCGACGCCAGTCCGGGCAAGTGGCATCTTGCGCATACGACCTGGTTCTTCGAACAATTCGTGCTCGGCCGCGACCCGGCCTATCGACCGCTCGATCCGGAATGGAGCTACCTGTTCAACTCCTACTACCAGTCGGTCGGGCCGATGCATGCGCGCCCGCAACGCGGGTTGCTGTCGCGGCCATCGCTGGAGCAGGTGCGCGAGTATCGACAGCGCGTCGACGAGGCGGTTGCCGAGCTGCTGCTGCGTCAGCAGGATGCCGAACTCGCCTCGCTGGTCGAATTGGGCCTGCACCATGAGCAGCAGCATCAGGAACTGCTGCTCACCGACATCAAGCACGCCTTCTGGTGCAATCCCCTGCGCCCGGCCTACCGCGCGCCCCTGGCATCCGGCGAGCGCGGCGTCGCCGTGCCGCTGCGCTTTCTCGACGGGGCCGAAGGCATCGTGGAAACGGGTCATCGCGGAGAGGGCTTTGCCTTCGACAACGAAACGCCGCGCCATCGCACGTTGTTGCAGCCGCACGCGCTGGCCAACCGGCTGGTGACCAATGGCGAATATCTGGCGTTCGTGCGCGAAGGCGGTTATCGCGAACCCGGGTTGTGGTTGTCCGAGGGCTGGGCCACGGTCCAGCGCGAGGGCTGGCAACAGCCGATCTACTGGCAGAACGACCTGGGCAGCGAATTCACCCTGGCCGGCATGCGTGCCATCGATCCGCATGAGCCGGTCTGCCATCTGAGCTATTTCGAGGCTGACGCGTTTGCGCGCTGGGCTGGCGCGCGCTTGCCCACCGAAGCGGAATGGGAGTCGGCGGCGCAAGGTCTTCCGATCGCCGGCAACCTGCAGGATCAGCGTCGGCATCAGCCGCAGGCGGCAACGGCCGGCGAGGGATTCCTGCAGATGTTTGGCGACGTCTGGGAGTGGACCTGCTCGCCTTACGTCAGCTATCCGGGCTTTCGTCCGCTGCCCGGCTCGCTGGGCGAGTACAACGGCAAATTCATGTGTGGCCAGTGGGTAATGCGGGGCGGCTCTTGCGCCACCCCAGCCGATCACCTGCGTGCCACCTACCGTAATTTTTTTCCGCCTCATGCCCGCTGGCAATTTGCCGGGCTGCGACTGGGACAGGACCGATGAGCAGCGTACAACCTTGCAACAGCGGCGACGACGATCGCCGTCCCCCACTGAATGACCTGCTGGCGATAGCCCGGCACGGGTTGGGCCTGAAGCCGAAGCGGCTGCCTTCGTGGCTGTTCTACGACGAGCGCGGATCGGCCCTGTTCGAGCAGATCTGCGAGCAGCCCGAGTATTACCTGACCCGCTGCGAAGTCGCGCTGATGGAGCAACACGCCACCGACATCGCCGACAGTCTGGGCAGCGAGGTGCGGCTGGTCGAATATGGCAGCGGCAGTGGTCTGAAGACCCGCATGCTGCTGCATCAGCTGCACCAGCCGGTTTCCTACGTGCCGGTCGAGATATCGCCGGCGCCACTCGGCGAGAGCATGCAGCGACTTGCCCGGGAGTTTCCGCAACTGCCGTTGCAGCCACTGTGCGCGGATTTCAGCAAGCCGCTGCGGCTGCCGATTCCTCCGCGAGCGCCACGCCGCACTGTGCTGTATTTCCCCGGATCCACCATCGGCAACTTCGAGGCGCGTGATGCGGTGACCCTGCTGCGCAAGATGCGCAACGAGATGGGTGACGCCGGCGGCATCCTGATTGGCGTGGATCTGAAGAAGGACGTGGCGCAAATGGAGGCGGCCTACAACGACCGCGCCGGCGTCACCGCCGAGTTCACCCTGAACATGCTGGCGCGGTTGAATCGCGAGATCGGCAGCGACTTCGATCTCGGCGCGTTCCACCATCATGCACGCTACAACCCGATGGCCGGTCGGATCGAGACGCACATCGTCAGTGCTCGCGAGCAGCAGGTGAAGATCGGCAACACCAAGGTGGGCTTTCGCGCCGACGAAGTGATCCAGGTCGAATACAGCTGCAAGTATTCGCTGGAGGATTTCGCGGCGCTGGCGGACAGGGCCGGCCTGGCCGTGATGCGCACCTGGATGGATTCGCAGCAGATGTTCAGCGTGCAATACCTGGTGCGCGCGAGCGCGGTGGCACGCTGAACAAGCACGGGCCGGCGTTGCGCCGGCCCGTCACTTTGCGTCACTTCACGCCGTAAAGCTTCTTCACGTCGGCGGTGAGCTCGGCCTGACTGTCCGGCCGCGCGTAGAACATGTGTCCACCGGGATACTCCTTCACCTGCACGCGGGTCGGATCGCCCATCGCCGGCATCTGGTCGACTGCCAGGACGGAAACCATGAAGGGGCACGACAGATCGTCCCAGCCATGCGCAATCAGCACGCGCAGGCTGGCGTCGTTGGCCACCGCCTGGCGCAGCTGCTTGACCGAGCCTTCCTGCGCATCGTCATCCTCGTGCCACAGACGACCCACGTCGTAGCTGAGCGCGTTGTAGCGGCCCTCGAACTTCCAGCCCACGGTCTGCGTGACGAAGTGGACCATCGCCGTGGTGGTGGGCGCGATGATGCCGTTCAGGATCGGGTCGCCAGTCTGCTGGCGCGGTGCATACGGGAACGGGTCCCACGCGGTGACGTTGGAGTCGTAGCGGCTGCCCAGCTTGCCCTCGGCGCGGTACACCTCCCGCAGATAGGCCTGTGTTTCCAGGCGGCCGCCGGAGCGCTTGACGAACAGCGGATCCAGCCCGGTCAGTTCGGTGACCTTCCGGATCATCGCTTCGGTGGCAGCCGGATCGGAACGACCCTGCATCAGCGTGGTGGCGTACTCACCGCGCGTATACGCAATGACCGGCGCCATCGTCTGCGCACTGAGCTTGCCTTCGCGCTCCAGGTGCGCTGCGGCGATCGAGGGCAGGGTGGTCATCCACGGCAGCGGCGAGACGGTGTCGTCGCTCCACGCGCCGGGGTCGAGATACGGCGAGATCAAGGTCACCCCGCTCATCGCCACGCCTAGCTGGGTCTGCATGTATTCGGTGATGCGCGGGCCGCGGAAACCGCCGTAACTTTCGCCGACGTAATACTTGCGCGAATCCATGCGCCCGTTCTTCACCAGCCAGTCGTACATGATGCGCGACAGGTACTTGATGTCCACATCGGTGCTGTAGAACTGCTTGGTCGCTTCCTTGTCGTCGACCAGCGCGCGGCTGTAGCCGGTGCCGATCGGATCGATGAAGACCAGGTCGGTGAAGTCCAGCCAGGTGCCGGGGTTGTCGTGCAGGGTCGGTGTCGCGGACGGCGAATCGCCCTCGGCACCGAAGTTCACTTTCTTCGGGCCGATCGCGCCCAGGTTGAGGTAGACCGACGAGGCGCCCGGGCCGCCGTTGAGCGCGAACGTCACCGGCCGGTCCTTGCCGGCCATGGTGTAGGCGGTGAACACCACTTCGCCGGTGGTCTTGCCCTTCTCGTCGCGCACCGGCAAGGAGCCGACGGTGACCGTGTACTTGAGCGACCTGCCGTCAACCGTGGTCGTCTGCGACACGTGGGCATCGGCCGGCAGCGGCGGCAACTGGAAGCCGTCGCTGCCGGCCGACTCCGGCGCCGCCGGCTTGTGGGTGTCGCCGGCGAAGGCAGGGGCGGCGTTGGAGGCGGCCAGCACGAAGGCCGCCAGCAGGACGGATTGCAGGGACTTGCGCACGGTTGTTCCTCGCGGCCGAAAGCGTCAAGACTAACCGGCGGCGCGATGGCGGGAGTGTGCTTAAAGGCATGGGCCACTTGCATCCCGCGGCGCGTCGCCGGGCAGACCGGATCGAACAGTCGCTGGCGGGCAAGCCGCTGTGCGGCGGCTTGTGCTGGTCAGCCGCGCGCCAGTGCCCCGTCGACGAACTGCTGCAATTGCGCGGCACTCAGGGCACCCGACTGACGCGCGATTTCGCGGCCCTGCTTGAACATGATCAAGGTGGGGATGCTGCGGATGTTGTAGCGGGATGCCACCTGCGGTTGCGCCTCGGTATCCAGCTTGGCCAGCCGCAGGCGCGGTTCGAATTTGCCGGCAGCCTGCACGAACACCGGAGCGAAGCCGACGCAGGGTCCGCACCACGGCGCCCAGAAGTCCACCAGCACTGGCAGGTCGCCGCGGCCGGTGATCCCATCGAAGTTGGACGTGGTCAGTTCCACCGGATGGCCTTCGAACAGGGCCTGCTTGCAGCGCCCGCAGTTCGGGTGCTCGTGGACGCGGTCAGAAGGGACGCGATTCAGCGCACCACAATGCGGGCACGGGATGGCGAGTGGTGCAGACATGGCAAACTCTGGGTTCCGGGCAGTTGAATGCGCCCATGCCGATCAGATGGCGGCTGGTCTTCGTGAATCCAAGTCAGTGCGATGCGTCCGGAGTTCCGCCAGTGTTGCGCCCGCCCTGGCTGAGCGTGGTCGTGCTTGTCCTGGGCATGACCTGGACGCTGCCGAACAGCGCAGTCGGACTTTTCATCGCGTGTCTCGGCATGCCGTTCGGTGCGCGCCTGCGCTGGCAACGGCGCGAAATGGCGGTGGTGGTGCGGCATTGGCCCTGGGGCGCGGGCGGCGCCCTGACCCTGGGCACTGTGATTGTGCATACCGGGCCGCAGCTGGATACCCCGTGCCACACCTATGCCCATCGCGCCGGTCGAGGCGCGGAGCCCTCGATTTCGCTGGCCGATCATGAGCGGGCGCATGTCTGGCAATACATGGTGCTGGGCCCGCTGTTCCTGCCGCTCTACCTGCTGTGCGGTGGAGTCAGTGCACGCAATCCGCTGGAACAGGCGGCTGACCGGTACGCGCTCCATGGCCGGGGATGGTGGCCATGGAGCGCGTGAGCGGGCTTCAACGCAGCGGGACGCTGCGGGTGTAGCGGCGCAGGTGATAGACGCGATGCACATGGGACGCACCCAGCCAACCGCCCAGCGCGGCTGCCAGCAGCGACAGCACGATGCTCAGCAAGAGCACCCACATGGCCATCGCGGCGTAGTGAGCGGCCTTGTCGGCGGTGGCTTTCATCTGCGATTTTGCTGCGTCGACTTCCGGCGACAGACTCTGCACGGTGGAGGCGATATCGGCCTGCGACATGTCCGTCCGGGCAGCCAGCAGCGCCTTCGCCGTGTCAGGGTGGTCGGTCAGCAGCGCGGCGGTCACGGCAGCAGTCATGCGCGGATCAAGCGGTCGGGCTGGCGGAGCGCGCATCGGCATGGCCTGATCCTGCACATCGCCGGTTTGCATGGCAGGCGCAGAAATGGCAGGCGCAGAAGTAGTGGCGGCCACCTTGCCTGCTGCACGGATCTTCTGTGACAGCTGGGCCTCCAGTCGCACGCTGGCATCGTCAGCCATCGACGTCCCGCCGCGCGCAGACGTGCCATCCCAATTCGTGCCGTACCGATGCATGCCGCCGCCAGCCGCTGCCAGGCTGGCACCGCTGCCGATGGCGCTGCCCATGCCCAGCGCCAGCATCAGACCGGATGCGGCAATCGAGAGCCCCCAGACGGTAATGCCGTGCATTACGCCGGTGGTGGGGTCGTCCCTGCCGTCGAACCAGCTGGCGAACAAGCCGCCGATCAGCAGTGAAACCACCCAGGTCAGGATCAGCCATGCACTGGTGGCAGCGCCGATGCCTCTGGCAACGGCCTGCGTGTCATCGGGAGCGAACGCGGAGAAGCCCATCGCGAGCCCGCCGACGTACATCAGGAAGGCGATACCGACGGCGACCAGCCAGCCCGCGATGATCGCACCCCATCGCAACGATGGCTGGGTCACTTCAACGATGGTGCTGTGTTCCACTTCTAGCTGTGCCATGAGGGCGTGCTCCTGTTGCTGATGAGGTAGGGGTACTGCCGCCAATCGCGGGCTTTGCCGCGGCAGTCCATCATGTGCAGCCGCGCAGCAGGAACAACACGATCAGCACCGGAATCGGCACGCCGAGCAGCCACAACAGCACCCAGCCGATCCCGCCCTTCTGTTTCTGTCGGTCGATCTGTCGACGACAAGTTTCCATCACGGTTCTCATGGTGTTCCTCCGTAGTCAGTACCGATGACGCAGCCGGGATGCCGGCTTGCGGCTCGGCTGAAACTGCTACGGCGGGCGTGGTAAGGACGTGACGGAGCATCGGATCCTTGCATGGCAACCGCGGGCTCCAGCGCTGTTCCATCCGCGCAAAGGAAAGCGGGCGGGAGGTTGCAGCTTGCCGCCCGCGTCCGGCGATGAATCAGCTGATCACGCGACTATTCAGTGGTCGCGATGGTCGTTCTTGCCGTGCGAGGACGGTTTCGATTTGCCCTGGTCCGAGCGTGCCGGTGGAGCATGGCCACCCGTTTGCGCGGGGCGGCTGGTTGGTGCTCGCGGCGGCGTGGCAGGACGTGCGGATAACTGCTGTCCGGGCCGGCGCGCAGGTTGACGTTGCCGGTGACGTAGCCTTCCGCGGCGTGCGCCAGCGCGGGAAACGCCAGTGAAGCCGAGGCGAGTGTCAGCGCGGCGAGAGCAGACCGGATCAGGGCGTTCATGCCGCGATCTCCAGCGGACGGGATGTCGGCCGGAGCATGGGCACGCGATCATGTGGGTGATGTCGCCTTTACGTGACGGGAACGGGTGCGATCCAGCGCATTCGACTCAACTTTCCGTTCGCGCAACAAAGCGCAGCGCCACGGAGTTCATGCAGTAGCGCAGTCCCGTGGGTTGCGGACCATCGTCGAACACGTGGCCAAGGTGACTGTCACAGCCCCTGCAGCTGATGGCGGTGCGGGTCATGCCGAACAGGTGGTCGATCTGCTCGACCACGTTGCGCCGCGCGATCGGCTGCCAGAAGCTGGGCCAGCCGGTGCCGGAATCGAACTCGGCGGCGGCGTCGTACAACGCGGTGTCGCACGCCCTGCAGCGGAACAGGCCGGCCACGGCGGGTCGTTCGTGCTCGCCACTGAAGGCGCGCTCGGTGCCCTCGCGCCGCATGATGTCGTAGGACGCCGGCGGCAGACGCTGCCGCCACTGGGCGTCGGTCAGTACCAGCCGCGGTACTTCGCGCGCACCCAGGTCGCGGCCGTGGTCGTCAAAGATCTCCAGCAGCACCTTGCCGGGTTGGCCGACGGGCGTGCTGGCGGCGGCACGCACGCGGGAAGCGAGCATTCCGCCGCCAGCCAGCAGCACGGCGCCACCGGCGAGCGAGGCGCGCAGGAAGCGGCGGCGATCCATCGCCAGGGTTTCTTCAAGACGTGACATGGCAACCTCCGGAACGGTGGGTTGAGGATCAGCCGAAGGTGAAGGCGAACGCCTGCACGCCCGGGTCGAGGAAGGTGATTTCGAACAGTCGCTCGCCACTGCCGTTGGCCTGGCGCACCAGTTGGTACAGGCGCTGGCTATCGACCGTGCCGTTGCCGTCGGCATCGGTATCCATGCCGTGGTCGGCGCCGGGCGGCTTGCCGTCGATGGTGACGCGGAAGCGGACCGGCTTGCCGTCACTGGCCGGCCCGAGCACCAGGTGCAGATCACGGCCGCGAAAGCGATAGACGATGGCGCCGCCAGCCTGGTCAAGTTGGGCGCTTTCGTCGCGCACCGTCCAGCGTCCGTCGAGCGACCACTGGTTCGCCGCCAGCGTGCCCGGTGCGCGGTAGTCGTGGCTGTCGTCGTGGGTCACCCGGCCACCGACGAAGTTCATTGCGCGCGCGTAGCCGACGTAGGTCTCGGGCGAGCGGGTGGGGTCGTTCGACGCGGTCGCCTCGACGCCACGATGATCATCGCTGACGTAGCCACCCGGCAGATTCTTCTGGCCGGCCTCGGTCAGCAACTGGCGGATCACGTCCTCGCTTTGGTGGTAATTGCCCTCACCGAAGTGGTGGCTGCGAATCCGGCCCTGGGTGTCGATGAAGTAGTGCGCGGGCCAGTATTCGTTGTTGAAGCCCTTCCAGATCGCGTAGTCGTTGTCGAGCGCGACCGGGTAGTCCACACCCAGATCCTTCACCGCCCTGATGACGTTGGCGGGATTCTTCTCGAAGGCGAATTCCGGCGCGTGCACGCCGATGATGACCAGCCCGTGGTCCTTGTACTTGTCGTACCAGCCGCGCACGTAGGGCAGGGTGCGGATGCAGTTGATGCAGGAGTAGGTCCAGAAGTCGACCAGCACCACCTTGCCGCGCAGCGATTCGGCGGTCAGCGGCGGGCTGTTGAACCACTGCGTGGCACCGGTCAGCGACGGCAGCTGACCTTCCACCGGCAGCGGTTCGCCGGCCTTCAGCACCGGTTGCGGCGCCGGTGCGGGGCGCACCGAATTGATCAGTCTCTGTTCGATGCCGCCGGTACTGGCCAGCGAGACGCGGGTGAGCAGGCCGGTATCCAGTCCCAGCGCGATCGCGGCGACGCCGCACAACACCAGCACGCCGAGCGCACGACGCACCCACTCGCCGGCACCCAGCGAACGCTTCATCAGGCCGAACACCTTGCCGCCGATCAGCAGCGCCAGGCCCAGCGAGGTGGCCGCGCCAGCGGCGTAGGTGAGCAGCAGCAAGGTGGTCTGCACGCTGGCGCCGTTAAGCGCCGCGCCGGTCAGCAGCAGGCCGAGGATCGGTCCCGCGCACGGTGCCCACAGCAGGCCGGTGGCGACGCCGAGACCGGCCGCAGCCCAGATCGAATCGCCGTCGCCCGCCGAGCGCTGCGACAGGCGGTTGCCCAGGGCCACGAACGGCCGGCTGATCCATTCGGCGAGGTGCGTCGACAGCAGCGTCAGGCCGAGGAAGGCCAGCACCACCAGCGCGATGAGCCGGCCGTACTGGTTCGCGTGCACCGCCCAGCCGCCGCCCAGCGCGGCCAGAGTGGCCACGCCGGCGAAGGTGATGGCCATGCCCAGCAGCATCGGGAAGCCGTTGCGCATGAACGGCTTGTCCGCGCGGGCGAACACGAAGGGCAGCACCGGCAGGATGCAGGGGCTGAGGATGGTCAGTACGCCGCCGAGGTAGGCGAGGATCAACACGAGCATGGGGTTGGCATCCGTGGGTGGTTGTCTGGTCTTTCGTCGTCGGGTGATCGCCGGTTACCTCTGGGTACGAGGTAACCCCGGCGATGGATGCGGCGAATGGCTGGCAAGGGTCCCACGATGGAACATGCATGTCGCAAGCCTTGACTGCCGATGGCCTGATGCGCCTAGATAACGGACTTTGTTTGCGAACAGGTCCCAGCCGGATCGTGTCGGTCGACTTCACCCAGCCAGGCGACAGCGAGTCGCCCGACCAGCGTCGGGCGACGTGGATGGCGGCTGCGCAGGCCGGCGACCGGCGTGCCTACGAGAAACTGCTGGCCGATTCCGTGGCGTTGATCCGCGCCGCCGCGCGCCGCCAGGGGGTGGCGCAGGATCACCTGGATGACGTGGTGCAGGAGACCCTGATGACGGTGCATCGGGTGCGCCATACCTACGATCCCGCGCGCTCGTACGATGCGTGGCTGACCGCGATCGCCAATCGCCGCGCGATCGACGCCTTGCGCAGCCGCGGTCGTCGCGACAGTCGCGAGGTACACGACGAGCACGCCTTCGACAGCCATGCCGGGGAGGGCGACGCCAGCTCCGCCAGCGAAAGCGATGAGCGCGCGCGGCGTCTGCGCGCGGCGATCGCCGCGCTGCCGCCGGGCCAGCGCGAGGCGGTCGAACAGCTGGGTCTGCGCGAACGCTCGCTCGGCGAAGCGGCGGCACTGACCGGGCGCAATCCCGGTGCCTTGAAGGTCAACCTGCATCGCGCCCTGAAGGCATTGCGCGAACGTTTCCACGGAGAACCCTGAGGCCATGGCCGAGCTGCGACCGCATGAGGCACTGATCGACCTGCTCGGCACCGAGCTGGTGCCAGTGCAGCGTCTGCTGCCGCCATGGCTGCGTACGGCCGGCTGGTTGCTGGCGGTGGCGGCGATCGCCGTGGTGCTGCTGATGCATTACGGCGCCACGCCGATGCTGCTGCGCTGGGAGTCCACGCCGGACCTGGCCTGGGCCGGCATCGGCGCGGTGTCTACCGCGATCAGCGCCGCGTGGGCGGCCTTTGTGCTGGGTGTGCCGGGGCGGAACCGGGCGTGGGCGTGGTTGCCGCTGCCGGCGGCGGTGTTGTGGATCGGCGCCAGCGGACTCGGCTGCCTGCGCAGCTGGATTGCGCCGGGAACCGCAGTGGCCGGTGTGCATCAATCGGCCGATTGCCTGCTGTTCATCGTCAGCTTCTCGATACCGCTCTCGGCACTGCTGGTCATCCTGCTGCGCCGCGCCTGTCCGCTGCGGCCGGTGCTTACCGCGGTGCTGATCGGGCTGGCCAGTGCGGCGGCGTCGGCCAGCCTGCTGGAGATCTGCCACGCCTACGATTCGGCCGCCACCGACCTGCTGACCCATGCCGCGGCGGTGGCGTTCGTGGTGGCGGTCAACGCCGCGATGGGTGGTCGGCTGCTGTCGAAGTCGTAGCAGCGCACCCGGCGTTCAGTCGCGAAAGTTGTCGAACTGCAGCGGCAGTTCCACGTCGGACTTGCGCAGCAGCGCCATCGCTTCCTGCAGGTCGTCGCGCTTCTTGCCGGTGACGCGCAGCTTGTCGCCATTGATCTGCGCCTCGACCTTGAGCTTGGCCGCCTTCAGTGCGGCGACCAGCTTCTTCGCCACCGGCTGCTCGATGCCCTGCTTGACGGTGATTTTCTGCCGCGCGCCGCCCAGGTTCACTTCCGGCTCGCCGATGTCCAGCGCGCGGGCGTCGATCTTGCGAGCGGCCAGGCGTCCACGCAGGATGTCCAGCATCTGCTGCAGCTGGAAGTCGCTGGGCGCCTTCTGGGTGATCACCGAATCGTCCAGCACGTAGCTGGCATCCACGCCCTTGAAGTCGAAGCGGGTGGTCAGTTCGCGGTTGGCCTGGTCGATCGCGTTGGTGAGCTCGTGCTTGTCGACTTCGGAAATCACGTCAAAGGAAGGCATGGAAGTGCTCGGCGGAGAGGGCAGACAAGTGTAAGCGATGCTGCTGGGCGATAATGCGCGACCAGCAGCGGGCGGGAACCGGCATTCGTGAAAGTGGACGTATTGATCATCGGCGCCGGCGCGGCCGGCCTGATGTGCGCGATCGCCGCTGGGCAGCGCGGTCGCCGCGTGCTGGTCGTGGATCACGCCAACAAGGTCGGCAAGAAAATCCTGATGTCCGGCGGTGGGCGCTGCAATTTCACCAACCTGGGCGTCACGCCAGCCAATTACCTGTCGGCCAATCCGCATTTCGCCAAGTCGGCGCTGGCGCGCTACACGCCATGGGATTTCATTGCGCTGGTCGACAAGCACCGCATTGCCTGGCACGAAAAGGAGCTGGGCCAGTTGTTCTGCGACGAATCGTCGAAGCAGATCGTGCGCATGTTGCTGGACGAATGCGCCGCGGCCGGCGTCACGGTGGAGGCGAGCTGCGGCGTGCAGCGCGTGCGCAAGACGCCCGAGGGTTTCAGCGTGCATACCGCGCGGGGCGAGGTGCATGCCGAATCGCTGGTGGTCGCCAGTGGCGGCCTGTCGATTCCCAGCATGGGCGCCAGCGGCTTCGGCTACGAACTGGCGCGCCAGTTCGGGCACGCCGTGCTGCCGACGCGCGCCGGACTGGTGCCACTGACCCTGAGCGGCAAGCATCAGGAGCACTATCAGGATCTCGCCGGCGTGGCGCTGCCGCTGGTGGAGACGCGGGTGGGCAAGCAGGGCTTTCGCGCCGGGCTGTTGTTCACCCACCGGGGCATCAGCGGCCCGTCGATCCTGCAGATTTCCTCGTACTGGCAGCCCGGCGACGATCTGCGTGTTGACCTGCTGGCTGACCGCGACGCCGGTGACTGGCTGCTGGAGCAACGCGCGGCGCGGCCACTGGCCGAACTGAAGACCGCGCTCGGCGAGCAGCTGCCGAAACGTCTCGCCCAGCGCCTGTGCGAACAGTGGTTTGAGAATCGTCCCATGCGCCAGTATCGCGACGCCGAACTGGTGCAGATCGGCGGGCAGCTCAACGCCTGGCCGATCACCGCCAGCGGCACCGAGGGCTATCGCACCGCCGAGGTCACGCTGGGCGGCGTGGACACCGACGGACTGTCCTCCAGCACGATGCAGTCGAAACTGGTGGCAGGTCTGTACTTCATCGGGGAAGTGGTCGATGTCACCGGCTGGCTGGGTGGCTACAACTTCCAGTGGGCGTGGGCGTCGGGGCAGGCGGCAGGCGGGGTGGCCTAGCCGGCACGGGTCACTTGACGCCCGCGGGTGGAGGGCCGCAGCATCGCCTGACAGGATCTCCCGGCAGCACCCCTTCGTTGTCGGGCCGCAGGCTTTTCATCCAAAGGAAGCAGGCCATGGCCACGGTGGAGAACGGCAAGCTGATCGACCCGCAAGTGGAGGTCAAGCTCTACTCATCCATCGAGCATGGCACCCTGGCTTCGGTCGCTTCGATCGTGCTGCACCGAACCGATTCCTCGTCGGCAACCGGCACGCTGAGCGCCTATGAAGGCGGCAAGACCACCGGCGCGCATTTCCTGATCGACAAGGTCGGCAAGATCTACCAGACCGCCAGGGTCGATCAGGTCTGCTGGCACGTCGGCATCCTGGTGGCACGCTGCCAGGCGGAGAACAACTGCGATCCGCAGGAATTGAAGACGATCACCGCGCTGCTGCACGAGAAAGGCGTGGGTTTCGGCACGCGCGCGAAGAATCTCTCGCGCCATGAGCTGGGCAAGACCTATCCGCTCAGATATCCCTCGAACAACGATTCGCTGGGCATCGAGGTGGTGGGAAAGTTCGTGGCGGCGGACAAGGCGTTCGAGCTGCCGACGGCAGAGCAATTGAAATCGGTGAAGTACCTGGTGGACATCCTGGTCGCCCAGTTCAAGCTCAATCTGCTGAGCGATATCTACGCCCATGGGGCAATTGCCCGCAAGGAAGTGTCCGAGGGTGCGCAACTGCTGCAGGCGCTGCTGACCGGGGCCAAGCCATGAGGCAGTCCGCGCAGGTTTTCATCGCGCTGCTGCTGGGCATGCTGTTGGCCTCGTGCGCGCCGGTTCACCGCGAGCCGACGTTCGAGGTGGTTTCGCTGGCACCGGAGATCGATCAATCCCGGCCCGACCGCGACATGTGCAGTGCGCTGAGCCTGACCGCCGCCGACGTGGCCAGCTATTTTCGGCTGGCCGATGAGGTCGATCCGGAAACATTCCATGATCAGGCCGTGATCCTGCCTTGCAGCTACAAGGGTTCGATCAAGATGTCGGGACAGCTGCGTCAGTACCAGATCTTCGCCGGCGGCGCGGCCTATCTGTACGACAGCAACGGCTTGAACAAGCGCTACCTGTGCCGGCAGCGTTGTCTGGACGCGTTGCCCGGCCTGCAGTAGCCATCCATCGCGCGGAACGTGATGCGGCGGCGCTTCGCGATTCGTGAACGCCACGCGTGCTTGACTGCACGCCGGATCACGAAGAGGAAGGTTTCATGAAAGTCGGATTCATCGGCCTTGGCGCCATGGGCAGCGCGATGGCCAGCAACCTGGTGGCCGCCGGCCACAGTGTCACGGTGTGGAATCGTTCGGCGGCGGCCTGCGCGCCGCTGGCCTCGCTGGGCGCGAAAGTCGCCAGCACGCCCGACCGCGCGGCGCAGGGTGACGTGTTGTGCAGCATGCTGGCCAATGACCAGGCGGTGCGCGCGATCTTCCTGGAGGGTTCGCTGCTCGATGCGATGGATCGCGGCATGGTGCATGTGAACCACGCCACCATCTCGGTGGCGCTGGCCCGGGAACTGGCCGAGGCGCACGCGCAGCGCGGCTTGGAATACGTGGCGGCGCCGGTGTTCGGCCGTCCGGACATGGCTGCTGCAGCCAAGCTGAATATCCTTGCCGCGGGCAAGCCCTCCGCCATCGACAAGGTGCAGTCGCTGCTGCAGGCGATGGGCAGCAAGGTGTGGCCGATGGGTGAGGCGCCAGAGCGCGCCAACGTGGCGAAGATTGCCGGCAACTTCATGCTGGCCAGTGCGATCGAGAGCATGGCCGAGGCCACCGCGCTGACCCGTGCCTACGGGGTCAGTGCCGCGGATTTTCTGGAGGTGATGACCAGCACGCTGTTCGCCGCGCCGGCCTACCAGGGTTACGGCAAGCTGATCGCCGAGGAACGCTACAAGCCGGCCGGCTTTGCGCTGCCGCTGGGATTCAAGGACGTGGGCCTGGCCCAGGCGGCGGGCGAGGCAGCACGGGTGCCGCTGCCGTTTGCCGGTGTCTTGCGCGATGCCATGCTGGAGGCGCTTGCCGCTGGCGATGCGGATCTGGACTGGTCAGCCCTGGCGCTGGTGGCGGCACGCCGCGCCCATCTGGATGAGCGCGGCTGAGGTCAGGGTGTCCAGTGCAGGCTGCCGTCGATCACCGTGCGACTGCAGCCGCCCACCCAGATGGCGTCGGCGTCGATGCGCACGACCAGCCGCGCATCGTGACCGATCTCCCGGCCCTGGCTGACCTGATAGCCGCTGGCCAGCGGTCCGTGCGGTTCGGCGTGGGCGATATAGGCGGCGATCAGTCCGTTCGCTGCGCCGGAGGCGGGATCTTCGACGATGCCCACGCCGGCCGGGAACGCGCGCACCACCAGCCGCCGATCGGCACCGGCGACACGCGCGAACGCGCACAGTCCCATGCTGTCGCTGGCTCCGGCCAGCGCCAGGATCGCCTGGTGGTCAGGCTGCCAGGCGCGCAGGCTGGCTTCGTCGGCCACTTCGGCCAGCCACCAGCGTCGACCGCCGTCGACCAGTGCCGGCGGCAACGCGCCGGGCTTGCACCCTGCCAGGCTGGCGGCCAGCAGCGGGTGTGCATCCAGGCCGGTGGACAGCACGCTTTCGCCGGGGGATTGCAGCAACAGTTCGCGACCGGCGCCCTGACCTTCCACCCGGATCGGCAACACGCCGGCGCCGCATTCCTGCCACAGCAGGTCGCCGTGCGGCTGCGTCAGTCCGCATTCGAGTGCGGCGTGGGCGCTGCCGATGCTGGGGTGGCCGGCGAACGGGATTTCCTTGTGCGGCGTGAAGATGCGCACGCGGTAGCTTGCCTGAGGATCGACTGGCGGCAACAGGAAGGTGGTTTCCACCAGCGCGGTCCAGCGCGCGAAGCGCTGCATCGCCGCGTCGCTCCACGCGTCCGCGCCGATCACCACGCCCAGGTGATTGCCGCCCCCGGCGGTGGCGGCGAAGACATCCAGATGCAGATAGCGGAGCGGGGTCATGGGGTCCATCAGGCCAGTTCGTCGAGCGGCGCGCCGCGTAAAGCGCTGAATGATAGCCGCCGGGGGCGGTTCGCGGCAGTGACGATCGGGCATGTCGGTGTGACTGTCGGGCATAAGCCGCGGTGCCCGCCACGGAACATCCGCTCCACCTGGTCAGGCGATCCGCGCCGCGAGTCGACAAGGTCCGGCGCTGGTCCCAAGATGTGCGCTTTTGCTGCCCGACGCGGAACCGTCCATGCTGATTACCCTGATCATCATCGCCATCACCTGCATCGTCTCGTTCATGGCGTTCAACAACAGCCGCCTGATGAACGACCTGATCCTGTGGCCGCCGGCAATCACCCGCCAGCGCGAATACCACCGGCTGGTAACCTACGGCGTGGTGCACGCGGACTTCGGGCACCTGCTGTTCAACATGATCACGCTGTTCTTCTTTGGCCGGGCGATGGAGAGCTTCTTCACCGCGCAGTTGGGCACGCTGGGCTTTGCCCTGTTCTATATCGGCGGACTGGTGGTGTCGATCCTGCCCACCTACCTGAAGAACCGCGCCAATCCGAATTACCGCAGCCTGGGCGCTTCGGGCGCGGTATCGGCGGTGCTGTTCTCCTTCGTGCTGCTGGCGCCGTGGTCGCGCATCATCGTGTTGGTGATTCCGATGCCGGCCATCGTCTACGCGGTGCTGTACACCGGCTACTCGATCTACATGGATCGGCGTGGCGAGGGCAACGTCAATCACAGCGCGCACTTGTGGGGTGCGGCCTATGGCGTGCTGTTCACCTTGCTGGTTGAGCCGCGCGTGCTGGCGCATTTCATCGACGCACTGATGCATCCAAGCTTCCGAGGATGAACGGTTTGCGCACCGCTTGATGCCGGCTGCGGACGAGGCGCGCATACTGGTTCCCACCACTCCAATGATCACCGCAGGAGAACCAGCGCATGGCCACAACCAGGAAGTCGGTTGCGAAGAAGTCCGCGGCAAAGACCACGGTTGCAAAGAAACCTGCTGCAAAGAAACCCGCAGCAAAGAAGCCTGCCGCCCGGAAGTCGAGCATGAGGACGCCCGCGGCGAAGAAGGCAGCCGGCAACAAGACGGCTCCGCGCAAGGCGACAGCCAGCAAGGTCGCGGCCAGGAAGTCGGCGACCAAGCCGACCAGTGCAGCCACCAGCGTGCGGAAGAAGGCCGCAGTGAAGAAGCCCGTGGCGGGGAAGACGGCGGTCAGGAAAGCCGCGGCCAAGCGGCCCGCAGCGAAGAAGACCGTGGCGAAAAAGGCCCCGGTCAGGAAGGCTGCCGTCAAGAAGGTCGCAGTCAACAAGGCGCCAGCGGCACGGAAAGCGGCGGCCAAGACGCCTGTGACCGGAAAGCCGGTCGCCAGCAAGCCCGTCGCGAAGAAGCAGCCTGCCGCGCGCAAGCGGCCAGCAGTGGACGAGCCGATCCACCACATCAGCCAGGAAGACGCCGTAGCAAAGATCCAGGCCTTGCTGGAGGCAAAGAACGAACGGGTGCGCCAGGGGCCGAGCTGGCCGGACGCGAACCCGACGCAGCCAGCAGCCAGCCATGCCGATCTGCAGCCGGCGGCGGCCGGTGAGATTGCGGGCGAAGGTTCCGATGGTCGGGTGCTGGCCCCCCAGCGTGGCGACCAGGGCAAGCGCGGCAGGAGTTAGCGCCCGACTGGCGGAAGAATGGGCGTGCGGTGGCGGAACATGGCCGGCGGTTGAACCGCCGGCTACGCACAGCGACTTTAGCCGTCGTTCAAGCAGGTGGCCTCAATCTGCAGACGTCATTCCACAGTGGGACCGGTCATGAAACGTCTTTTGTCCAGTCTGATCCTGGTCGCCGCTGCCGCGACGTTGTCGGGCTGCTACTACGATCCGGGCTACAGCTACGTGCGTGGTTCGGGCTACGGCGGCGATACCTACTACGGCGCCGGAAGCCGGGCCACTTACGTCGCGCCCGTCTACGACGATGGCTATTACGGCGGCTACTACGGTGGCGGCTATTACGGTTGCTGCTATGCACCGGGTGTGAGCGTGGGGATCAGCAGCAGCTACTACGGTGCCGGGTCGCGCTACCGCGATCACGATCACGATCGACGGGACTATCGCGATCATGCGGGCCACTGGCAGGGGCGCGCCGATGGCGATCATCGTGGCAACTCGCAGGGCTACCCCCAAGGCAATGACAACCGGGGCTCGCACGGCGGCGGCTACCAGCGCTCGCATGAAGCTGGACAGGGTTCGCATGGAAACAACAACGGCGGCGGTCGGGGTGGCAGCCACGGGCACCGCGGCCGTGACGATGATCGTCATTGACGCCTGAAGGCGGCGCGCAGCGGCCGGGGATGCTTGCAGCAAGGTGTTTATCCTGGCTCGCTCCCAGACTGCTCGCCATCATCGTGCTGGGTGTTCTGACCTCGGCTTGCAGCAGCCTGCGCTACTACGCGCAGGCCGCGCACGGCCAGGGTGAACTGATGGTCCATCGGCGCGCGCTGCAGCAGGTAGTGACTGATCCGGCCACCGCACCGTCATTGGCTGCACGCCTGCGCCAGGCCGGGGAAGCCCGCCAGTTCGCCACCCGGCAGCTCGGCCTGCCGCGGAATCGCAGCTATACCTCCTACGTTTCGCTCGACCGCCCGTATGTGGTGTGGAACGTGTTCGCCACGCCGCGATATTCGGTGAAAGCGGTGCCCCAGTGCTTCCCGGTTGCCGGTTGCGTTGCCTACCGGGGCTGGTTCAGCGAGGCCGCAGCGCAATCGGATGCAGCCAGGTTGCGCGCACAGGGCGATGACGTGTGGGTCGGTGGCGTGCCGGCGTATTCCACCCTGGGCTGGTTCGCCGATCCGATCCTGTCGAGCATGCTGCGTTGGGATGACGACGAACTGGATGGCACGATCTTCCATGAACTGGCGCATCAGCTGATCTATGTGAAAGGCGATACGGCGTTCAACGAATCGTATGCGTCCTTCGTGCAGGACGAAGGCGTTCGCGAATGGCGCCGGGCGCGCGGACTGGCGCCGCAGGACGGTCAGGCACAGGCCATGGAGGAGCAGTTCACCCAGTTGGTGCTGAAGCTCAGAAACCGCCTGGCGACCGTGTACGCCGGTGCTGGCGAGGCATCCACGCTGGAGGCTGGCAAGCAGCGGGAGATCGCGGCATTCCGCGCCCGCTATGCGCAATGGCGCGAGCGCCAGTGGCCGGGCGATCATCGCTATGACGCCTGGGTCGCACAGCCGATCAACAACGCACGATTGCTTCCATTCGGACTGTATGCGCGGTGGACTCCAGCCTTCGCGGCGTTGTTCGCGCGCGCCGGGCACTCCTGGTCGGCGTTCCACGCCAGCGTGCGCGAACTGGCGAAGCAACCGAAGGCACGACGCGACAGCACGTTGCGGGCGTTGTGCAACGGCGCATGTCCTGCGGCAGACTGAACGCCCGGGAGGGGGAGTGGCACGATGCAGCATGACGAAAAGCAACGGGTGATCGAACGCTATCTCGATGCGTACAACTGTTTCGACGTGGACGGCATGCTGGCGCTGTTGTCGCCGGCGGTGCGGTTCGAGAATGTTTCCGGCGGCCAGGTCAGTGCCGCGACCACCGGCATCGACGCATTTCGCGAGCTCGCCGGGAAGGGCGCAGCGATGTTCGCCGAGCGCAGGCAGACGGCTATCGCGTGGACCTTCAATCCGGCGTCGGTGCTGGTGACGATCGCCTGGCGCGGGGTGCTCGCGGTGGAGGTGCCCGATGGCCCGCCCGCTGGCACCGAACTCAAGCTGCAGGGTGAATCCGAATTCGAGTTCGCCGGCGGGCTGATCAGCCGGATCGTCGACCGGAGCTGATCGTTCGCTACCCGATCAAGGCTTCGCCTTGCGCCCGGCCATGTGCCGCAAGTAGGCCAGCACGGCATCGAGATCGGCATCGGACAATGCGTTCCTGTCGAAGCCGGGCATCTTCGCCTGTGGCCACCGGCGCAGCGACTGCGGATCGCGGATGAACGCGCGCAACAGATCGGCGCGCAGGTATTCGGTGGGGTTATGCGGGAGGTTGAGGTCCGGCCCGAGCTTGGCATCCCCTTGGCCATTGAGGGTGTGGCAGGCCAGACATGTCTGCTGGAACACGACGAAGCCTCGCCGAATCGCGCTGTTGGCAGCCAGCGCCGGGTCCGGCTGCAGTGCCGGAAATCTCCTGGCCAGATCGGTCAGCTTGCGGATGCCGGCCAGCTGGTAGGGCCATTGTTCCGGACCGACGTGGGCGGCCTGCGGCCGCGTCCACACGATGTAGAACGGCGCGGCACGGCCATGGCCGGGCAACGGCGGCCAGGGGTGTGCCGGGTCTTCGATCGCCAGCCAGGCCTTGCTGCCCCTGTCGTTCAGCAGCAAGGTGGCGGGGATCTCGGCGGCAAAGCCGTCACTGGCGACGAACTGCAAGTGGTCACCGGCGTCGAGGCCTCGCAGCAGATCGATCAACGGCACCGCGCGATAATGCATGGTGCGATGAAACGCGACGTCCTCCGGTACGCTGATCGTGCGCACATCGCTGCGCCTGAGCAGCGTTTCGGTTTGCCAGATCGTCGGGCCGTGGCCGAGATCGACCTTCAGCTCGGCGGCGGTGGCTGGCAGCGTCAGGCACACGGCCAGCAAGCCGGCCATCAGCAGCTTCACGAGTAACTCCCGCAGCGAGCTGCAGATCGTGGAACACAAGCCCTGGCAACGGCTGCATGACCGAGCGCGATGGCAAGCCTGTCGGGGAGCTGAACGAATCGGGATCTGCACATTGAACTCACACGCCCAAGTCCACACTAACCCCATGTTATCGCCGTGAGGGCGACAGGAAGTGGCACAGCTCAACGTGTTGCTGAGGGGCCGGCATTTCCTCCCCTGGACGCCGCCTGACAAACCCCGTCATTCCTCCCCTGGATGATGGGGTTTTTTTTGCGCGAGGCGCTGGTTTGTCGCGTGAGCGACGTCGCCACATGGATAATGCAGGCTTCCCGTTTGCGTTTGGGCAACTGATGATCATTGATTCGCTGCTCGATACCGACCTGTACAAGTTTTCCATGATGCAGGTGGTGTTGCACCAGTATCCGGCCGCCGATGTGGAATACCGGTTCAAGTGCCGCACGGCGGGCATCAATCTGGTGCCGTTCATCGACGAGATCCGTGACGAACTGCGCTCACTGTGCCAACTGCGTTTCGCTCCTGACGAGCTGGACTATCTGCGCGGCTGGCGTTTCATCAAGAGCGATTTCGTCGATTTCCTCGGGTTGTTCCAGCTCAACGAGAAGTATGTCGACATCGCGCCGGCGGCAGCCGGCAACGGCGAGATCGAGATCCGCATTCGCGGCCCCTGGCTGCACACCATCCTGTTCGAAGTGCCCTTGCTGGCCATTGTCAACGAAGTGTACTTCCAGCGCACCAGTCAAGGTCTCGACCTCGCCGAGGGGCGGCAGCGCCTGCAGGCGAAGATCGCCTTGCTGCGCAATGCGCCGGATTACGCCCAGTGCAGAATCGCCGATTACGGAACCCGTCGCCGCTTTTCACGGGTGTGGCAGGAAGAGGTGGTGACCACGTTGCGCAACGGGCTGGGCGATCAGCTGGCCGGCACCAGCAATGTCTGGCTGGCGCGCAAGCTCAACCTGTTGCCGCTGGGAACGCTGGCGCATGAATACCTGCAGGCGCATCAGGCGCTGGGCCCGCGCCTGCGCGATTCGCAGGTGGCGGCACTGGAAGCATGGGCCAGGGAATACCGTGGCGATCTCGGCATCGCCTTGTCCGACGTCTACGGACTGGACGCCTTCCTGCGCGACTTCGACATGTATTTCTGCAAACTGTTCGACGGCACCCGCCACGACTCCGGCGATCCGTTTGCCTGGGGCGAGAAGGTGCTGGCGCATTACGGCGCAAACCGTGTCGATCCCCGCAGCAAGGTACTGGTGTTCAGCGATGGCCTGGACATTCCCAAGGTGATGCAGCTGTACGAGCACTTCCGCGGCCGCTGCCGGCTGGCATTCGGCGTGGGCACCAACCTCACCAACGACGTGGGTCCGACGCCGCTCAACATCGTGATCAAGATGATCCGCTGCAACGGCCAGCCGGTGGCCAAGCTGAGCGACTCGCCCGGCAAGAACATGTGCGAGGACCCGGCTTACGTGGCCTACCTGCGTCAGGTGTTCGACATTCCCGCCGAGCAGGGTTGAACGTCGATTGCGGGAGCGAAGCGTCGCTCAGGCCTCGGGTTCGATGACGCCTTGCGCGGCGTCGATACTTTCAGTCGACTCTGCTGCGGCTTCATCGTTGGCCTCGATACCGGAGCCGAACACCCCGGCCAGCAGCAACAGCGAAAGAACGGTGGCGATCACGTGCAGCACGGCAGGATCCGTATGGGCTGTTCGGGGCCTCGACAATAGCCGTCCATACGTCCATGGTGGAACGTCGGATAAGGCATATGGATATGTCCGGTCGCGCCGACGCAGGCAATCTCCGCGCGCTTGGCGTAGTCTGGGGGATTGGACCCCTCCGGCGGAGCTACAGCATGACCAGTGTCTACGATTTCACCGTGAACGATATCGACGGCAAACCGCGTTCGCTTGCCGAATGGCGCGGCAAGACCCTGTTGATTGTGAACGTCGCGTCCAAGTGTGGCTTTACCCCCCAATACAAGGGCCTGGAGACGTTGTGGCAGGACCAGCGCGACCGCGGCCTGGTGGTGCTCGGTTTTCCGTGTGACCAGTTCGGTCATCAGGAACCCGGCAACGAGGCGGAGATCAAGACGTTCTGCAGCACCCAGTACGACGTGACCTTCCCGATGTTCGCCAAGGTCGAGGTCAATGGCGAGCATGCCGACCCGCTCTACAAGTGGCTGAAGAGCGAAGGCAAGGGCATTCTTGGCAGCGAATCGATCAAGTGGAACTTCACCAAGTTCCTGGTCGACGCGGCGGGCCAGGTGGTCAAGCGCTATGCGTCCACCGATACGCCGCAGAAGATCGGCAAGGACACCCTCGAGCGACTGGCCGGCTGACCAGCCCAGCGACCTCGCACGCGGTCTGAACAGGACGCGCTCAGTCGTGGCCGCAGTAGCCGGCCAGCAACTCGGCGATTGCATCCAGCGCGCTGCTGGCGGTCGCTGCGTCGTTCGGCTGCTGGTAGTTGTTCAGCATGATCGCGAACGCCAGTCGCTCGCCGGTCGCCGTGGTGACGTAGCCCGCCAGGCAATGCACCAGACTCATGCTGCCGGTCTTGGCCTGCACATTGTTTTCGGCCGCGGTTCCCTTCATGCGCCTGATCAGGGTGCCGTCCACTCCCGCCCGTGGCAGCGCCTCGCGCATCATTTCCGCGTAAGGCTGGGCGGCCAGGTAGCCGAGCAGGCGGACCATCGCGTTCGGCGTCACCAGGTCGCGCCGTGAAAGCCCGGCGCCTTCCTCGATCAGGCTGCTCGACGCTGGCACCCCGATTTGCCGCAGCAGTTGCCCCAGGGCATCGAGTGCGCGGTTTTCGCTGCTGCGAAAGCCCGTCGAGCTGACCGGTTGTGCTGCGCCCACGGCCAGCAACAGGTTCTGCATGTACAGGTTCTGCGAACGCTTCAGGCCGCGCTGCACGATGTCCCGCAGCGGTGGTGACTGCACCTCGCCGAGCAGGCCCGGATGTGCGATTCGCGCCGTCTCGCGTTGCGGCCAATGAATCGCGCGCAGCTTGCCGGTGACGCGGATGCCATGCCGCTTCAGTGCCTGCCGCAAGCGTGCGCCAGCGACCAGCGCAGGATCGACCATCGCCAGCCTGAAATGCTGTGCCGGCGCATCGGCGGCGATCGTGCCGAAGGCATGCAGTACCGCTGTTCCCGGCGCGCGGTAGAGATTGATGTCGCTCGGCGTGTGCGCGGTCGTGGTCAGCAGCCGGTTGTCGATCCGGGTGCCTGCGTCATCGTCGGAAAATGCCAGTCGCGCAGGTTGGCCAGCGACGGTGGGGCTCACCGCGAGCATGGCGATGTTCTCCTGCACGCTCAGCGCGGAGGTGGGTACCGCGAACCAGCTTTGCAGGTCGCCGGCCTCCCAGCCGTTGCCGAACGCCGGGCTGGCGAAGTAGCTGTCGTCGGCGAGCAGGTCGCCCTGCACGAACTTCAGGCCGCGAGCGGCGGCCTGGCTGGCCAGTTGTTCCGCCCAATCCGGGCTGCTCGACGTGCCCAGCGTGGGGTCGCCCATGCCGTACAGGATCAACGGGCCGTTGAGGCGGCCGCGCACGAGGTGGCCGCCGGCCAGCAGGCGCGTGGGGATCCGGTAGTCGGGCCCCAGTGTGGCCAGCGCGAGTGCCGCGGTGAACAGCTTGGCGGTGGAGGCCGGTTGCAGCAGCCGGTCCGCATCATGGGCGTACAGGCTGCGGCCGCTGTCCAGTGACACCACGGCCACACCCCATTGAGCCGCAGCGAAGCGCGGCTGGCTGATCTGCGCGTTGATCCGTGTCGCCAGCTCGGCACGGCTGTCGGCGCCCTGTGTCGTGGCCATCGCGTCGAGACACAGCAGCAGCCATCCGGCGCAAAACAGCAGGCGGATCGCGAGCTGGCTCGCATGGCGGAGGGGCGATCGACTCATGCGGCCAGTATCGCCAATCCCCGCGCGCCGTGCAGGAGCGCTTCGCGGGCTCTGCTAAACTGTCCGATTGGTGTCGGCATCCTGGCCGACGAACGAGAACCCAACCCGAGAAGCCCATGCAGATCGCCCAGAACTCCGTAGCCGCCTTCCATTACACGCTGACCGACGATGACGGTCAGGTCATCGACAGCTCCGCCGGTCGCGAACCGCTGACCTACCTGCACGGCAAGGGTCACATCGTGCCCGGTCTCGAAAAGCAGATGGAAGGTCGCGTGGTGGGCGACAAGTTCGACGCCGAGGTGACGCCGGAAGAAGGCTACGGCGTGCACCATGCCGAAATGATGCAGGAGGTTCCGCGCGAGGCGTTCCAGGGCGTGGAGGACATCCAGCCCGGCATGCAGTTCCAGGGCAACGGACCGGAAGGGCAGATCAACGTCACCGTGACCAAGGTCGAGAATGGCGTGGTGTTCATCGACGCCAATCATCCGCTGGCCGGCAAGACCCTGCATTTCGCCATCGAAGTGACCGACGTGCGCGATGCCACGGCCGAAGAGCTGCAGCATGGCCACGTGCACGGCGCTGGCGGTCATCACCACTGAGTGAGCACTGCAGCAGCCTCCGCTGCTGCAGTCAACCGGGAATGAGCGTATGCAGGGAGGCTTGCGCATTGCGATTGTCGGTTACGGCACCGCTGGCCAGGCCGCGGCGCTGTTTCTGGCGCGCCAGGGACATCGCCTGAGCGTATTCGAGCAGGCCGCCGAGCCGGGGCCGGTGGGTGCCGGCTTTTTGCTGCAGCCCATCGGCCTGGCTGTGCTGGCACGGCTGGGACTGCACGAACCGGCCTTGGCGCACGGCCAGCGCATCGAGCGGCTCTACGGTTGCAACGAGCGTGGCCGCCGCGTGATGGACATGCGCTATGCCGATCGCGCGGCGGATTGTTTCGGGCTGGGGATGACTCGCGGCAGCCTGTTTACCGTGCTGCGCGACGCCTGGGCCGATGCCGGGCAGATCCACACCGGGGTGCGGATCACCGCCGTCGAAGGCGGCCGGCTGAGCGACAGCGAGGGGCGCACGCATGGTCCGTTCGATCTGGTCATCGCCGCTGATGGCGCGCACTCGGTACTGCGCGAGGGTACTCCGGCGCTGGTGCGCCGGCATCCGCTCTATCCCTGGGGTGCCGTGTGGTGCCTGTTGCCCGCCGAACACTGGCCGCATGGCGATACCTTGCACCAACGCTACGCCGGCGCGCGCGAGATGGTCGGCCTGTTGCCGGTGGGACGCTGTGCGGATCGCGCGGGACGCTGGCTGACCTTCTTCTTCAGCTTGCCCGGAGCGCAGGTGGACGCCTTCGACGCGACCGCGCTGGAGCGGCTGCGGCAGCGGGTTGCCAGCCTGTGGCCCGAGGCATTGCCCTTGCTGGCCGGCATCGCGTCACCCGAACAACTGCGGCGGGCCCGCTACCGCGACGTCTTGTTGCGGCATCCCGTGCAGGGGGAACTGGTGTTCATCGGCGATGCCGCCCATGCGATGAGCCCGCAGCTCGGGCAGGGTGTCAACATGGCCTTGCTCGATGCGGCGACGCTGGCGGACACGCTGGCGGAAAGCCCGTCGCTGGATCTTGCCCTGCGTGACTATGCGCGGCGCCGACGCGCGCATGTGGCCGTCTACCAGCAGCTCAGCCGCTGGCTGACGCCGCTGTTCCAGTCCGAGCACGATGGCCTTGCGCGGCTGCGCGACATCGCCTTGGGACCGCTGGGACGCATGCCGCTGGCTTCGGGGCAGATGCTGAAGATCCTCACCGGTTCGAAGACGCGATGGTGGCGCTGAGGCCGCCACCAGCGTTTCGATCAGTACCAGTCGAGCAGGGAAACGCCGACGCCAAGGTAGGTGGCGTTGTGGTTGTAGTCGATCAGGCTTTCGCCGTAGCCCTTGAAAACTTCCATGTAGCCGCGCAGGTTGCCGGCCACCGGAAAGCTCCAGCTGAAGCGCGCGGCGCCATGGCTTTGGCTGCCGCCACGCAGGGAGTGCCGCAGCAACATGCCGAATTCCTGGCCATTCCATTCGTGCACGATCTGCACTTCGCCGCGGCCCATGTAGTTGCTGATGTCGGGGTTGTCGTCGGTGCTGCGCGGCTCCGGAATGCGCCACCACGGGCGCAGCATCACGGTCCAGCCATCGCGCTCGAAACCGACGTTGGCGATCACCCGGTTCCAGCCGCGCGACAGCGGATCGCCGCGGCCATTCGACTGATGGTTGACGCCGATGCTCAACAGACGTCCGTTCCAGCCGAACAGGTTGTAGTGGGTGCCGAAGACCAGCATCGCTTCGGGTTCGTAGTTGGTCTCGCGGAACGGTCGCGACAACCTGGAGTTGTAGACCTGCCAGCGCGATGACTGGGTATAACCCACCCACAGGTCGCCCGTGTCGCCGAACACGCCCTGCCACACCTTCGCCTTCAGGCTGAGCTGGAATTTCGCCTCGACGTTTTCCAGCTGCTCGCCGGCGCCAGTGACCGTATTGTCGGCATTGGGGCTGCGCGGCCGCTCGTTCTGGTTGCTGGTGAGGAACACCGGCATCACGTAGACCGGGTTGTAACCGCGGAGGTTGAAGGTGCCGAGCTTGCTCTCCGGCGACAGCTCCCAGCGGCTGTCGAGCAGGGAAAGCGGCTTGGCCACCTCGCTGTTGCCTGGCTTGTCGGCAGAAGCCAGCCGGTCGTCGCGGTGGAAGACCTCCGGTGCGCTCGTGCTCGCGTCGGAACGCTTCTGCGCCACCGGAAGATTGACCCGTCCGGTCGCGTGGTCATAGCAGGCCAGCCGCTGCGCATCGCTTTCGATGGCAGTGCAGCCGCGGATGTCGGTAGGGTCCGGATTCTGCGCGCGCAGCGGCGCGACCAGGCAGAATCCACACAAGGTCACGGCAGCGACCGCTGTCAATGGCTTCATGTGCGGCGAATTCCTGAATGAGGTGGCGCAGTCTAGCGGAGCCCGCGTGGACGGTGGATGACGAACGCGCAGGCGCGAAAACGCACCGGTCGAAGCATCGACCGGTGCGCACGCGGGCGCGGATTATTGCTGCGCTGTCCAGCGTTTGTACTCATCCTTGCTGATGCGGCCGTCGCGATTGTGGTCCGCGTAAATGAAATCGTTGGCCAGCAACGGATAGGCCGCCGCCTGATCTTCGGTGATGTATCTGGCGCCGCCGGAGAGTTGCTCGAACGCCGGTGCCGGGCCGGCGGGCGGGGGCGTGGGCATGCCCGACTTCACCGTGAGTTCGCCCTGCGGCGTGGCCATGGTGGCCGTGGTCTGGTCGGCCGGCGTGGTTGCCGGAACCTCCTGGCCGATCACCTGGCCGGCGAGCATCAACGCCGACGCGGCGAGGGCAGTCAATAACGGTTTGCGATATTTCATCATCAGAACTCCATGCCAGAATGATCCACAGGACGGGCATGAGGGCACTCATGAGTGCGGCCCGCTTCGATCCAACTCGGCGCAAGCTAGCAGGGCCTTTGTCAATGCCGACGCAAGATTTCTGTCATGAAGCCGTGAAGGGAATTTCCCGTTGGGCAACGCTTCAGCCAGCCCCGACATGCTGAAGCTCGCGCAAGCCAGGGCCATGCAACTGGCGGCCCAGGGCCTGTTGCAGCGACCGCGTCGTCGCGCGACTCCCGCCGATGTGGTGGCCGCGATCGAACGCATGCGCATGCTGCAGATCGACACCATCCACGTGGTGGCCCGCAGCCCCTACTTCGTCCTGCATTCGCGCCTGGGCAACTACACAAGCGCTTGGCTGGACGAGGCGCTGGCGCAAGGGCAACTGGCCGAATGCTGGGCGCATGAGGCCTGCTTCGTCAGTGCCGCCGATATCGCCTGGCATCGGGGCGGCCAGAATCATCGCGGCCATCATTGGGCGCAGCGCAGCGCCGAACGCATGCATCGTGAACACCGGGCCGACATGGATGCCTTGCTGGCCGGCATCCGTGCCTCCGGTGCGGTGCGTGCCGCGGATTTTGCGCGCCGCGAAGCCGCCGCCCAGTCGGGCTGGTGGGAGTGGAAACCGGAAAAGCGCAGGCTGGAGGCCTGGTTCGCGCTGGGCGAGCTGATGGTAGTGCGGCGCGAAAAGTTCCAGCGGGTCTACGATCTGGCCGAGCGGGTGCTGGCCCGGCTTGATCCACCCTTCGATGCGGCATTAGCTTTCTCGGCAGCGCAGCAGCGCCAGCACTTCATTGTTGAAAGCGTGCGCGCTCTGGGGGTGACGCCGGCGACGTGGATTGCCGACTACTTTCGGCTCAAGCCGAAGGTCAGCGATCACGAGCTGGCGCCGTTGCTGGCGACCGGCGAATTGCTGGAGGTAGCGGTCGAAGGCTGGAAGAGCCCCGGCTATGTTCACCGCGAGCATGCCGCGCTGCTGGACAAGGCGCGGGCCGGAAAACTGCGTGCCACGCTTACCACGCTGCTGTCGCCGTTCGATCCGCTGGTCTGGGACCGCAGCCGCGCGCTGGCGATGTTCGACTTCGAATACACCATCGAGTGCTACACACCGGCAGCGAAACGGCGCTACGGCTACTTCGTGCTGCCGATCCTGCATCGCGGTCGGCTGGTCGGCCGGCTGGACGCGAAGGCGCACCGCGATGCCGGCATCTTCGAGGTCAAGGCGCTGTTTCTCGAGCCGGACGTCCAGGTCGAGCCGGCGCTGGTGGGGGCCGTGGCCAGTGCGATCAAGCAGACGGCGCAGTGGCACGGCACCGGGCAGATCAAGCTGGGCACGACCCGGCCGGCGTCGCTGGCCCGGCAGTTGCGCGCGAAATGGCGGGGCGACTAGCGCGCCTTCGGCTCAACGTGGTGGCATACCGCGCCGACTCATGGCGTGCTTCGGGCCGGTGCCGGTGCCGGAGCGGGGGCGCATGACTTTCCGTCCAGCACCTGGCGCAACTGACTGGCCAACGAGTTGCACCGGGCCGTGAGCTGCGGACGAATGTCCGGATTCTGCGCATCCTTCAGCAGGCTGCTGCGCATGGCTTCGTAACGCGACTGCAGTTGTTCCGGCGGATAGATCTGCGCTGCGCGGTGGCAGGCCAGGTAGCTCGACAGGTAGTCGTCGCAGGCGGCGATGCCGGTGCTGTCCGTCGATTCGGCTTGCCGGTTGGTCGGGCTGCTGGCGCCGGAGGTGTGCTGGCGCCGCACCGCGGATGACGACGGTGACGTCGTGCCGGTCGTTCCGGCTGGCCGGGCTGACTTGGTGGCGGGGTGCTGGGCGCAGCCCGCCAGCAGCAGGCCTCCGAGCGCAACGGCCAGGATCGGGTGGGGCAAGTTGGGCATCGTCGATCTCCTCGGGGTTATTGATGGCGGGCTCGCCCGTGGCAGTGCTGGGTCGAAGCCGGCCGGACCCACCCACTAGAGCGCGTTGCCAGTCAACAAAACCTGAATTTTCTGCCGCTGACGGAGATGGGCTGATTGGCCGAACGCCATTTCGTCCGGCGCCGCGAGGCAGGGTTCCCTGGTGGTTGCTCGCAGACGGGTGTTCCGGTGAGTTTTCTGGCGGCCAAGCAGCCTTGCGACGGAATGGCGATGCCGCGCTTCCGATTCGAATGGCCGGTGACCACGGGCCGTCACTTTTCGCGACCTTTATTGGATTATCCCGGGCGGACCGACGCAATGACTGCAGGGCCGGGAAAGCGTCCCCGGACGGGTTGATCGTCATGACAGGGAAATCGGGCAGGGATGTCCGGTTTTCCCTTCAAAAATAACCCCCGGCCGCTCCGCTTGACAAATCACTTCACGGCAAAAAATCCGTTATGCTTGGGCCGCTGCGTCTGCTTGGCGACAAGAGTGCCCGGTAGGGATTTCCTGAATCCGACTGTTGCACCAGACCCTGCATGCTCAGTAAAACCGTCGGCCCGTTGGGGCCGGTTTGTCTCAGCGTCTGGATTAGGATCGGAGTGAGTCATGTCGGATCGTGAAGTAGGTACCGTCAAGTGGTTCAACGACGCCAAGGGTTTCGGCTTTATCAGCCGCGATAATGGCCCTGATGTGTTCGTGCATTTCCGCGCCATCACCGGCTCGGGATTCAAGAGCCTGCAGGAAGGCCAGAAAGTGAGCTTCAAGGTCGTCGACGGCCAGAAGGGTCTGCAGGCCGAAGACGTCACCCCCGTTTGATCGCGGTGGCGGAATCAGTTTGAAAGGGCCGGCGCAAGCCGGCCCTTTTTTGTGGTCGGCGCGATGATTGGTTAGCCTGTGGGCATGGCCGACCCTTCTGTTGACGATAGCGCCGCGGCCGAACCGCGGGTGATCCCGGTAATCGCTGCCGATGGTGCGCGCTTCGAGCTGCTGGCGGTGGTGCCGCGCGGCAGCTGGCACCGGCTGCTGTACTGGCTGCCGGCGATGGGCATTCCGGCGCGCCACTATCTGCCGCTGGCACAGGCGCTGGCCGAACGTGGCGTCGCAGTCGTGCTGCACGAATGGCGCGGCATCGGTTCCAGCGATCGTCGCGCCGGTCGCCAGTGCGACTGGGGTTACCGGCAGCTGCTGTGCGATGACCTTCCCGCCGGCATGGCGGAAGTTACCGCATGCTGGCCTGCTGCGCGCCGCTGGCTCGGTGGCCACAGCCTCGGCGGCCAGCTGGCGATGCTCTACGCCAGCCTGCACCCTTCGACCTTTGCCGGCTTGTTGCTGGTGGCCAGCGGTTCGCCGTATTGGCGCCGCTTCCGGCATGGCTGGCTGATCGGCCTGGGTTATGCGCTGGCGCCGCTGCTGGCCGGACTGGTTGGCTATCTGCCGGGGCGGCGGATCGGCTTCGGTGGCAACGAGGCGCGCGGGGTGATCGACGACTGGGCACGCAGCGGCCGCCGTGGGCGCTATGCCGCCACCGGCATGCACCAGGACTTCGAGGCCGAACTTGCCGCCCTGTCATTGCCAGTGCTGGCGCTGCGCCTGAAGGAAGACTGGCTTGGCCCACCGGCGTCGCTGGACTGGCTGCTGGGCAAGCTGGGCCCGGGTATCCGGCAGATCGAGGTGATCAGTCGCGAAGACATGGCCGGCCTGCCCGCCGATCACTTCGGCTGGATGAAGACGCCGGTGCCGATTGCCGCGCGCATGGCCGAATGGTTTGCCACGGAAGACACGCTGTTCACCGGGCGAACGCGCACGACGGGTTGATTACACGCCATGCTGCCCGAATGTGGACGTCTCCCATTCGATGGATTTCACGATGAACCTGTTCGATCCGTTCCAGCAACGTGGCCTGACCTTGCGCAACCGGTTGGTGGTGTCGCCGATGTGCGAATACTCGGCGACGGATGGCGTCCCCAACGATTGGCATCTGGTGCATCTGGGCAGTCGCGCGGTGGGTGGCGCGGCGGTGGTGATTGCCGAGGCCTCCGCGGTATCGGCGCAGGGGCGCATTTCGCCGCAGGACACCGGGTTGTGGAACCAGGCGCAGTTGCATGCCTGGCAGCCAATCACCCGCTTCATCCGCGAGCACGGCGCGATCGCCGGCGTCCAGCTTGCCCATGCCGGACGCAAGGCCAGCACGCTGCGCCCGTGGGACGGGCATGGCCCGGTGCCGGCCGGGCAGGGCGACTGGTCTGTCGTGGCGCCCTCCGCCCTGCCCTTCGATGCCGGCTGGAACATCCCGCAAGCGCTGGACGAGGCCGGTCTCCAGGCGGTGATCGCGGATTTCCGCGCCGCGGCGCAACGCGCGCTGGAAGCCGGTTTCGAGCTGGTCGAGGTGCATGCGGCGCATGGTTATCTGCTGCACCAGTTCCTGTCGCCGTTGAGCAACCAGCGTGACGATCGTTACGGTGGCAGCTTCGAAAACCGCACCCGTCTGACTCGTGAAGTAGTGGCTGCCGTGCGCGAGGTATGGCCCGCCGAGCTGCCGCTGTGGCTGCGCATCTCGGCCACCGACTGGGCCGCTGAAGGTGGCTGGGACATCGCGCAGAGTGTCGAACTGGCACGCCAGGTGAAGCCGCTGGGCGTGGACCTGATCGACGTTTCCAGCGGCGGCTTGCTGCCGCACGTGAAGATTCCGCTGGGACCGGGCTACCAGGTGCCGTTCGCCGCGCAGATCCGCCGCGAAGCCGCCATCGCCACCGGTGCGGTGGGGCTGATCACCGAGCCGGAGCAGGCCGACAGTATTGTTGCCAGCGGCGAGGCAGACCTGGTGTTGATCGCCCGCGAGAGCCTGCGCGATCCGTACTTCCCGCGCCGTGCCGCGCAGGAACTGGGTGCGAGGATCACCGCGCCGGTGCAATATCAAAGGGCCTGGTAAAGGAAAACACGATGGAAAGCCGTCCCCAGTTGATTGCCAACGCCAGGGAACACGATCTCGGCGACGGCTTTGTCGTGCGCCGCATGCTGCCGGTGCTGCAGGCGCGCCATGTCGGGCCGTTCGTGTTCTTCGATCACATGGGGCCGGTGAACTTTCCCGCCGGCAAGGGCATGGACGTGCGCCCGCACCCGCATATCGGGCTGGCCACGGTGACCTGGCTGTTTGATGGCACGATCCGTCATCGCGACAGCCTGGGCAGCCTGGCCGACATTCGCCCCGGCGAGGTGAACTGGATGACTTCCGGACACGGCATCACGCACTCCGAGCGCACGCCGCCGGAAGCGCGCGAGGCTGGCCAGTCGTTGCACGGCATCCAGGTCTGGATTGCGTTGCCACAGGCCGATGCCGAGGTCGCGCCGGAATTCCATCATCACGGTCGGGAGGCCTTGCCACGTATCAGCCTGCCGGGTGTCGAGGGCGTGTTGATCGCCGGCAACGCTTATGGCCGGCAGTCGCCGGTGAAGGTGTTCGCGCCGATGTTCATGCTGGAAATTAATCTGCGCGCCGGCGCCGAACTGGCCTTGCCGAGCGAACACGCCGAGCGCGGCGTGCATGTGATCGAGGGTGGGATCCGCTGGGGCGAGCTGGAGATCGGTGCTCGTCAGATGGCCGTGCAGGCGGGCGACGAGCCGCCCCTGCTGCGCGCAAGCGAAGCGAGCCGGCTGATCCTGTTCGGCGGTGCGCCACTGGATGGCGAGCGCCACTTGTGGTGGAACTTCGTGGCCAGCAGCCGCGAGCGGATCGAGCAGGCCAAGGCCGACTGGCGCGATGGGCGTTTCCCGAGCGTGCCCGGCGACGACCAGGAGTTCATCCCGCTACCGGAATAGGCGGGCGTGGATTCTTAGAGCGGGCACCCTCGCCCGGCGGCGCATGACCTGTCTGCGTGGCAGAATCGGATCATCACGGCGGAGTGGCTCCATGTCCGATTTCACCAGCTTCAGCGACTTCTATCCGTTCTACCTGAACGAGCACCGCAACCGTACTTGCCGCCGCCTGCATTTCATCGGCAGCAGCCTGGTGCTTGCGGTGGTCGGGCTGGTGCTGGTCAGCGGGCAGCCGCGCTGGTTGTGGCTGGCGCCGCTGTTCGGCTACGGCTTCGCCTGGATCGGCCACTACGTGTTCGAGAAGAACCGGCCGGCGACCTTCAAGCACCCGCTGTACAGCCTGGCGGGTGACTGGGTGATGTACGGCCAGATGCTGCGCGGCAAGATCCGCTTCTGACAACTTTCTCCCTCCCCTCTGACCCACAAGGGACTTCCTTCGGGCGCAGGGGAGGGCTGGGGTGGGGTGGGGTGCTCTCGATCCCTCAGCGATATTGCTGGTGGCAGCTCTTGCAGGTTTCGCCCACCGGCTTGATCGCGGCCGCCAGCGCTTCGCAAGTCGCTGGTGCAGCTTGCGCCGCCTGCTGCAGTTGTTCCTGCAATTTCGTGGCGTCGTCTACAAAAGTCTTCTCGCCGATGCCGAACACTGGCGTGATGTCGCTGGCGGTGGACGCCAGCCGGGCCAGGTGGTGCTGGACCCTGGCTGGCGCGCACTGCTTCGCCTTGATCGCGTTCTTCAGTTCGCCGATGTGATAACCCATGGTTTCCATCACGGCCTTGGGCATCGGGTTGCGCGCGCTCAGTGCATTCATCACGTTGGCCGTGCCGATCACGCCAATCACCAGGCCAAGCAGAATCATCAGGGCTACGCGCATCGTCAGGGTTCCGGAAGTGAAGAGAGGCCGAAGAATAACCTGCGCCGGCGCAGCCCGGTCGCCGTCGCGATAAAATGCGTGATTGCCACCAGCGAGGCTTGCCCGTGATTGCCCTACAAACCACCCCGGATATCGGCGGCACGCGATGAGCGAGACGAACTTCCAGGACGAACGCTTCGCGGGCGTGGAGCGTCTGTATGGCGCCGGCAGCGTGGCCCGGTTCGCGCAGGCGCATGTCTGCGTGATCGGCATCGGCGGCGTGGGCTCGTGGGCGGTCGAGGCGCTGGCGCGCAGCGGGGTGGGCCGGCTCACCCTGATCGACGCCGACGAGATCTGCGTGTCCAACACCAATCGCCAGTTGCACGCGCTGGATGGTCAATACGGCAAGTCCAAGGTGGGCGTGATGGCGGCGCGCGCGCATGCGATCAACCCGACGATCCGGCTGGAAGCGATCGAGCGCTTCCTCACCACCGCCACGCTGGACGAACTGCTCGACCGCGGCTACGACGTGGTGCTGGATGCCTGCGATGCCTTCCGGGTGAAGCTGGAAACCATCGCCTGGTGCCGTCGGCGCAAGCTGCCGATCATCAGCGTGGGTTCGGCCGGCGGCCGCACCGACCCCACCCAGATCCGCGTGCGCGACCTGTCGCGCACCGAGCACGACGCCATGTTCAGCCTGATCCGCAAGAAGCTCCGCGCGGACTTCAACTTCCCGCGCAACGCCAGCCGCTACTTCGGCGTTTCAGCCGTCTATTCACTGCAGAATGTGCAATACCCGCAGCCGGACGGCACGGTCTGCGGCACCCGGCCGCCGGGTGGCGATTCGATGAACCTGGCCTGCGGCGGCGGGCTGGGTGCCGCCACGCACATCACCGGTGCGTTCGCCTTTGCGGCGGTGGGGAAAGTGCTGGAAAAATGCCTGGAAGAGCGAGAAGTGAGTGGAGAGGAGTGAGAAGTGAGAGAAGGCCGGCAAGCCGCTCTTCCGCTCTCTCTCGTTGCTTACTCCTCTTCCCTCACTCCTGCTCTTTCACCAGCCCATGTACTGCCCGCCGTTGATCGCCAGGTTGGCGCCGGTCATCCAGCAGGTTTCCTCGCCGGTGAGGAAGGCCACGGCATGGGCGATCTCGTCCGGCCTGCCGAGGCGGCCGATCGGGATCTGCGCCTCGATCTTCGCGCGCACGTCCTCCGGCACGGCCATCACCATGTCGGTGGCCACATAGCCCGGCGAGACGGTGTTGACGGTGATGCCGAACTTCGCGTTCTCCTGCGCCAGCGAGATGGTGAAGCCGTGCATGCCGGCCTTGGCCGCGGCGTAGTTGGCCTGGCCGTACTGGCCCTTCTGACCGTTGATCGAGCTGATCTGCACGATGCGGCCCCACTTGCGCGCGCGCATGCCGTCGATCACCGCGCGGGTGACGTTGAAGCAGGCGTTGAGGTTGGTGTTGATCACGTCCGTCCACTGCTGGTAAGTCATCTTGTGGAAGGTGGTGTCGCGGGTGATGCCGGCGTTGTTGACCAGGATTTCGACCGGGCCGCACTTCGCCTCGATCGCGCGCACCATCGCTGCACAGGCGTCCGGGTCGGTGACGTCACCGGCCACCAGGCACACCTCGATGCCCTCGGCGGCCATCGCCTGGCGCCAGGCTTCGGCCTTGTCCGGGTCACGGAAGTTGCTGGCCACCCGATGTCCCTGTCTGGCGAGATGGCGAACGATCGCGCTGCCGATGCCGCCGGTGCCGCCTGTGACCAATGCCGTACGCTGAGTCATGTCCTTGAATCTCCTGTTCGGGTGGGGCGAATGCCGTTCGCGTGGAAGCATGCACGGCGCATGTTTCAGCCGCAGCTTGCTGGTGTTTACGCGCGCCCTAGTTATAGCCGTTCAGACCACAGAGTGACCGCTGCAATGCGGCAAATGCGCGGGGTCGAAGTGTGCCAGTGCCTGTTCCAGCATCTGCTCCGCGCTGGCCGCCGCGTCGGGCACCGACAGCCGCAGGAAGGTCAATGCGGCTCGCAATGCCGGCAGGGGATCGACGGGATCGATCGGCAACGCATGATGGGACTTGGACAGCTTGCTGCCGTCTCCAGCCAGCACCAGCGGCAGGTGGCGATACGCCGGGGTGGGCAGTCCCAGGCAGCGCTGCAGCCAGACCTGCCGTGCGGTGGAATCGAGCAGGTCCAGTCCGCGCACCACCTCGGTAATGCCCTGGGCCGCGTCGTCCACCACGCAGGCCAACTGGTAGCTGTACAGGCCATCGGCCCGGCGCAGCACGAAGTCACCCACGTCCTCGCGCAGGTTCTGCCGCTGCGGACCTTGCAGCGCGTCCTCGAAGCGGATGTCGAGGTCCGGCACACGCAGGCGCCAGGCAGGCGGCTGACCGGCTTGCGGCGTGGCCACGCAGTGGCCATCACGATGGATCCCGTCGCCGCGGGCCAGCTCGCTGCGGCTGCACCAGCAGGGGAACAGCAGGTCGGCATCGCGCAGTGGTTCGAGCGCCGCGGCATACGCCTCCAGTCGCAGCGACTGGAACAGCGGTGGTGCATCCGCCAGCAGGCCGAACGCCGGCAGCGCCGCCAGGATGCTGGCGGCCGAACCGGCCACCTCGCGCGGCGGGTCGATGTCCTCGACCCGCACCAGCCACTGTCCACCGGCATGTCGGGCGCACAGCCAGCTGCCTACCGCGGCGACCAGCGAGCCGAAATGCAGGTGTCCGGTGGGCGAGGGGGCGAAGCGGCCGCGGTAGCTCATCAGGGCATCTTAGAGGCCGCGCGAAACCCTTGAAAGCCACCGCTGCCGCCCCGAATTCATCAGCCACCCCAGTCCCTTTCATGACTGCCATCACGAGAGACAGCCATGCGTCGCATTGCGTTATTCATCGGCACCAACCTTGCCGTCCTGCTCCTGCTGAGCATCGTCTGCCGCCTGTTCGGCATCGACCAGATGGCGGCCGCCCGCGGCTACGGCGGCATGGGCGGCCTGCTGGCTTACGCCGCCGTGTTCGGCATGGGCGGCGCCTTCATTTCGCTGGCGATGTCCAAGATGATCGCCAAGTGGTCCACCGGCGCGCGGGTGATCGCCCAGCCGCAGAACGAGACCGAACGCTGGCTGGTCGACACCGTGCGCCGCCACGCGCAGAACGCCGGCATCGGCATGCCCGAGGTGGCGATCTACGACGCGCCGGAAATGAACGCCTTCGCCACCGGCATGACGCGGAACAGCGCGCTGGTGGCGGTCAGCTCCGGCCTGCTGCAGCAGATGGATCGCGAGCAGGTCACCGCCGTGCTCGGCCACGAGATCGGCCACGTGGCCAACGGCGACATGGTCACGCTGACCCTGATCCAGGGCGTGCTGAACACGCTGGTGATCCTGGCCGCCCGCATCGTGGGCCGGCTGGTCGACAGCTGGATGTCCGGCGGGCGCGACGACAACCGCGGTGGCGGCGGCATCGGCTACTTCGTGGTGGTGATGGTGCTGCAGCTGGTGTTCGGCCTGTTCGCCTCGATGATCGTGGCCGCGTTCTCGCGCTGGCGCGAATTCCGCGCCGATGCCGCGGGTGCGCAATTCGCCGGTCGCGGTGCGATGATCTCCGCGCTGCAGCGGTTGCAGGCCAACCACGGCGAAAGCACCTTGCCGAACACCATCGCCGCGTTCGGCATCTCCGGTCCGCTGGCCGACGGTTTCAAGAAACTGTTCATGAGCCATCCGCCGCTGGACGTGCGCATCGCGGCACTGCAGAACGGCGGCTGACCACAGTATTGCTCCCTCCCCTGCAAAGCAGGGGAGGGTCGGGGTGGGGTCGCTCTTGATCCTGTCTTAAAGGCTAAGATCAAAAGCGAACCCCCTCCTGACCTCCCCCTGCGAGCAGGGGGAGGGATACATCCTTCATCGTCCACGCATCAACGGAACATCCACGCATGAACGCACCCGCCGAAACCCGCAAGTTCGAAGCCGAAGTCGCCCAGGTGCTGCACCTGGTCACGCACTCGCTGTACTCGCACAAGGAAATCTTCCTGCGCGAGCTGATCTCCAATGCCTCCGACGCCTGCGACAAGCTGCGCTTCGAGTCGATCGCCAAGCCGGAACTTTCCGCCGGCGACAGCGAGCTGCACATCGACGTCAGCTGGGATCCGGACGCGCGCACCGTCACCATCCGCGACAACGGCGTCGGCATGAACCGCGACGAGGTGGTAGCCAACATCGGCACCATCGCCAGCTCCGGCACCAGGCGCTTCCTCGAAGCGATGTCGGGCGAGCAGAAAGCCGACGCGCGCCTGATCGGTCAGTTCGGCGTGGGCTTCTATTCCGCCTTCGTAGTGGCCGACAAGGTCACCGTGATCACCCGCCGCGCGGATGCGCCGGCGAGCGACGGCGTGAAGTGGGAGAGCGACGGCAAGGGCGAGTATTCGCTGGAACAGGTCGAGCAGGCCGAGCGCGGCACGTCCGTCATCCTGCACCTGAAGGCCGACGAGGACGAGTTCCTCAAGCGCTGGCAGCTCCGTTCGCTGATCACCAGGTATTCCGACCACGTTGCCTTCCCGATCCGCATGCCGGTGGAGAAGGACGGCAAGCCGACCGACGAATTCGAAACCATCAACGCCGCCTCGGCGCTGTGGACCAAGCCGAAATCGGAGATCAGCGACGACGACTACCAGAGCTTCTACAAGTCGCTGGGCCACGACTTCAACGACGCGCTGGCGTGGACGCACAACCGCGTCGAGGGCAGCCAGAGTTTCACCACCTTGCTGTACCTGCCGTCACAGCCGCCGTTCGACCTGATGATGGGCGGCCGCGACGAGCGCAAGGGGCTCAAGCTTTATATCAAGCGCGTCTTCATCATGGACGCGGCCGAGGAGCTGCTGCCGAACTACCTGCGCTTTGTGCGCGGCGTGGTCGATGCCGACGACCTGCCGCTCAACGTGAGCCGCGAAATCCTGCAGCAGAACCGGCAGCTCGATCGGATCAAGTCCGCCTGCGTGAAGCGCGTGCTCGACCTGATCGAGAAGCTGGCGAAAGACGAGCCGGAAAAGTTCGCCACCTTCTGCAAGGCGTTCGGCAACACGCTCAAGGAAGGCATCAGCGAAGACGCCAACAACCGCGAGCGCATCGCCAGGCTGCTGCGTTTTGCTTCAACGAAGGGCGAGGGCGGCGCGCAGACCGTCTCGTTCGACGACTACATCGGCCGCATGCCGGTGGGCCAGGACACCATCTGGTTCATCACCGCCGACAGCTACGCCGCCGCCATCGGCAGCCCGCAGCTGGAGGCATTCAAGGCCAAGGGCACCGAAGTACTGCTGATGTCCGACCGCATCGACGAGTGGATGCTCGGCTCCCTGAGCGAATACAGCGGCAAGAAGCTGCAGAACGTCGCCAAGGGCGAACTGCCGCTGGACGAGGCGGACAAGAAGAAGCAGGAGGAAGCCGCGAAGGAGGCCGAGCCGTTGGTCAAGAAGCTCAAGGACCTGCTCGGCGACCGCGTCGGCGACGTACGCGTCTCCGCCCGCCTTACCGATTCACCGTCGTGCCTGGCGCTGGCCGATTACGAAATGGCGCCGCACCTCGCCCGCCTGCTGCGCGAAGCGGGCCACGACATGCCCGAAAACAAGCCGACGCTGGAGATCAATCCGCAGCACGCGTTGCTGAAGCGCGTCGAGGCGGAGGCGGACGAGGCGAAGGCCAGGGATCTGGCCACGCTGTTGCTGGAGCAGGCGGAGATTGCGGCCGGTGCGCAGTTGCCGGATCCGTCGGCCTTCGTGCAGAGGTTGAATCGGGTGTTGTTGGGGTGAGGCATCGAATGCCTTGCTGAGATGAAGAGCCCGCCTGCTTGGCGGGCTCTTTCCTTGTTCTTCGGGAAGAGCGACGAGCTCTCGCTTCGCTGCGGGGTCGGTCGCCCCGGCTCACCACCGCACAGAGGCCCCGGGTAGGGCGGCGGGTCACCCTGGCCCGCACCCGGAGCATCCACTAACAGGCTGGCAACCGATCAACTTCTTCCGTCTCATTTTCGATCCGTCGTCATGCTCTGGTTGAGGCCCGCTGGGTGCCGCCGACTCGGGCACAATCGCCCTCTCCATGATTTGTCCAGAACCGCATGCTCTGTAGCGACTGCCAATCCGGTTATCACGCACCCTACGACCGCTTCGAGCGGCTGGCGGCAAATCCGGCTGTTCCCAGCTTCCTCATGCGCTGCCGGCAGTGCGCCGCGCTGTGGAACGAAAGTTCCGCGGTGCCGGAGCTGCTCACGCGAAGCCACGCGCGCTGGTTGTATCCGGCGGCACGGATCTAGGCCATTGCCGTTTCGACCGTTCCCGAGGTTTCGGGGTTGGTCGGGGCAGGAGCAAGCCGGTTCCCAAGGCCTTTTGACTTCCCCCGCCTGCGCCCCCGTCTGCCTGTCGGCAGCTTCTTCCGGGGGGCAGGGATGAGGATGCGATCAACACGCCCCTTGCTGATCGCCGATACCACCAGTCCCGTCACGAGCTCTACAACGCATCCATCCGCGCCAGATACCGCTCCGCCTGCGCCAGCGTCGCCGTGCGTTCGGCGGGGTCCATCTTCTCCCAGCTCCGGTACGTCATGCCCAGCCGCGGGTTGCGTCCGAAGGTCCGCTGTTGCCGCGCGTGGAAGTGCCAGTACAGGCTGTTGAACGGGCAGGCGCGTTCGCCGTGGCGCCTTGTGTGCGTGTAATGGCAGCCCTTGCAGTGGTCGGACTGACGATTCACGTAGGCCGCCGATCCGCTGTACGGCTTGCTGCCCACGATGCCGCCGTCGGCGAACTGGCTCATGCCGCGCGTGTTGGGCATTTCCACCCACTCGAACGCGTCCACATAGATACCCAGGTACCAGGCATCGACTTCATCGGGATCGCAGCCGGCGAGCAGGGCGAAGTTGCCGGTAAGCATCAGCCGCTGGATGTGGTGCGCGTAACCCAGCGCCAGCGACTGGCCGATCGCCGCACGCAGGCAGGCCATCTTCGTGTCGGCGGTCCAGTACCACGCCGGCAGCGGGCGCGTGGCATCGAGCGCATTGAGCTTGGCGTAGCCGGGCATGCGTGCCCAGTAGATGCCGCGCACGTACTCGCGCCAGCCGAGGATCTGTCGCACGAAGCCCTCGGTGGCGGCCAGGTCCGCCTCGCCGCGCTCGAACGCTTCCACCGCCGCCTCGATCACCTCGCGCGGATGCAGCATCTTGAGGTTCAGCGCGAACGACAGCCCGGCGTGGAACAGCGTTTTCGAGCGCTCGCTGATCGCGTCCTGGAACTGGCCGAAATGCACCAGCCGCTGCGCGATGAAATCCTTCAGCCACGCCTGCGCCTCGCGCCGCGTGAGCGGCCAGCCGAACGCCTCGGCCGACGGCTCGCCCATCGTCTGCACGCCGGCCGCCTCGACTTCCTCCCACAGCGCGCGCAGATCGTGCTTCTGCCACGGCCATGCCGGTGCCGGCGGATCGCCCGGCCACTTGGCGCGGTTCTCCGCATCGAAATTCCAGCGCCCGCCGCGCGGTTCGCCGTCCGGTTCCAGCAGGATCTGGTGGCGACGGCGCAGGTCGCGGTAGAAGAACTCCATCCGCGGCACCTTCTTCTCGAAGCGCTTGGCCGCCTCGTCGCGCTCCAGCAGAAAGTGCTCGGCGCTCACCACCGCGTTGGGCAGGCCGCTGGCCCCGAACGCTTCCAGCAGCGCCTGCTCCACCCGCCACTCGTCCGCTTCCATCCGTTCCAGCCGCGTGGCGCCGAACTGCGTGATCAGCCACGGCAGGTTGGCGGCGAAGCTGTGCCGGTTGCGGGTGTCGCCGATGCGCAGGTATTCCACCCGGTGCCCGGCCTTGGCCAGCGCCTCGCCGAGGCTGCGCATGGCGGCAAAGATGCCCAGCACCTTCTGCGCGTGATGGCGCACGTAGTCGGTTTCGCTGCGCACTTCCATCAGCACGTAGACCACCCGCTCGTCCACGCTGCGGAACCAGCTGTGACCTGCGTTCAACTGGTCGCCCAGGATCAGTCGCAGGCAGGTCATGGTTTGAACTCCGGGGCCTTCTGTCGGCGGCAGCGTTCGCTGCAAAAACGCACCTGGTCCCATACGCGCTGCCACTTCTTGCACCACGCGAACGGGCGCTGGCACGCGGGGCAGGTCTTGCTCGGCAGCTGCGGTTTGCGGTGCATGGCAGCCTCAGCGCTTGCGCAGCGGGTCAATCACCGTCGCGCGGTCCCGGCCTTCGCCGATGATGGCTACCGGGTTCACCCCGCGGTTGTGCCCGATCATCTCGGCCGCGCCGGCGAGCCGCCGGGCCAGCACCGGGCCGATCGCGCCGGGAGCGCCGATGGTCAAGGCCGTGTTTGTCATGGGGTAACTCGGGCGGGCAAAAGGGTACCTATACATACGCAATACAAAGGCTGGCGGTTGCATGCCCCGCAAGGAGAACGTGCAGCGAGCCGGGCTCGAAGGAAGGCGACGTTCAAGACGCGGCGTATCGCCCCGGGCACGGGCTTTCCGTGATCTGTTGCTGCTCGCGCGGCGCCCCGCGACACCGGATGGCCCACTGTCCTGTCAATGGCTGGCAACGAACCGGTCTGAATGGCGACAATGGCGGCATGGATACCCCAGACCTGCCTCCCGAATTTCCGAACGCGCTCGATGCGCTGTGGCACCAATGCGTCGGCATGATCGCCCGCGGCGTCGATTACCCGCGTTATGTCGATGCCTTGAAAGTCATGTACGCGCGCGACGACGTCTTCAGCTGGCCGATGGCGCTCGCCGTGGCGCGCTCGGTATGGCGGCAGACCCCGCAGCCGGCGCTGCGCTACGGGATGCCCGCCTTGCCTGCCACCGAACGCAATGCCGGCTGTCCATGCGGCTCGGGGCAGAAATACAAGAAATGCTGCCTGGCGCTGGAACACGAGCTGCCGATGAGGCAGGTCAACTTCCTTCCGGTGCTGCTGGAGTGCCTGCCGCGTCGGCGCTGGAGCGAGCTGGCTGGTAGCCGGATTGCGCCGGACATGGTGTGCCATGCCGCGATGGAGATGATCGGGGCGAACCAGGCCAAGGAGGCCTGTGCCCTGCTCGAACCCTGGTTCGCCGTCGACGCCGACTTCCATGCCGGTCGGGAAGCCCTGTTTGATGCCTTGCTCGATGCCTATACCAGGCTGCAGCGGCCGCGCAAGAAGGCACAGCTGCTTGCCCGGGCGATTGCCGTGGGGGATCGTCGCCTGCGCTCGGCGGCCCTGCAGCGCCAGGCTTCAATGACCTCCGACAACGGCGACCATGCCGGCGCATGGCGGATCTTCGCCGAGGCACAGCGCAGCGACCCGCAATCGCCTTCGTTGTCGCATCTGGAAGTCACCCTGCTGATGTCCGAAGGGCGCCATGCCGAGGCACGCGAACGCGCACGCTTCTGGGCCCATCGCCTGGCCGCCATGCGTGATCCGGAGCTGGAAGACCTGGTCGCCTTCATGCGCGAGATCGCCGTCCACGGCGAACAAGCCATGCAACAGATGGCGCTCGACAGCCAGCCCGAACTGCGCGAGCTGGCGGCGCTGCTGCAGAAGGCGCCACCGATCGCTTCGGCCTATACCCTGGAGCCGACCGGCGAGGATGCCGGGCCGCTCGAGCCGACACCGGCCCTGGCCAGGTCGCTGCGCGCATGGGAGCAGCAAGCCGGCGGCAACAGCCACTCCCTGGTCTTCGGCGCGAGCGGCAGCGGCGACATCGCGCAGTGGTTGCCCGAACTGCGCCGGCAGCCGCAGCTGTGGAACGCATTCGAGGTGCTCGACACCATCGTCGCGGCCATCGGCGAGCTGGGCATGGGCGTCTTCACCGTGAACCTCGCGCGATCCGTGCTGGATCGCGCCGAGCAGCTGCTGCGCGAAGTGCTGCGTGCGAATCACGCCGCGGGCAAGCGGCTCGAGTGGGGCTGGTTGCAGAACCGACCGGCGCTGCACCTGCTTGGCGAACGCATCGCCATCGATGCCGGGCAGTCGCCCGATGCGGCGCAAATGGCCAGGCTGGAATGGCTGGTATGCGAACTCAATCCCGGCGACAACCAGGGCTTTCGCCACGCGCTGGTGCGCGCCTACCTGCACACCGGTCGCGTTGCCGAGGCGCTGACACTCACCGAGCGCTACCCCGACGATTTCGCCGCCATGCAATACAACCGTGCCCTGGCGCTGTTCGCCGCCGGTCAGGGCGGCGCGGCGCTGGGCGCGCTGCGCGATGCCGTGGCGGCCTACCCGAAACCCGCGGCATGGCTGCTCAAGACCGAGCCCAGGCCGCCGCGGCAGGATCGCCGGGGCATTGCCGTGGGCGGCGACGAGGAGGCGTGGATCTATCGTCAGGAGACGCTGGAGCTATGGCAGCAACTCGACGCGATGGCGTGGCTGCAGCAGGTCGTGCGGGCGCTCGGGAAAAAGCGCTGACGATCGGCCCTTCTGTCGCAGGCGTGCCGGCCGCAGGCGTTGGCGCGCACTCCCGCGCCATTCGTTCCCAGGCCTCGGCAGCGCGTGCTCCGTTGCGACTGCCAAATGGTTGCATCCGGCAGCGCTGATCCAGCCGGGCAGGACGGGGCAGCGGTGTCACGGGAACCGGTTCCGATCCGGTTACGCTGGTCGCGGTTACGCTGCGACATACGCAGTCGGCGGCGACAGCACCATGGCATCGTCACTGTGGGTCGGTATCACCGATCGGCGATGGAACGACAGCGGCTTATCGGGAATGCGGCGTGAATTCAATTGAACTGGTCCTGGCGATGTTGCTGGCAGTGGTCGCCAGCGGATACCTGGTGCGTGTACTGCCGCTGGCCTTGCCGCTGCCGCTGGTGCAGATCAGCATGGGCGCCGGCATCGCCGGCTTGCTCAAGCATGGCGTGACGCTGGAACCGAAGACGTTCTTCCTGCTGTTCCTGCCGCCGCTGCTGTTTCTCGATGGCTGGCGCATTCCCAAGGACGGCTTGCTGCGCGATCGCGGGCAGATCCTCGAACTGGCTCTGGGGCTGGTGGTGTTCACCGTGGTCGGCGCCGGCTTTCTGATCCACTGGATGATCCCGACCATGCCGCTGGCGGTGGCGTTTGCGCTGGCCGCGGTAGTGTCGCCGACCGATCCGGTGGCGGTGTCCTCGATCGCCGCGCGCGTGTCGATTCCCAAGCGCCTGATGCATATCCTGGAAGGCGAGTCGCTGCTCAACGACGCGACCGGCCTGGTCTGTTTCCAGTTCGCCGTCGCCGCCGCGGTGACCGGGGTGTTCTCGCTGGCGTCGGCGTCGCTGACCTTCCTGTGGCTGGCGGTGGTGGGCATGGGCATCGGCGTGCTGGTCACCGCATCGGTCAGCTTCGTGCAGCGCTGGCTGTCGCGAAAGTTCGGCGAGGAAAGCGGTACGCCGATCCTGATCAGCCTGCTGATTCCGTTCGGCGCCTACCTGCTGGCCGAACATGCGCACGCCTCAGGCATCCTGGCCGCGGTGGCGGCGGGGATCACGATGAGCTACGTGGAGCTGAGCGGTCGCGCGCTGGCCACCACGCGGGTGCAGCGTGCAGCGGTGTGGAACACCGTGCAGCTGGCCTTGAACGGTGTCGTGTTCGTGCTGCTGGGCGAGCAGTTGCCGGGCATCCTGCAGGCGGCGATCGCCTCGGTCGAGCAGAGTGGCCACCGCAATCCGTGGTGGCTGCTGGTCTACGCGCTGGCGATCAATCTCTGTCTGATCGCGCTGCGCTTCAGTTGGGTATGGGTGTCGCTGTGGCTGCCGCGATTCTGGGCGCGCCGACGCGGCGAGTCGGTGGACAAGCCGCATTGGCAATTGATCGTGGCGACCACGCTGGCCGGCGTGCGTGGTGCGATCACCCTGGCCGGCGTGCTGACCCTGCCATTGCTGATGCCGGACCAGACGCTGTTTCCAGCGCGTGAGTTGGTTGTGTTCCTGGCCGCTTCGGTGATCCTGGTGACCTTGCTGCTGGCGAGCATTGCCCTGCCGCCGTTGCTGAAGGGGCTGCAGTTGCCGGCGGAGCCGGCGACACAGCGGGAGGAGGATCATGCGCGCCATGTGGCTGCCACCCGGGCCATCGCCGCGATCGAGAAGGCCCAGCATGAGCTGGTGGAACATGCCGCTGCCGCCGATGTCGCGATCTACACGCAGGCCGCGGCCCGCCTCACCGGGAGCTATCAGCGCCGGTTGACTGGCGAGGCCATCTCCGATCGCGAGGCTGGCCAGCTGCGCAAGGCGGATCAGGCCGAACGCGTGTTGCGCCTGGCCGCCTTGCAGGCCGAACGCAACGAGATCTTCAGTTTGGCGCGTCATTTCCAGATTTCCGATGAGACTTCGCGAAAGCTGGTGCGCGAGTTGGATTTGATTGAGGCCGGCTATCGGTAGGACGGAGCGCCTGGTGCATCGCCGACAGGGGGATGCCGCCAGCCCGGCGAAATCCCCGCGCGTCACGGCGGCGAACCATGGCCTTCGACGGCCATGCGCGTGAGCTGGTGCTTGCACACAGCGATGTCGCATGCGACGGACGGCCTGCCGTGATTTTTTTCCGTACCCTGCGAATCATGGCTGGAACGGAGGGGAAACGACGTCCATGACTGCCAGACAACATCAGCAACGCTTCGAGTCGCTGCTGCACGAGCATCGCAGGATCGTCTTCAAGGTGGCTGGCCTGTACAGCCGCACGGCGGCCGATCGCGACGACCTGGTGCAGGAGATCAGCGCGCAACTGTGGCGTTCGTTCGGCGGCTATGACGAGACGCGGGCGAAGTTTTCCACCTGGATGTACCGCATCGCGCTGAATGTGGCGATTTCGCAGGCCCGGCGCGAGCGTTGGTCGGAGTCCGGGCGTTTCGAGTCGCTGGACACGCATCACCTGGAAACCGTGGCAGGCGGCGAGCCGATTGCCGAACAGGATGAGCGGCTGACTGCGCTGTACGCCTTCATCGGCCAGCTCGATCCGCTCAATCGCGCGCTGATCGTGCTGTACCTGGAGGACCGCAACTACGGCGAAATGGCCGCGATTCTCGGCCTCAGCGAAACCAACGTGGCGACCAAGATCAGTCGCATCAAACAGAAACTGCGCGGCCAGATGACCGCTGCGGAAACCACCGGAGCATGACCATGGAACTCGATGAACTGAAACAGGCCTGGGCACGCATGGAGATTCGCCAGCAGGGCATGGAGGAGTTGCTGCGCCAGGACTTTCACGACCGGCGCATGGAGAAGTCGCGGGCCTCGATGCGTCGCACGCTGTGGTGGCTGGGTCTGGAAGTGGCGGGCTGGACTGCCTTCGTGGTCTGGGTCGCCTCGTTCTGGGTGGCGCAGCGGCATACCCCGCATCTGCTGGTGATCGGACTGCTGCTGCACGTTTACGGCATCGCCGGGATCTGGTCGGGTGCCACCCAGTGGTTCCTGCTGGCGCGAATCCATTTGTTCGACGCGCCCGTGCTGGTATTGCAGCGCAGGCTGGCGCAACTGCGGCGGTTCCGGGTCTACAGCACGCTGGCGTTGGGCCTGCCGTGGTGGTGCCTGTGGTTGCTGGTGCCGCTGGTGGCGGTGATGGATTTCACCGGCGTGGATCTGTACGCGGCAGGTGCGGGCTGGATCTGGGCCAACATCGCGGTGGGGCTGGTCGGCATCGGCATCAGCGTGTGGCTGGCGCGTCGGTTAGCCGGGCGACCGATCCGCTCGCCGTTCCTGCAGCGCATCGTCGATGACATGAGCGGACGCAACCTGCGCAACGCCTCGCGGCAGCTGGACGAGATTGCGCGCTTCGAGCAGGCGTGATGAGTGAACTGCCGCCCGGGAAGTTCGCCCGCGATGACTATCGAGCCTTCGGCTTCAGCCGCACGTAGATCTGCTTGCGCACGACGGCGATGAGCTTGCCGGAGGCGGTAGTCACTTCGGTCTCGAACCAGCGCAATACCTTCTCGCCGCCAGCTGCCGCTGTGCGCAGTTCGTCGACCACGGCCGGTTCCAGCTTGAAGTGGGCATAGACGTCTTCATAGCCGGGCGCCACGAAATCGATCGTGCCAGCCTTGTCCCACACGTAGTAGTCGTTGCCCAGCTGATGCATCGCCAGCAGCATCCAGAACGGATCGACCATGGCGAACAGGTTGCCGCCAAACTGGCTCTTCACGTAGTTGCGGTTCCACAGCCGCAGCCGCAGCACCACCTTCGCCTCGCTGTAATCGTCGCTCAGCGACTGCAGGCGGATAGCGTTGAACAGGAACGGTGGCCACAGGTTGAGCAGGCGGCGGAAGGTGGAGGCGCGCATGGGGAGTCGTCAAAAGCGGGAGTAATGACGGGATCTTACATGAGCATACGGTAGCGTACGGATTCGGCTGTGGCGTGACGTTGGCCGCTTTGCTCCTCCCCCTGCTTGTCCCGAAGGGGCAGGCAGGGGGAGGTTGGCGACCGAAGGGAGTCCTTCAGGTGTCGGGGTGCTTTTGATTTGAAAGACTCAGATCAAGAGCACCCCCCAGCCCTCCCCTGCAAGCAGGGGAGGGAGTGCGAACAGATCAGAACAACATCGACGCCATGCGTCGCCGATAGCGGCCGACCAGTTCGGCATCGTCCAGGGTGGCGAACGCGGCGAGCAGGCGCTTCTTGCCCTGGCCTTCGTTCCAGTCGCGCGCTTTCTGCAGGATCAGCAGGAACTGTTCCAGGCCGCCGGCGGCATCGCCTTCCCGCAGCAGTCGCACGCCGAGTTGATCGTGGGCCTCCCAGTCTTCCGGGTTGGCCTGCACGCGCTGCTGCAGTTCGGCCAGCGCGGGTGCATCCTTCAGCGCGTGCACCAGTTCCAGTTCGCTGCGCAAACGCACCGCGCGGGCGTCGGTGGCGAGATTCACCGGCAACGCGGCCAGCTCGGCCGCGGCAGCCTCGATCTGGCCGTTCTGCAGCAGCGCCACGGCCAGGTCCAGCTTCAGCCCTGCTTTGTCCGGCTCGGCCGCGATGGCCTGCTGCAGTCGGTTCACCGCCTCGGCGGGCGCTTCGGCTGCTGCTGCGTCGGCGACGGCCGGTGCTTCCAGCGGCTGCACGTGGCGCAGCAGGAACTCACGCAGCTGGCCCTCGGGCAGGGCGCCGGCAAAGCCATCGAGCACCTGGCCATCCTTGACCAGCATCACGGTGGGAATGCTCTTGATGCCGAACATGCCGGCGAGCTCCTGCTGGCTGTCCACGTCGACCTTGCCCAGCCGGAACGCGCCGTTGAATTCGGCGGCGAGTTTTTCCAGCATCGGGCCCAGCGTCTTGCACGGCTCGCACCAGCTGGCCCAGAAGTCGACCAGGATCGGCGTGCTCAGCGAGGCCTGCAGCACCTCGGCCTCGAAGGTCTGCTGGTCCACGTCGAAGACATGGGAAACGGCGGCGGCATCAGTCACGGAAAACTCCAGCTCGGCGGATGTCGATTCAGATCAGGGTTCGAACGCCACATATCAACCAGCGCGTTCACGTCGGATTTGCGAGAATCCACGGATTCTCACGCCGAAGCAAGGCATCGGGCGCATGCACAAGGATTCACCGGAAACGCTGCTGATCTGCGAGCACTGCGACACGGTCTACCGTCGGCGCGTGCTGGAGCGTGGCGAGGTGGCGCGCTGCGCGCTGTGCGCGGCCGAGCTGGAGCGCCATCACATGCTCAGCGTCAACGCGATGCTGGCGCTGATCCTGACCGCCGGGATCGTGTTCGTGCAGGCCAACATGTGGCCGATCGTTACCCTCGGCCTGGGCAGCCAGTACAGCAGTACCACTCTGTGGGGCATGATCATCGCGATGTGGCGGGAGCAGGCGCAGGTGGTCTCGGTGCTGGTCGCCGCCACGCTGTTCTTCTTCCCCTTGCTGAAAATGAGCATGCTGGGCTGGCTGCTGTGGTTTGCCCGCGCCGGCCGCCGTGCACCGGGGTTCCGTCCGCTGATGGTGACCCTGCATCACCTCGGCCCGTGGACGATGAGTGAGGTGTTCGTGATGGGCGCGCTGGTGGCGATCGTCAAGGCGCATACCTATTTCGAAGTCAGTGCCGACCCGGGCATCTACGCCTATGCCGCGCTGACCCTGTTGATCACCATTTTTGCCGGGGTGGACCTGCGCCAGCTGTGGGATGAGGATCTGGAGGCGGCCGCATGAGTGCCTTGCCGCGCGCCGCCGAGCTGGGCCTGATTGCATGCACGGTATGCGGGCTGGTTTGCCGCAACGTGCGCGGCGACGCGCAGCTGGACGGCGACGGCGTCGACGATGCGATGGCCTGCCCGCGCTGTGGTGCCACGCTGCATCGACGCAAGCCGAACAGCTACGCGCGCACCTGGGCACTGCTGATCGCCGCGTTCTTCATGTACGTCCCGGCCAACGTGCTGCCGATCATGCGCACCGCCAGCCTCCAGGACGTGGACGACAACACCATCATCAGCGGCGTGGTGGAGTTGTGGCGCGCCGGCTCGCCGTACCTGGCGGTCGTCGTGTTCACCGCCAGCATCGTGGTGCCGGTGCTGAAGTTCCTCGCGCTGGGCACGTTGCTGCTGAGCAGCCAGCAAGGCAGCACGTGGGCACGGCCGCAGCGTGCGAAGCTGTACCGGCTGGTCGAGCTGATCGGCTACTGGTCGATGCTGGACGTGTTCGTGGTGGCGCTGCTGACGGCGCTGGTGCGCTTCAGCGTGTTGAGCCTGGTGGAACCATTGCCCGGCGTGATCTTCTTTGGCCTGACCGTGGTGCTGACCATGTTCGCCTCGATGAGTTTTGACCCCCGCCTGATCTGGGACGGCAAGGATTCAGATGACTGACGACAAGCAAGCCGATACGGGCCAGCCGAACGAGCTCCCCAACGAGGGCGCATTGCCGCGGCCGGTGGTCAGGCGACGCCGCTTCAACGCCTCGCTGATCTGGCTGGTGCCGGCGCTGGCAGCGGCGATCGGGCTGTCGCTGGTGGTCAGCAACTGGCTGCAGGCCGGGCCGCATATCGTGATCAGCCTGCAGAGCGCCGAGGGACTGGAAGCCGGCAAGACCCCGGTGAAGTACAAGAACGTGGTGATCGGCCGGGTCAGCAAGATCCATCTCAGCGGCGACCGCAGCCACGTGCTGGTCAACGTGGCGCTGGAGAAGAGCGCCGAGGCTTTCGCCACCAGCGGTACGCGCTTCTGGGTGGTGCGTCCGCGGATCGGGCTGGGTGGGGTGTCCGGCATCGGTACCCTGCTGTCCGGTGCGTTCATCGGCGCCGACGTGGGTGATTCGACGAAATACCAGGACGAGTTCAAGGGGCTGGAGATACCGCCGCCGGTGACGCACGGCGCGCCGGGTCGCAGCTTCGTGCTGCACAGCGATGACCTGGGCTCGCTCGACATCGGTTCGCCGGTGTATTACCGGCGCATCCAGGTCGGCCGGGTGGTGTCCTACCAGCTGGACAAGGACGGCAAGGGCGTGTCGCTGCAGATTTTCGTCGATGGTCCGAACGACCGGTTCGTCACCCACTCCTCGCGCTTCTGGAATGCCAGCGGCGTGGACGTGTCGCTGGGCGCGAACGGGCTGAGCCTCAACATGCAGTCGCTGGCCACCGTGCTGGCCGGCGGCGTGGCGTTCCAGGATCCGCCCGGACCGCATGACAGCAGCCCGGCAGCAGAGGACGACGCCTTCAAGTTGTTCGGCGACCAGAGCACCGCGATGGCGCCGCCGGACGGCACGCCACACTACATCCGCATGCGCTTCGAGCAATCGGTACGTGGTCTGGCGGTGGATGCGCCGGTGGAGTTCCTCGGCATCAACATCGGCAAGGTGGTGTCGGTGCGGCTGGATTACGACGAACAGAAGCAGCGTTTCCCGGTGGTGGTGGGTGCGCTGATCTATCCGCAGCGCCTGGGCGCGGCGTATGACAAGCTGGAGGCGTTGGCCAAGGCGAATGGCGAGAATCCGGATTTGTCGCAGATGATCGGGCGTCTGGTCGAACATGGCCTGCGGGCGCAGGCGCGCACCGGCAACCTGCTCACCGGCCAGCTGTACGTGGCGCTGGACTTCGTGCCGAAGACGCCGAAGGTGGCGTTCGACGCGAGCGCGAAACCGCTGACCATCCCGACCGTGCCGGGCAGTTTCGACAAGCTGCAGGAGCAGCTGGCCGAGATCGTCGACAAGCTCGACAAGATTCCGTTCGACAGCATCGGGCACAACCTGGACCAGACCCTGGCCGGGCTCAATGCCACGATCAAGCAGGTCAACGGCCAGACGCTGCCGGCGGTCAAGGACACCTTGCATGGCGTGCAGCAGACCATGGGCACGGCGAACGATGCACTGGCCGGCGATTCGCCGCTGCAGCAGAACCTCGGCGCCACGCTGGAGCAGGTGCAGCGCATGGCCCGTTCGCTGCGCGTGCTGACCGACTATCTCGGCGGCCATCCGGAAGCGCTGATCCGCGGTCGACGCCCGGACGCTGCGCCGGCCGACCTCAAAACCACCACGCCGGCTGCGCCGCCGGTGCAAGGGAGCAAGCCATGATTCGTCGCGCAAAGCAGGTTTCAGTGACGCTGGCGGCGAGCCTGCTGCTGGCGGCCTGCGCCTCGGCCCCGCTGCACTACTACACGCTGGTGGCGCCGGCGGATGCGGGTGCCGCCGCCACCGATGCGGCCGCGCTGCCGTTCGAACTGCTGCCGGTCGGCATTCCGGCCCAGGTCGACCAGCCGCAACTGGTGGTGCGCGAGGGCGGGCAGGGCATGGCCGTGCTCGGCAGCGAACGCTGGATCGCACCGCTGGGCGACGAGGTGCGCAGTGCCTTGTCGGCCGACCTGGCGCGTGAGCTGCGCAGTCAGGACGTCAGCGGCCTGCCGGGCAATGAAAAGCCGATGTTGCGGATCAAGCTGGACCTGCGCCGGTTCGATTCGCAGCCGGGCGGGCAGGCGCTGATCGAGGGCGCCTGGAGCGTGCGCCTGCTGCACGGCACGGCTCCCGCCACGCTGTCGTGCACCAGCCAGGTCAGCGAGCCGGTGGGGCAGGGCTATCCCGCGCTGGTGCAGGGGCATCAGCGCGCCATCGCGCGCATCGCCGCCCAGATCGCGGCGGCCGGCCGCGCGCTGGGCGCGGGACAGGCAGCCACTTGCCCGCAGAGCTAGCGTTCACCGCTTGGCGCCCGGGCCGCGCTGGGCTAGTCTGACCAGTTCACTCAAGCCGGTCCTTGCCGGCTCGCATCAACCGCATATGGCATCGTGATCATGCAGGACACCCAAGCCCCGACCACCCCCGAGCACGAAGAAGGCGGTTATCGCCCGCAGGCCGTCGAGGCGGCCGCCCAGCAGTACTGGACGGCGCAGCGCGCGTACGAGGTGGGCGAGGACGACCCGCGGCCGAAGTTCTACTGCCTGTCGATGCTGCCGTATCCGTCCGGTGCGCTGCACATGGGCCACGTGCGCAACTACACCATCGGCGACGTGATCAGCCGCTACCAGCGCATGCAGGGCAAGAACGTGCTGCAGCCGATGGGTTGGGATGCGTTCGGCCTGCCGGCGGAGAACGCCGCAATCAAGAACCACACCGCGCCGGCGAAATGGACCTACGCCAACATCGATCACATGCGCAGCCAGCTGAAGTCGCTGGGCTACGCGATCGACTGGAGCCGCGAGTTCGCCACCTGCCGCCCGGACTATTACCGCTGGGAACAGCTGATGTTCACCCGGCTGCTGAAGAAGGGCATGGCCTACCGCAAGAACGCGGTGGTGAACTGGGATCCGGTCGACCAGACCGTGCTGGCCAACGAGCAGGTGGTCGACGGCCGCGGCTGGCGCTCCGGCGCCATCGTGGAGAAGCGCGAGATCCCGCAGTGGTTCCTGAAGATCACCGACTACGCGCAGGAATTGCTGGACGGCCTGGACACGCTGCCGGGCTGGCCCGACGCGGTGAAGACCATGCAGCGCAACTGGCTCGGTCGCAGCGAGGGGCTGGAGATCCGCTTCGACGTCTATGACGACCAGGCGCCGGTCGAGCCGATCAAGGTATTCACCACCCGCCCGGACACGCTGATGGGGGTGACCTTTTTGTCGATCGCCGCCGAGCATCCGCTGGCCCAGTACGCAGCGCTGGCGCGCCCCCTGCTGGCCGACTTCATCGCCGGCCTGCGCCAGGGCGGGGTGTCCGAAGCGGAACTGGAAACCCAGGAAAAGCGCGGCATGGACACCGGCCTGCGCGCGGTGCACCCGATCACCGGCGAAGGCCTGCCGGTGTATGTGGCGAACTTCGTGTTGATGAACTACGGCACCGGCGCGGTGATGGCGGTGCCCGGGCATGACCAGCGCGACTGGGAATTCGCCAAGCGCTACAGCCTGCCAATCAAGATGGTGGTGGTCGATCGCAGCGTGCTCGACGCGGTGCGCGAGATCGGCCACGACCTGTCCAGCGGCGCCGGCGCGGACTCGATGGGGGCGGCGCTGGGCGGTGGCCACACCGACGCCTACGACACCAAGTCGGCGGTGCAGGTGATCGAGGATTTCGAGCAGCGCATCATGCAGCAGTGCGCGTTCACCGAACGCGGCATCCTGGTCAACTCGGGCGAGTACGACGGGCTCGATTTCCAGCAGGCGCTGGATGCGCTGGCCAAGCGTTTCGAGGCCGAGGAGCGTGGCCAGCGCCGGGTGAATTTCCGCCTGCGCGACTGGGGCGTCAGCCGTCAGCGCTACTGGGGCTGCCCGATCCCGGTGATCTATTGTCCCAGGTGCGAAGCGGTGCCGGTGCCGGAAGACCAACTGCCGGTGGTGCTGCCGGAGGACGTCGCGTTCAGTGGCGTGCAGTCGCCGATCAAGGCCGATCCGGAGTGGCGCAAGACCACTTGCCCGCAGTGCGGCGGCCCGGCCGAGCGCGAGACCGACACCTTCGACACCTTCATGGAGTCGAGCTGGTATTACGCGCGCTACACCAGCCCGGGCGCCGACGCGCAGATCGACGCGCGTGCCAACCATTGGCTGCCGGTCGACCAGTACATCGGCGGCATCGAACACGCGATCATGCATCTGCTGTATTTCCGCTTCTATCACAAGCTGCTGCGTGACGCGGGCATGGTGAATTCGGACGAGCCGGCACAGAACCTGCTGTGCCAGGGCATGGTCATCGCCGACACGTTCTACCGCGACAACGCCGACGGCTCGAAGGACTGGATCAACCCGGCCGAGGTGGAAATCCAGCGCGACGAGAAGGGCCGCGTGACCGGCGCCCTGCTGAAGGCCGACGGCCAGGGCGTGAAGATCGGCGGCACCGAAAAGATGTCGAAGTCGAAGAACAACGGCATCGATCCGCAAACCATGGTCGCCAAGTACGGCGCCGACACGGTGCGCCTGTTCTCGATGTTCGCCGCGCCGCCGGAGCAGTCGCTGGAATGGAGCGAGGCCGGCGTGGAGGGCATGGCGCGCTTCCTCAAGCGGCTGTGGCGCGAGGTGACTGCGCACGCGGCGGGGCCGGATCATGCGGTGACCGATCCCGCCGCGCTGGATGCGGGCCAGAAGACCCTGCGCCGCCAGCTGCACGAGACGATCCAGAAGGTCAGCGACGACTTCGGCCGGCGTCATGCGTTCAACACCGCGATCGCCGCGCTGATGGAACTGCTGAACGCGCTGGGCAAGTTCAATGACACCAGCGAGCAGGGCCGCGCCGTGCGCCACGAGGCACTGGAAGCGATGGTGCTGCTGCTGAATCCGGTGGTGCCGCATGTCAGTCATGCCTTGTGGCAGGTGCTGGGTCATCCCGAAAGCGTGCTGGAAGACCAGCCGTGGCCGCAGGTGGACCAGGCCGCACTGGTACGCGACACGCTGACGCTGGCGGTGCAGGTCAACGGCAAGTTGCGCGCTACCATCGAGCTTGCCGCGAATGCATCGAAGGAAGATGCCGAGGCACTGGCGCTGGCCCAGTCGCCGGTGGCCCACTTCCTGGAAGGCCTGACCATACGCAAGGTGATCGTGGTGCCCGGCAAGATCGTCAACATCGTCGCAGGATGAAATCCATGAGCTTCATGAAAGCGGGTCGTCTGTTCCACGCTGCCTTCCAGGCTGCTCTGCTGCTGGCCGCCGCTCTGGCGCTGTCTTCCTGCGGATTCCACCTGCGCGGGAACGCGAACCTGCCGCCGCAGATGCAGCGGGTGCACCTCACGGTCAGTGGCGGCGGCGAGCTCGAGCGGCGCCTGACCCGTGCCCTGGAAACCTCCGATGTCACGGTCGAGGACAATGGCGGCCCGGGTATCGCCGAGCTGCGCGTGCCGGTGGCGACGTTCAGCACCGAGACGCTGAGTGCCGGCGGCTACGTGCGGATCACCGAATATGCGGTGCGCTACCACGTCGAGTTCGAGGCCAACGATGCCGACGGCCATGCGCTGCTGCCGCATCAGCGCATCGACATGTCGCGCGAGTACAGCTACGACGCCAGCAATACCGTCGGCAACGAGTCGCAGGTGCAGGAACTGCAGCGCAGCCTCAACGACGACATGGTGCAGGCGATCCTGTTCCGCCTGCAGGCCGCCAGCAGGCACCAGCTGGCCGAGCCGGCCAGCGCCGCCAGCCCGCACTGATGCCGCAGAGCCCCGGCCAATGGCAGAAGGCGCTGGCCGCCGATCGCCTGCAGTCGGTCTACCTGCTGGCCGGCGAGCCGCTGCTGGTGCTGGAGGCTGCCGACGCCTTGCGCGCCCACGCCCGCCAGCTGGGTTACAACGAGCGCGACGTGCTCGAGGTAGGCCAGCATTTCGACTGGAATGAGCTGGCCCGGTCCGGTGCCTCGATGTCGCTGTTTGCCAGTCGGCGGTTGATCGATCTGCGACTGCCCAGCGGGCGCCCCGGCATCGAGGGCGCCAAGGCGATCAACGCCTTTTGTGCCGATCCGCCGCCGGACGTGACTTTGCTGATCACCGCGATGGAGTGGAGCAACAAGCACGACGGCGCGTGGAGCAAGAAGCTCGACGCCAGCGGCTGCATGGTGGTGTTCAATGCGCCGCGACCGAACGAATGGGCGAGCTGGATCACCGCCCGGCTGGCCTCGCGCCGACTGTCCGCCACGTCCGATGCGGTGGCGCTGCTGGCCGATCGCGTCGAGGGCAACCTGCTGGCCGCTGCGCAGGAAATCGACAAGCTCGCCGTGCTGCACGGCGAGGGCCGCATCGACGCCGCCGAAATGGAGAACCTGGTCGCCGACAGCGCCCGCTACGACGTGTTCAAGCTCACCGACGCGGCCTTCCTGGGCGAGGGCGCGCGCGCGCTGCGCATCCTCGCCGGGCTGCGTTCGGAGGGCGACGAACTGCTCGCGCTGATGGGTTGGCTGGTCAATCAATTGCAGCTGGCCCTGCGCCTGGCCAACGCGCCGGACCTTGCCGCGCAATTCCGCGCCGAGCACCTGTGGCAGGCGCGCGAGAATCTGTTCCGCCAGGCGTTGCGCCGCGCACCGCGCGAACATTGGCTGCAGTGTCTGGCCCGTGCCTCGCGCATCGACCGCATGGTCAAGGGCCGCGAGCAGGGCAATCCGTGGCAGGAAGCCGAACGCCTGATTGCCGCCATCGCCGAACCACGCGCCGCCCGAGCGCTCGCATGACCGCTTCCACCCCTGCGTGCAGGGGAGGGTTGGGGAAGGGGTAAAGCTCTTGCCACAAACCACCAGCAAACCATTGGCACTCTTCGGCGGCACCTTCGACCCGGTGCACCTGGGTCATCTCAGCGTGGCGTGGGAAGCGGCCGAATTGCTGGACGCCGAAGTGCGCCTGCTGCCCGCCAGCGTGCCGCCGCATCGTGATGCGCCGGTTGCCTCGGCGACACAGCGCGCGGCAATTCTGCGGGCGGCACTGAAAGGCCAGTCACGACTCAGCCTCGACACGCGTGAACTGGATCGTGCCGGTCCCTCGTACACGATCGACACCCTGCACGAGTTGCGTGCCGAGCAAGGTGATCGACCGCTGGTGCTGCTGGTAGGTGCGGATGCTTTCGCCCAGCTTGCCAGCTGGCACCGCTGGCGCGAGCTGTTCGATGTGGCGCACATTGGCGTCTTGAGCCGGCCGGGTATCAGTGCCGTGTTGTCCGATGAGCTGGAGTGCGAGGTCGCTCACCGGCGCATCGCCAGCGCCGCCAGCTTGTGCCGACTGCCTGCGGGCAAGCTCATCGAGCTCGCCGTCACCCCGCTGGAAATTTCCGCCACCCGCATTCGCGCGCTGCTCGCGGCTGGACGTGATCCGCGCTATCTGCTCGCTGCCGGCGTGTTCGACGATGTGACCCTGCTGGCCCCCTACCGCCAACGCTCTTCGTAGGAGCCTGTGTGCGAGCGATGCTTCGACGACCATCGCCCGCACGCGGGCTCCTGGCTACCCGGGAGCAATGGACCACACGCTGTGGCTGGCGCCATCGCGGCCACGGCGTGCCGCGGCCCGGGCCAGCGAGGCGAAGCCGGCGGCCATCGCCAGGGCGCCCAGATCAATCGCGAACAGCGAGTCGTGACCGGCTGCAGCACTGCGCCACAACCACCAGCCGGTGGCGAAGCCATGGGCCAGCGGAATCAGTGCGGTGATGAACGCTGCCAGCCACAACAATTCGCGCGCGGCCAGCAGGGGCGCGCGCCAGGATGCCCATGCCGCGCAAAGCGCCCAGCTGACGAAACAGATCAAGCGTTCGCCGGCAGCGACATGCCAGCCCAGCGCTGGCAGCAGCTGGGCCGCGACGAAGGCGGCGGAAATCGCCACGCAGACACCGAGGCACACGCCCACGGTGGCACGCGCCATCAGCATCGATGAGTGGCCCTGTTCGGCCTGGCGACGCTTGCGTCGCGACTCGATCCACAGCAGGTTGCCGGAGTAGAACAGGAAGGCGCCGCCCAGACCCAGCAGGAAATACAGCCATTGCACTACGACGTTGCCGTAGTCGCCGAAGTGCAGCGCATAGACCGCCGCCAGCACCGCGTGATTGGCATCGCGCGAGCCGGACAACTGGGTGGCAAGCAAGACGCCGCTGGTGGCATCCAGCGCCACCGCGCCAGCGCCGAGTCCACGCGGCGCTGCGCCGGTGATCTCGACCACGGCATGGGCGTCGCCAGCGTGTGAGAGTTTCAGATAACCAGGCACGAAGTCGGCCACACCACGGCTCTGCGCCACTTCGATCGAGCGTGCATGCCAGCGCGCCAGTGGCGACAGCGAGCCGGGAACCTCGGCCTTCCCCACGATCGGCGCGGTGTCCATCGCCGCGGCCGAGGCGGCCAGCAGCTTGCCGTCGTGGATCAACGGATTCAGCGCCAGCATCAGCACGAACAGCAGGCACAGCAGCGCGCCGGTGACCGCAAACATCATGTGGAACGGCAGGCTGAGCACGCCGATCACGTTGTGCGCGTCCTGCCAGAAACGCTTGAGATTGCGCCCGGGACGCAGCGCGAACAGGTCCTTGGCCAGCCGCGGCAGATGGATCACGAGGCCCGACACCAACGCGATGCCATACAGCAGGCTGACCAGTCCCATCAGCCAGCTGCCGACCAGCGGCAGTCCCAGCGTGTAGTGCAATTCGTTGAGCAACTCGGGCAGGCTGGTGCCGGGACGCTGGGCGCTGCCGGCCGGGTTGGCCGGCGTGGCAAACAGCCAGTGGCCTTCGCGATCCTGCCAGTAGGCGGTGGGCTCGGCCAGCTCGTAGCCGGGGAAGGTCATGCCCAGGTGTTCGCGTGCCGCGGGGTGTTGCGCGAGCACCTGATCGAGCAGGCGCTGCGCCTCGGCGAGGGTACTGGTCGCCACCGGTTGTACGGTTGCCCATTGCTGCAGCGGCTGATGAAACACCGTGAGCGCGCCGGCGTAGAACGCCACGAACAGCGCGAAGCCAGCGAGCATGCCCACCCATGAGTGCAAGCTGGTGAAAGTGCGCAAGGTGGCGGGTTGCAGTTTCATCTCAGCGAACCCAGCCGGCGGCCTGCAGCAGCCACAACAGGCCGAGCCCGAACAGTGCCAGTCCGCTCAACCACAGCCACGCACGTTTGCCGCTGGAGAAGCGCAGTGACGTGCACAGCACACCGATCCACAGCGGGAAGAAGCACAGCAGGCCGACCATCATGGTCGATTGCCACGCGCCGGGCAGCAACCAGCTGACCAGGCCCAGCAGCGCGGCGGCAAGAAAGAAACCGGGCACGATGCCGGCGCCAAGTCGTGCCCACATCAGTGCCGTCCCCACGCAAGGCTGCGGCGCGTGCACGTCGGCGGCGAGCCTGGGCGTCTCCTGCGAGAGGTGTGGGAACCGGACATCAGTCCTGCTCCGGCGGGACGACGTCTGCGTCCGGGCTGCCGATGAACAAGGCCAGCCACGGCTGCACGATCAGCCCCAGCATCACGCTGGCCAGCATCGCGCACAGGCCGGAGGCGATGCCAAAAGCACTGGTCCAGCCGAGCAGCGACAGCAAGGCCAGCGCAGCGCCTGCACCGCGTGCCAGTCGTGGCTGGCCACGCAATGCGGGCCACCGGCAATGCGGCGAAGCGGCGTACCACGCGGTGGCGGAACACGCGGCGAACACGAAAGCCAGCAGGCTGATCATGTCGGCGCCTTACCAGCGGTAACGCGCGCTGGCGGTGACCGTGCGCTCGTAGCCGTAGTAGCACCAGTAGGCGCTGTTGCAGGCCGAGACGTAGGTCTTGTCGGTGAGGTTGCTGACGTTCAACTGCAATCGCCAGCCGCCGGTGTCGTAGTGCAAGGCGGCGTCGAGCAGGGTGTACGACGGCGTCTTCCAGTCGTTGTAGATGTCGCCGTAATGCTCGCCCACGTAACGCACGCCGCCGCCGAAACCGAGCCCGGCCAGCGCGCCGCCGACGATGGTGTAGTCGGCGCCCAGCGCGGCCTGCTGCTGCGGCAGCAGGGCGATCTGCTGGCCCAGCGAAGGCAGGTCGTTGGTGCGGATGATTTTCGAGTTGCTGTACGTGTAGTCGCCATACACGCCGAGGTTGGCAGCGAGGTTCCAGCGGCCTTCCAGTTCGACGCCGCGCAGGCGGGTCTCACCCTGTTGCACCTGGTACAGCGTGTGGTTGGGGTCGATCGTCAGCGAGTTCTGCTGGGTGATCTGGTAGACCGACGCGGTGAGCAAACCGTTGCCGCCAGCCGGCTGGTACTTCAGGCCGGCTTCGTACTGGTCGCCGGTGGTGGGCCTGAAGGCCTTGCCGGCGAAGTCGGTGCCCACGGTGGGCTGGAACGAGTGCGAGTACGAGGCATACGGCGCCAGGCCATTGTCGAACAGGTAGTTGATGCCGATGCGAGCGGAGAACGCGTCATCGGTCTGATCCGCGGTGCTGCCGCCGATCAGGTTGTCGGTGTCGGTTTTCACATGGTCCTGGCGACCGCCGACGGTGATGCCCCAGCGGCCCAGCTTGATCTGGTCCTGCAGATAGACGCCCAGTTGCGACTGCGTCTGCATCGTGTGGCTGGTGTAAGCCGGAACCGTCACCGGGCTGCCGTAGACGGGGTTGAAGACGTCCAGTCCGCCGACGCTGAAGTCGAACGCGGACGCATAGTCGTCCTTGCCGCGGCGGTAGTCCACGCCGGCCAGCACGATATGCTGCACCTTGCCGGCGTCGAAGGTGTATTGCAGGTTGTTGTCGACGCCGAAGGTCCTGGTGTGGTTCTCGTTCGGGAACAGATAACGCAGCAGGGTGCGGCCGTCGCCGATCAGGCCGAAGGCGCCCACGTTGCCGCCGTTGTTGTCCACGTCGGCCTTGCCGTAGCGCAGGTTCTGATTGAACGCCAGGTCGTTGGCGAAGTCGTGGTGGAACTCGTAGCCGATCGACGCGATCGTCTTGTCGTAATCGTTCTGGCCCGGCTCGCCGGTGAAGCGGTTGCGCGGGATCTTGCCGTTCGGGTTCGGCAGCAGGGTGCCATCGGCGGGGAGGAAACCGCCGCCGCTGGCCGTATTGGCTTTCTGGAGGTGCGACAGCACAGTCAGCGAAGTCCGGTTGCTCGGCTTCCAGGTCAGTGCCGGGGCGAGGTAGTAACGGTCGTCCCTGATGTAATCGACCATGGTGTCGCTGTTGCGGGCCAGGCCGGTGAGCCGATACAGGACAGTGCCGGAATCGTTCAGCGGGCCAGCGAAATCGAAGCTGCCCTGGCGCAGGTCGAAACTGCCGAGCTCGACGCCCACCTCATGCAACGGCTGTTCGGTCGGCCGCTTGCTGACCATGTTGACCATGCCGCCCGGCGGCATCGCGCCGTAGACCACCGACGACGGACCCTTGAGCACTTCCAGCCGCTCCAGCCCGTACGGCTCGATGCGGGTGATGCCGGTGCCCGAGCCGGCGGCCAGCGCCAGCCCGTCCATGTAGCGCGCGGGCGTGAAACCGCGCACCAGCAGCCAGTCGCTGCGCGAATCGGCGCCGTAGCCGCCGCCCTGGGCGCCGGCGGTGTACCACACCGCTTCCTCGATGCCCTGGATGCCGCGCCGGCTCATCTGCTCATCGGTGATCACCGACACCGACTGCGTGATCTCGATGATCGGCGTATCAGTCTTGGTCACCGCGTCGCTGTCTTTCGCGATCGGCGCGGTGACCTGCACGCCGGCGAGGGTGGTCGCCGTCTTCTGCTGTGGCTCGGTGGCATGCGCGGGCGCGCTCAGCGCAGCCAGCAGCGGCAGGCCGGACAAGGCCATGCGGATGGCCCGCGGCAGGGCGGGACAGCGGCGCGGGTGTGCGCTCGCAACGGACGGGAAGGGCAGCGATGACATCGGAAACCTTGTGGGCAGATTGAGGTGTTGGCGGTGCGCGGTGAAGCGGGTCGGCATCGACCTGGCGTCATCGCGCAATCGCGCGCCATCTGCACCGGACGGCGCCGGGCATGTGCCTGCAGCGGCGTCGCACCAGACATGCCATCAAGTGAGAATGATTCTTATCATATGGTTGGTCGCCCCACCTGGCAACCGCTTCCGCCATCGCCACCCGCGGCGCAGTGCCGCGGATGGCGGCCTCAGGCGCCGGCCAATTGCGCGGTGACGTCGTTGATCGAGTCGCGGATGCGCTTGCTGAACACCGAGTCGTCGTGATGGATCAGCAGCAGGTGTTCGGTGGCGCGGGTCATCGCCACGTAGAGCAGGCGTGCCTCGTCGGCTTCGGACTGGCCTTCCTTGGGCAGGCCGCCGATGCCGGGAATGATCACGAACGGAAATTCCAGCCCCTTGCTGGAGTGCATGGTCACCAGCTTCACGCTGTCCTCGACCACGAACAGGGCTTGCTTGCCGGCGTTGTCGGCCAGCCGGCTGGGGATGTCCAGCCGCTTGAGCACTTCGTGCAGCTTGTCGCCTTCCCACTGGTTGCGGTAGATCACCGCCATGTCGGAATACGGACGGCCGTGCGCGTGCTCGTCGCGCAGTCGGGCGACCAGTACATCCATCTGTGCGCGGGCCGTGTCGGTGCGCACCAGTTCGGGTACGGCGCCGCGGCGGCCGGCGCTTTCCGGCGCGATCAACGGCACGCCGTCGCCGTCGGCCTCGTCGCTGCGCGAGGCGAGCAAGTCCTGCGCGAAGGTGCGCGCCACCGAAAGAATTTCCAGCGTGTTGCGGTAGTTGAGCTTGAGGATGGTGGTGCGGCCCTGTGCCTGCACGCCGAGGCTTTTCCAGCTGATCTTGCGGCGGTTGGGGTTGCCGTAGATGTTCTGCGCGTCGTCGTACAGCACCAGCAGCGAGTTGGTGTCCGGGTCGAGCATCTGCACGATCAGCTTGTACCAGTCTGGCTCGAAGTCGTGACCTTCGTCGATCAGCACCGCGCCGTACTGGGCGCGCGGAATCTGGCCGCGGTCGACGCCGGCGATCACCGCTGGCGGCAGCGCTTCGAAGAACGCCTTGCCGCCGCCGGTTGGCAGCGGTTCGTTGTAGGCCACCAGCATCTTGCGACACCACTTGTGGAAGTTGTAGACCTGCACCTTCTCGCCCAGCCCGCGCTCGCCGATCAGCTGTTCCAGTCGCGCCGCCAGGGTCTTGTTGTAGCAAAGCACCAGGATGGGCTTTGCAAGTTCACGCGCCAGCTGCATCGCGCGGAAGCCGAGGATCATCGTCTTGCCGGAGCCGGCCACGCCGTGGATGACCCGGTGTTCGCCGCCGAGCGAACGCGCCAGCTGCTCCTGCTGCGAGTCCATCACCTTGATCAGGTCGGGGATCTCCAGCGGCCGCACGGCGGCATCGGTGGGGCCGAACAGGCCGAACTGGCCGCTGCCGGCTTCCACGCGCAATTCCGGGAACAGGTGCCAGCGCACGCGGTCGATCTGCGGCAAGGTGAGTGCCACCGGATACACCTGCGGAAACATCGCCCACAACCGCTCCTGGAACGCCTCGGCCTCGACCGTCTCGTACAGCTCGTCGCGGCAGATCACCAGATGCTCCGGCAGCACCTCGCCCAGTGCGCCCTCGTCGAACTGCTTGCGGGTGATGTTGGCCAGCACCACGCCCCAGCCCCACGGCATGATCAGCTTGCCGGCATGGCGCGAGCCTTCGGGATGACGCAGCGCCGGATCGCGTTCCAGCACCACGCCGATCTCCAGTGCGTACGCGCGTGCCTGCAGCAGCGGGCTGTTTTCCTTGATCAGCCCGCGCTCGGTGACCAGGGTGAACTGGGTGCTGTCGGCATGGCGGATGGTGTCGGCCTTCCAGTCCTTCACCTCCAGCACCAGCAGGCCGCGACGCGGATGGAAAATCACGAAGTCCGGGTGGCGCTGCTTCAACCCGACCGGCACGTCGTACCACAGCAGGTAATCGTCCTCGAGCTTCTGTTCCAGCCGTTCGGAAACACGCTTCTCGCCGCCGGTCATCCGCGGCAGGCAGCTGTTGCGGGTGGGGATGAGTAATGCCACGGGCGCACCTGACTGACGTATCCAGGCGACGTTAGCCGATAGCGTGGAAGTGTCAATCCTGCATCGCCGGCCGGGGCTGCTCGACGTCCGCGCTCCTCGCCGGGGGATGCTTCCCGGTGGCCGTGGTCGAGCTGGCAATTCAGCAAGGTTGCAATGAGGCGTCGCAGCACGCTCGCAGCACGCAGTCGAGGATATCGCACCTCCAGCGGGGTCATGATGTCTGGCGCTGGCAAGGGGCATCCCCAGCCCTGCACTCATGTCCGGATTCGCCAGTGTCAGTCGAGTCCTGGTTCGGCTGTGAATGCTTGTTGTGCCTTGGTCGTTTCCCGTTCCACGGCGGGATTTGTTCAGCGACGAGCGATGCGTGCGGCAGCGGGCATCGGCAGGGCGGCGGTGTTTCGGACGGGCCGACCACTCATGCGAGGGCGACATCGGCGGTTGCCAACCTCGCTTCGGTGTCAGACATCGGTTGCCAGCAACGATCGCCGGCATACCGCCAGGCCATCCGGCCCCGCTCATCCAGCGCGAAGAGATGCATCCAGCGATGCTCAAACAGCGAGCGCAGGTTGTGGTGACGTTCGAGGATGGCGCCGATGGCCTCGCGCGGCGCATCCACCAGTACCGACATGCGCCGCGGCTGGTGCATCAGCTGCTCGCCGTCGTGCACCGATTGCCACGGTAGTCCCGCACGCAGCAGGCCGCCATTGCCTTCCACCACGCCGATGCCGCCGGTGACGTTGTGCAGCAGTTTGTTGCCGGCACCGAACAAGGTCGGCGCCACGCTGGAACCGTAGTATTGCAAGCTGATCCAGCTGGCGACGACGACCGGTGCAGTGAGGATCATTTCCAGTACGCCGAAGCCTTCGTCCTGCTGCCACTCGTAGTCATGCAGGAACGCGCGCCCGCCAAGGTCACGCGTGGCTGTGCGCCGGCGCGGCGCGACGATGAAGGCCTGGCATCCAGCCAGCGCCCACTCGGGGCGAACTTGGGACCAGTCGCTCGCGCGGCGCAAGACATCCTCGCCCTTGGCGGCACCGGGCAGGCGCAGCATGCGCTCGCTGCGCGCGAGCTGGCCTGCGGCTGCCATCCAGCAGTTCGCCTGGGCGAGATCGGCGGCATGCGCACTGGATGGATGATCCGTGTCGTACAGGACCACGGTGTCCGTGGTGCTGACGTGCAACGCGCCCACGAACAGCGTATCCGCCGGAATCACGATGCCGCGTGAGGCCAGCCCCGCACGGACGTCCGGATCGTTGAGCAGGCCGGCCATCAAGCGCGCGTTGACGTCGCCGGCATGGCCTCCGCAGGCGCCACAGTCGAGCCCGCTGCCATGTGGATTGTTGACCACCGTGGCGCCATGCCCGGCGAGCACGACCAGCCGCGCAAAGTTTCGGGTCAGCGACATCGCGCGCAGCGCTCCGGCCGCTGTGGCAACGCGTGCTTCGAGGTCGAGCGCGGAATCGATCCGTGGCCTCGGTTCGACAGGTTTTGCTGCATGCCCGAAGCCGAGCCCGTCGCGCAGCAGCTTGCCGATGTAGAGCGGGCCGGTGGCTTCGACGAAGGCAAACGACGAGATCGCCGCCAGCTTGAAACGTCCCCAGGCGCGGGTGGCTCGATGATCGATGCGTCGATCCTGATCACGCTGCGCGGTGTTGTCGTCCGCGGCGCCCGCGCAGCTTTTCAATTGAGGGTGCAGCAACACCGGCAGGCGCGCTTCCGCCACGTCGGAAGCAAACCGACGATGGGCCAGGCCGATGCCGAAGAAGCCTGCCATTCCCAGTGTCTGGATCCGCGGATCGACGCGTTCCAGCGCACGCCGGAATACCTCGGAACGCACGTCGATGCAAAACGCCATCTGCAGCGGTGCGCGGCCTGGCGAGGACGCGGCGACGTCGCGTGACAGCACGACGGCCAACTGGCGTTGTCCAGCGCGCTCGAAGGCTTCCTGCAGGACGGCGTCGATCAGGTCGTCGCGCGTCGGGGCGAGTGGTTCGGCGTACGCCGAGATCGCGGCGTGCCAGTCCGGCTCGATGGCGGCGGCATGTTGTCGCCACAACGCCACCTCCCATGCCAGCCGGATCGCCAGCAGGTCGGTCACCGTGCTGTCGGTGCCGCCGGCCAGTTCGGTCTGCCATTGTCGGTAGCGCGCCATCTGCGACCAGCCGCCAAGGCTGACCAGCAAGCGGTGGAAATAGCTCTCCAGCGCGGCGTCGCTGAGGCCCAGATCAGCGACGCCCGCGGCGATGGCCTTTTCGGCGGTCTCCGGAAGCAGCGAAACCTGACTGGCGAAACCTTTCAGTCCGGCGATCTCGGGTGTCAGGTCCAGGCTGGCGAAGGCACGCCAGGCGTCATAGGCGTTGCGTGCCTGGGGTGCTGACCACAAGGCCTGGCCCTGGTCGAAATAGCCGGCTGCCCAATGGCTGAGGCGTGCGGCGACGATTCCGGACCAGTCGCTGCCGCTGGCAGCGCTGGCCAGGGCTGCGACCGTGGGACGCGCGCCGAGGATCCGCGAGTCCATCGATGCGCTCGCTTTCAGTTGCGCCAGGGTTTCGATGGCGGGAATTGACGGAGCCGCTTTCCATGCGGCGGCAAGGTCGGCATCGCTGATCTCGCCGGCGCGCATGCGGTCGGCATACCAGCGACGCGGCATGGTGCTGCGCACGCCGGCCGCGCGGCCGAGGCGCGCGGAGGTCATCGCCAGTGTTTCATCGACATGACCCAGATACGGGTTCACCGCGACGCTGGTGGCCAGTGGCCATAGCGGCGGAATCAATCGGGCCGCACGTTGTGCCGCGTCGTGAATGGATGCGGCGGTGGTCGGCTGATCGGGGCAGACGGACATCAGCATGGCGGAGTTCCTGGCGCAGGGATTCACGAGGCTTTGCGGGTGGACCAGCCGCCAAGCAGCCGCTCGAAGGCTGCGTTGACGTAGAGGCCGTTCGACAGGTGCACGCGCAAGCCGCGGGCCGCCGGATGCCCGGCCCACAGCGGCAGCAGGGCCTGTGCCACCGCGACTGCGCCGAAACTGAGGATCGCCAGCATCATCAGGGTCCAGGCGAGCCGATCGGGCGCGGGCGTGGCGGGCAGGGTGCCGGCGGTAAGCCAGCCGGCCGTGACTTGCAGACTGAAGTAGCCGATGGCGGCGGCCGTGGAATAGAGCACGGTCTTGCGGGTGAGCGCGCGAGGCGCGGCGTCGGCCAGGCCCTGGGCCAGCAGGTAGGCCACCCCGAAGATCAGGATTGCGCCCAGTGCCAGCGCCTGCGGCGACTCGTGCTGCATGCCGAACAGCCGTCCAAACACCGTGCCGATCACTGCGTAGATGGTGATGGCCAGCAGGAAGGCGCGGCCCACGGCGGCACCATCAGGTACCGCAACCGGCCCGGGTCGGCGGGTGGCGACGACCTGCTCGACGGCACCGCCGGAGGCGAGGAACGAGTGTGCCTTGTACAGCGAATGCGCCACGATGTGCAGCAAGGCCAGCGGGAACAACGCCAGCCCGCATTGCAGCGTCATGAAGCCCATTTGCGCCACCGTCGACCAGGCCAGCGAAGTCTTCACCGCCGGCTGGGTCAGCATCACCAGCGCGCCGAAGATCGCGGTGAAGCCGCCGACCATGGCCAGCACGGCCAGCACGCCCGGAACCAGCAACATCACGTCGGCGAAACGGATCAGCAGAAAGCCGCCTGCATTGATCACGCCCGCGTGCAGCAGAGCGGAGACCGGCGTGGGCGCCTCCATCACCTCGGTCAGCCATCCATGGGTGGGAAATTGTGCCGATTTGAGCAGGGCGGCCACGGCCAGCGCCGCCGCGGCCAGTGTCACGATCGCGGGCATTTCGCCGGTGCGGGCCGCGGCGTTGATGGCGGCGATGTCGGTGCTGCCATAGCCATCGGCAAGCAGGGCGGCGGCGAGCACCAGCGCCCCGGCGCCGATGCTGGAGAACAGCAGCTTCTTTCGCGCGGCGCGCTGTGCGGCATCACGCTCGGCGTAGAACAGCAGCAGTTGGCGCAGCGCGACACTGACGGCGATCCAGGCGAGCACCAGCTGGATCACGTTGCCGGCGCCGACCAGCAGCAGGACGGCCGCCAACGCCGCGCATAGCCAGCCGGTGAAGGCACCCTGGCGCGCTTCGCCATCGAGGTAGTTGCGGGTGTAGCGCACCACGATCCAGCCGACGAAGCTGACCAGCAGGAGCATGCTGGCGCTCACTGCGTCGAGGCGTGCCGACAAGCCGATGCCGTGGCTGCCGAGGAGCATGCTGTCGCCCGACCCTTTCATGACCAGCAGCACCAGTGAGGCCAGTGCGATCAGCAGCGCCAGCAGGGCGCAAAGCTCGGCGACTTGCGGTACGGGATGCGGACGTCGTCCTGGTCGCACGGCGGAGAAAACGGCGGCAAGCAACAAGGGCAGCGGTGCGGCCAGCGGGAGCAGATAGAGCGACAAGGCAGATCTCCGGGCAGGGTTTCGCTGGCGACACGGTAATGGCCGGATCGCAAGGATAAAAATTCATTGTTTGACGGATTTGATTCGATATAAACGAACGATGGTGAAGCGTCGACGCAAGCCGATGCGGCCCGGGTTGTTCAGTGCCATCCGGAAAGACGAACGTCAGGACGCCAGCGCTAGTCCGTGCCACCCTCGAATACGCGGCCGTCGCCGAGACCTGCAGCGCGCAGCAGACGATCGCGTAGCGCAACGCCGAGCCCTTCGTCCGGTGGCATCACGACCACCAGCACGTCCAGCGCCAGGACATCGGCTTCGCGCAGCCGTGCATACAGTCGCCGGGCCTGCTCCTCACTTGCCGACCCCAGCGGCAACCAGGAGACGTCGGCAGGCAGGCTGGTTGGCGGTTGTGCCGAAAGCACGCCTGCGCGGGCGCCGCGCTGGCGCCATGCTTCCACTATCCCGGCGAGCTCCGTCGGCGTGGCCAGCACCACTTTGGCGCGGGGTGCGTAGTGCGAGGTCATCGCGCCGGGACGTCGGACCTCGGGCGCAAGCCGGGCTACGGGCGCCAGGCCGGTAGCCCGCTGCAAATCATCTGCGGTAATCCGACCGGGCCGCAGGATGCGCAGGCCTGCCTCCGGGAAGTCCACGATGGTCGACTCGATGCCAACCTGGCAAGGACCGCCGTCGAGCACCACATCGACCGCGTCGCCCAGTTCCGTCAGGACGTGCTGCGCCGTGGTGGGGCTGACTCGCCCGTGACGATTGGCCGAAGGTGCGGCGACACCGTCGCCGAACTTTTCGAGGACGGCGAGTGCCAGTGGGTGGGCCGGAACGCGCAGCGCCACCGTATCCAGTCCACCGGTGACCTGGTCAGGCACGCCGGGCAGACGTGGCAGCACCAGGGTCAGTGGTCCGGGCCAGAACGCTTCGGCGAGGCGCCATGCAGCTGGCGGCACCTCGCGCGACCATTGCTCAATCTGATCGCGGTGATGGATATGCACGATCAGCGGATGATCGACGGGGCGGCGCTTGGCCGAAAAGATTCGCGCCAGCGCATCGGCATTGCGTGCATCGGCGCCCAGGCCGTAGACGGTTTCGGTGGGCAGGCCGATCAGGCCGCCCGCACGCAGAACGCTGGCCGCGCGTTCGACGTCGCCGGTCAGTCGGGCATCGAGTCTGTTCAAGAACGCGCCACCGGCAGGTGGCTGGTCGATCGAGCGGCTGGAGATGCGCTCTTCCCCATGACGGCGGATGAGGAGCGGGTGGGCGAGAGGCTCGGTGGCAAGGCAGTTCTCCGGGATGCAGCGTTGCTGACAACAGCTTAGCCATTTCCAGACTCTGAAAGAAATTCATTGTCTGCTTGATTTTGTTCGTTAAAATCGAACGTCATGAGTGCACTGAACTACAACCATCTGCGTTACTTCTGGGCGGTTGCCCACGATGGCAACCTGACCCGTACGGCGGCGCGTCTGAACGTGACGCAGTCGGTGCTGTCCGTGCAGATCCGCAAGCTGGAAGAGCGGCTGGGACATGCGCTGTTCGAGCGGCGGGGTCGGCAACTGCATCTCACTGAAGTGGGCCGCATCACGCTGGATCACGCCGATGCCATCTTCGCCACCGGCGAGGAACTGCTGGGCACCTTGCGCGACGCCGGTGCCAGTCGGCGCGCGCTGCGTGTGGGTGCCCAGGCCACGTTGTCGCGCAACTTCCAGATGGAATTCCTGCAGCCCGTGCTGGGGCGGCCGGACATCGAGCTGATCGTGCGTTCGGGGCAGCCGGCCGAACTGCTCGCCTCGTTGCAGTCGTTGAGCCTGGACATCGTGCTGATCAACCAGCCGCCGGCGCGCGATGCGCTCACGCCGTTTGTCTCCCATCGGCTGGCCGAACGGGCGGTCAGCCTGATCGGCACGCCCAGGCGTTTCCGCAAGCCATGCAGTCTGGCCGAGCGCCTGCAGAAGCACCCGGTGATTCTGCCGACTCGCGACACCAGCATACGAACCGGCTTCGATGCGCTGGTGGATCGCCTCGGCGTGCGGCCACACATCGTTGCCGAGGTGGACGACATGGCGATGATGCGCTTGCTGGCGCGCGAGGACATCGGTCTTGCCGTATTGCCAGCGATCGTGGTGAAAGACGAAATCGGCGCCGGCACGCTGGTGGAGGGCGATCCGCTCAAGGGCATCACGGAAACCTTCTATGCGGTGACCATGGACCGGCGTTACCCCAATCCGCTGTTGCGCGAGTTGATCCAGCACGAGCGGACATTGTCCCGGCAGAACGAGCGGGCTCAGCAGGGCGCCGGCTAGGGCCAGTGCTGCAACAACTCCGCGGCGACATCCACGCGTCGACAGGCGCGACTGGCGATGCCGTCACGCAGTGCGGCACGGAACACGGGCGCCACGGACCACAAGGCGCCTGCCGCCAGACGGGCGTGGCGCTGCTGACCCAACGAGCGCCCCAGCTTCGTGATCGCCCAGTCCGGCAGCAGGGCGCTGCCGGCAAGCAGGAACAGGTCACGCGACAAGCCGGCCGCCGGCACCGGCAGGCGCACTTCGCCGAGCAGGCCGAGCACCACGCGCGAGCGCTCCGTATAGGCCAGTTCCGGCTGGATGCGCCTGAAATACTCGGTGACCTCGTGTTCGCTGGCCGGGACCTCGCGCGCGCCCAGCGCCTCGGCGATACGGCGTACCTCGTCGTAATAGCGATCCGCCGCGCCGGCCGGCATCGCGATATGGCTGTAGCGACGATAGCCCTGCAGGAAGCAGTACGCCTCGCTGACGTGCACCCAGGTCAGCAGGTCGGGGTCATTGGCACTGTATGGACGTCCATCTTCCGCGTGGCCGGTGATGTGGTCGTGGATCTGCCGCACATGCGCAATCAGCGCCTCGGCCTGCGCGCGCGGCGCGTAGGTGGTGCCGCCGACGAAGGCGGTGGTGCGGCGCAGCCGGCCGATCAGGTCGCCGCGGAAGTTGGAGTGGTCCCACACTCCGGCCAGCGCCAGCGGATGCAGGGTCTGCAGGGTCAGCGCGGCGAGGCCGCCGGCCAGCATGCCGGGGAAGTCCGAGTGCACGCGCCAGGTGGCGCTGTGCGGGCCGAACAGGCCGGGGTCGCCGTGCGGATGGTCGTAGTCGAGGCTGCCGGTGTCGGCGCGCGGGAAGGCGCGCAGCACCCAGTGGCGGATCGGTTGGCGAAGCACATGGAGGGGCGAGGGCATCCGTGCAGTCTATCGGCAAGACGGCGAAAAGTTTGATTTGGACGGCCATTGTGTTATGTATGGCGCCATGCATTCCGCCACCGCCCGCCTGTATTTCTGGTTTTACGGCTATCCGAAGCCAACGGCGGCGGCGCGGGCGCGATCATGCTGAACTGATCGACACAACCACACCGAACCGCCATTCCACGGCGGTTTTTTTATGGCCGCCACCTGAAACCCTCCAGGAAAGCTGCCATGCATACCACCGACGACCTGCGCATCCGCGCGATAACCCGCCTCAGCACACCGGCCGAGGTCATGCGCGATTGCGCCGCCAGCGAGGCGGCGATCGCCACCGTGGATGCCTCGCGGCAGGCACTGCATGGCATCCTCGTCGGCGACGACGATCGCCTGGCGGTGGTGATCGGGCCATGCTCGATCCACGACACCGACGCGGCGCTGGAATACGCCGGCCGGCTGGTGGCGTTGCGCCGCGAATTCGGCGACGCGCTGGAGATCGTGATGCGCGTGTACTTCGAGAAGCCGCGCACCACGGTCGGCTGGAAGGGGCTGATCAACGATCCCGAGCTCGACGGCAGTTTCCAGATCGACAAGGGCCTGCGCCTGGCGCGCGGCCTGTTGCGCGACATCAATGCGCTGGGCGTGCCGGCCGGCTGCGAATTCCTCGACATGATCACGCCGCAATACATCGCCGACCTGGTGGCATGGGGCGCGATCGGCGCGCGGACCACCGAGAGCCAGGTGCACCGCGAGCTGGCCTCCGGGCTGTCCTGTCCGGTCGGTTTCAAGAACGGCACCGACGGCAACGTGAAGATCGCGGTGGATGCGGTGCAGGCCGCCGGGCAGGAGCATCACTTCATGGCGGTGACCAAGGACGGCCAGGCGGCGGTGGCGACCACCAGCGGCAACGGCGACTGCCACGTGATCCTGCGTGGCGGCAAGTTGCCGAACTACGATGCGGCCAGCGTCGATGCCGCCTGTGCCGCGATCGACAAGGCCGGTCTGGCCGGGCGCGTGATGATCGACGTCAGCCACGCCAACAGCGGCAAGCATCCCGAAAACCAGCCCCGGGTGATCGAGGATATCGCCACGCGCATCGCTGCCGGCGAGCGGCGGATTCTCGGCGTGATGGTCGAAAGCCATCTGCTCGGCGGGCGGCAGGAACTGCAGCCGGGCCAGCCCTTGCGCTACGGCCAGAGCATCACCGATGGCTGCCTCGACTGGGAGAGTTCAGTGCGCGTGCTGCAGCGGCTGGCGCAGTCGGTGCGCCAGCGTCGCCAGCTGGAAGCGGCGACCCTGGCGACCGAGGCGGCGGCCTGAGACGTCGGCTGGCTCAGTTCTTCAGTCGTGCGTCCAGCGTGATCGTGGCCTTGAGCACCTTGGAGACCGGACAGCCCTGTTTGGTCGCCTGCGCGATGCGGTCGAACGTGGCGTCGTCGGCTCCCGGCACGCTGGCCTCGCAGGAAAGATGGACGGCGGTGATCGAGAAGCCGTCGCCGTCCTTGTCGAGGGTTACCGCAGCCGTGGTGTCGATGCTGTCGGCCGTCAGCCCCGCATTGCCCAGACCCAGCGACAGCGCCATCGAAAAGCAGGCGGCATGGGCCGCGGCGATCAGCTCCTCGGGATTGGTGCCGGGGCCGTCCTCGAAGCGCGACTTGAAGCCATACGGCGCCTCGCGCAACGCGGGGGTCTCGGTTGAAATGTTGCCCTGGCCGTCCTTGATGCCACCGGACCAGTGGGCGGATGCGGACTTCTTCATGCAAACCTCCTGCGCGAAATGACGGGGATGAACGCGCACCATGCCCGATGATCCATGCAGCTGGCGCGAACGAATCGGTGCGCGGGCTTCACGCCCGATTGCCCTGCGCGCCGTACCATCGCCGTTTGCCCTTCCTCTGTGAGACTCGCCATGTCATTCGTCGCCCAGCATGATCGCGCCGCCCATCGTTTCCATGTCGAGGTGGAAGGTTCGTCCTGCGTGCTCGATTACACCCTGGCCGCGGACGTGATGACGATCACCCACACCGGCGTGCCGACGGCAGTGGGCGGCCGCGGCATTGCTGCGGCGCTGATGCAGGCAGCGATCGATGCCGCGCGCGGCGAAGGCTGGAAAATCATCCCTGCCTGCTCCTATGCTGCCAGCTGGATGCAACGGCACCCGGCCGACGCCGACCTGCTGGCGTGAACCCTTACCCGCGGAGTGATCCATGAGCCAGCGTTCGACGCAGGACGAGCGCGACACGCCGAAGGCGTCCGGCTGGCGCCCATGGGGATTCGCCAAAGGGCGGCCGTGGACGGTGGCTTCACTGGTGATTTTCCTGCTGGCGGTCACCGGTCTGCTGGGCTGCGGATTCGCGCTGCCGAAGGCGCTGCTGCTCGGCTTCGACCTCGCCGCGGCGATTTTCCTCGGCCTGCTCGCGCACCTTTTCAACCAGGCGGTGCCCGCCATGATGCGGCAACAGGCCAGGGCGATCGATACCGGACGCTGGGGCGTGCTGCTGGGTGGCGTGCTGTTGTCTGCGGTGGTGCTGGGCGCGCTGGCGCTGGAACTGCACGCGGCCAAGGGTGGAGGCTTGCTGGACCTGCTGGTGAGTGTGCTCAGCGTGGTGCTGAGCTGGCTGTTTCTCAACGTGATGTTTGCGGTCCATTACGCCCACGGCTATTACGGTGATCTGGGCAAGCAGCACGCCGGTCTCGAATTCCCGGATACGCCCGAGCCGGATTATTGGGATTTCGCCTATTTCTCCATCGTGATCGGGATGACCTTCCAGGTCTCCGACGTGCAGATCACCAGCAACTATCTGCGTCGTGTCGCGCTGCTGCACAGTGTGATCGCGTTCTTCTTCAACGTGTTCATCATCGCGATCACGGTGAACATCGTGGCCGGGCAGGGCGGCTGATCCGATCCGGCCGGGCACCCGGACTGGGGCCATGCCGGAGGCCGACAGCCCGTGCCGCCCGGATTGCGAGTTGCCGGCTTCATTTGACCAGTGAGTCGTTGGATACTTGCCTCATCTTCCGGGCAGGCCATCGAGCATGAGTGCGTCATTCGCGAGCCGGCTGGGTATCGAACATCCATTGATCCAGGCGCCGATGGCCGGTTCCGCGCCGGCGGCGCTGGTGGCCGCGGTGTCGAACGCGGGTGCGCTGGGATCGCTCGGCGCCGGCTATCTGGAGCCGCAGGCGATCCTCGACCAGGCCGCCGCGATCCGCGCGCAGTGCGATCGACCTTATGCGATGGGCCTGTTCGTGTTGCCGGACGAATTCACCGCCGACATGATGGCGGTGACGAAGGCGCGCGAACAACTCGATGCGCTGATGGCGCACGAAGGCCTCGATGTGCGCACCAGCATGCCCACGCATTGGGCGCCTCGCTTCTCCGACCAGTTCGCCGCGCTGTGCGAGGCGCGTCCGGCAGTGGCGAGTTTCGCGTTCGGCGTGATCAGCCCGGCGCAGCTGCGCGAACTGCGCCAGCGCGACATCTATGTGATCGGCACCGCCACCACGGTGGCTGAAGCGCGCGCCTGGGCCGATGCCGGTGCCGACGCGGTTTCCATGCAGGGCGCCGAGGCCGGCGGCCATCGCGGCAACTTCCTGCACGAGGCGGAGGACGCGATGATCGGGTTGTTCGCGCTGTTGCCACTGACCGTGCGTGCGCTGGCGACACTTGACCGGGATGTCCCGGTGATTGCCGCCGGCGGCATCATGGATGGTCGCGGCATGCTGGCGGCCGAAGTGCTCGGCGCGGCAGCGAGCCAGCTCGGCACCGCCTTCCTCACCTGTCCCGAATGCTCCGCGGCCGACGCCTGGAAGCAGGATCTGTCGCAGGTCGAGGCCCACCAGGTCACCACCATCCTGGGGTTCTCCGGCCGCGCCGCTCGCGGTCGGCGCAACCGCTTCGTCGAGGCGATGCCACAGGCGACGCAGGGCCTGCCATACCCCATCCTGAATGCGCTCACCGCACCGTTGCGCCGCGCCGCGGCCGCTGCGGGTCGCGGCGACCTGTTGTCCGAATGGTGCGGCCAGGCTGCCGCCATGGTTCGCCCGCAACCTGCCGCCGAGCTGGTCGCGCGGCTGATGCACGAGTACCGGCTGGCCCGCCGTTCGCTGGCGCATTGAGCGGTCTCACGCGCTCCGCTGCCCTTGACCTGCCCTGGCGGCGGGCCGGTTATACTGCGCCCGCGCCATATTGCGCTGCGACTTCGCACCGAGGCCCATCCTCTTGAGCACTGCCCGTACCAACAAGTCCGTCACCACGGCCACTCTGCGCAAGTCGGTCATCGACGCGCTGGAAGAATTGAAAGCCAAGGACGTGCGCGAGATCGACGTCCGCGGCAAGACCTCCATCGCCGACCTGCTGGTGATTGCTTCGGGCACCTCCGCCCGTCACGTCAAGTCGATTGCCGACGAAGTCACCAAGTTTGCCAAAAAGGCCGGCGTGATGCCGCTGGGCGTGGAAGGCGAGACCGAGGGCGAGTGGGTGCTGGTGGATCTGGGCGACGTGATCGTCCACGTGATGCTGCCGCGCATCCGCGAGTTCTACGGTCTGGAACGGCTGTGGACGGTGGGCGACCACGGCCACGAAGGCGACGTTGTTCAAGCTGGCTGAGTTTTTTGCGGGCGCGTCGCCCACCGCCATCCTCTCCCATCCGCGAGAGAACCCCCTTCGGTCGTCGGCTGATGGAAGCCTGCCATGCGCGCACGCCTGATCGCTGTCGGTGAACGCATGCCGGCATGGGTGGCCGAGGGCTTTGCCGAATACCGCAAGCGCCTGTCGCATGAGCTGCCGCTGGAACTGATCGAACTGAAACCCGGCACCCGCGGCAAGGGTCGCGACGATGCACGGGCGATCCAGGACGAAGGTGCCGCCATCCTCGCCGCCTTGCCCCAGGACATCCATGTGATTGCACTGGATGGCCGCGGCAAGACCTGGTCCAGCGAGGAGCTGGCCGGTCAATTGGCGACCTGGCGCATGGGTGGTCGCGACCTGGCCTTCCTCATCGGCGGCCCCGACGGCCACGCACCGGAGGTGCTGCAGCGCGCCGACCAGCGCTGGTCGCTGGGACCGCTCACCTTGCCGCACATGCTGGTGCGGCTGGTGCTGGCCGAGCAGCTGTATCGCGCCACCACCATCATGGCCGGCCATCCCTACCATCGAGGCTGAGGTGTGACGTGGCCACGGCCGATGTTGTGCGATGCTTCCGTTCCCCGTTCCCCGTTCCCCGTTCCCCGCCCCGCAGGTCAACGCCATGTCCTTCCGGATCCGGCAAGCCGACATTCCCGATCTCGATCTGCTGGTGCCGCTGTTCGATGGCTATCGGCAGTTCTACGCGCAGCCGTCGGACCCGGCGCGCGCCCGCGATTTCCTGGCCGACCGGCTCGCGCGGCAGGAGTCGTTGATCCTGCTGGCGTGCGACGAGCACGGTGCCGGACTCGGCTTCACCCAGTTGTATCCGCTGTTTTCCTCGGTGCGCATGGTGCGCACCTGGTTGCTCAATGATCTGTTCGTGAACGCGCCCGCACGTCGTCAGGGCGTGGCAGCTGCGCTGCTGCTGGCCGCGGCGGAACAGGCGCGGGCGCTGGGCGCGGCCAGCCTGTCCCTGTCCACGGCGCTGGACAATCAACCGGCACAGGCGCTGTACGAATCGCTGGGTTGGCGACGCGACTCGCAGTTCTGCGAATACGCATTGACGCTCTGAAGCCTGGGTTCATCCTCACCGGGAAGTCGCATGTTGTATCTCGCCTCGCAGTCGCCGCGTCGCCGCCAGTTGCTTGAGCAACTGGGCGTGGCGTTTGCCGTGATCGACGTCGAGGTGCCCGAGCAGCGCGGGGCGGACGAGTCGCCTGAGGACTATGTGAGCCGCGTCGCGCGCGACAAGGCGCGGGCGGGCCTGGCGGCGCTGTCCGATGCACGGGGTGCATGGGTGCTGGGTGCGGACACCGAAGTGGTGCTGGACGACGAAGTCTTCGGCAAGCCCGCCGATGCTGCAGCGGCCACGGCGATGCTGCGTCGGCTGGCCGGTCGCACGCATACGGTGATCTCCACGCTGTGGCTGGTCGGCGGCGCGGTCGAGCAAAGCGAGGCATGCCTGTCGCAGGTGCGCTTTGCCAGGCTGGACGAGGCCGCCATCGCTGCCTACGTGGCCACCGGCGAGCCGTTCGGCAAGGCGGGCGCCTATGCGATCCAGGGGCGCGCGGCGGCCATGATCGAGCATCTTGCGGGCAGCTACTCCGGCGTGATGGGACTGCCGCTGTTCGAGACGGCGCGGCTGCTGCGTCGCGGCGGAGTCATCCGGTCGGCTTGAACACCGCGAACCAGCCGATCACCGCCAGCAGGTTGTTGATGCCGTGTGCCAGCACGCCAGGCCAGATCGATCCCGAACGCAGGCGCAGGGCCGTCAACAGCAAGGCCAGCAGCAACAGGTTCGGCAGCGCGTACCACTGGTAGTCCAGCCCGGGCAGGTGGATCAGCGCGAATAGCAGCGAGCTGCCGGTCACCGCCACGCTGGCGTTCCAGCGCGTGAGCAGGGCCGACAGCAGCACGCCGCGAAACAGCAGCTCCTCGACCATTGGCCCCAGGCACACCACCACCATGATCAGCAGCATGCGCGGTGCCATCGGGGTACGGCTGCCGATCTGCTGGATGTCCTGGGTGACGGCATGGCCCTGCGCCAGCCATTGGGTAAGCAGTGCGCCGAGCCATGGCGCCAGCAGTCCGATGGAGACAGCCAGAATCCAGAAGTGCGCGCGGTGTGGTGCGTGGAAGCCGAGGCCGGGCGGCCGATCCAGCGACCACCATGGTCGCCACTGGCGATGGGCCAGCCACAGTGTCAATGGCGCCGCCAGGCCGAGCGAGGCGATCGCCAGCCATGCCTGCATCGCTGGTCGAGCCAGCGCGTTGCCGATGGCGGCCTGCGGACTTTGTCCGGGGTGGATGACGAGGGTGGCAACGGTGACGGCCAGCACGAACATGAGTCCAACCAGGATCTGCAGCGCGAAGTAGCCGGCGATGAGGCCTGCCGCACTGCCGAGGCCCGGCGGCGATTTGCGGCGCAAGAGCGGTGCCGGTAACGGGGGTAGCCCGGTAATGCTGACTTCCATGCGGTAAACAAGCCTGATGAATGCGAATGGGATGGCGGGCGAACTGCCGTCACGCTAGTGCCTCAGCCCCGGAATGTGCAATCCAGCCGGTGGCGCGCGCGGCTCAACCGCTTGCGACCAGAGGTCGTGCCGCTACTATGAATGCGCAAAGGTCCGCACGGCGGACAGCCACAGGGGGGCGTGATGGCTATCGACTTCGGCAGGACAGCCGGCGACTACGCGCGTCATCGCGCGGGTTTCCCCGAGATCTTTTTCGAGCGCCTGCTGGCGGATGGCAACGTCCATCGGGGCGACACCGTGCTTGACCTGGGCACCGGTACGGGCACGGTGGCCCGTGGCCTGGCCCTGCGTGGCTGCGAGGTCACCGGGCTGGATCATTCGGCGCCGCTGCTGGCGCAGGCGGCGGAGATGGACCGCGCGGCTGGCGTACAGGTGACGCAAGTGCGGGCTCGGGTCGAGAACGCCGACTTCGCGCCGGCGTCGTTCGATGTGATCACGGCCGGGCAATGCTGGCACTGGTTTGAGCGGACGCGCAGCGCAGCCCTCGTTCGCCAATGGCTGCGTCCGGGTGGTCGATTCATCATCGCGCATTTCGACTGGGTGCCCTTGAACGGCAACGTGGTGCAGGACACCGAGCGTCTGATCCTCGCTTACAACGCGGGCTGGACCATGCACAGCGGCAGCGGTTTGTATCCCGCCTGGCTCAAGGAGGTGGCCGAGGCCGGCTTCAGTGATCTGCGCACCTGGTCGCTGGACGTGGATGTTCTCTACAGCCATGTGGACTGGCGCGGACGCATCCGCGCCAGCGCCGGGGTCGGCGCCACTCTGGACGAGGCCAGGGTGCAGCGCTTCGATGCGGAACTGGCGGCCATGCTGGCCACGCGCCATGTCGGCGAACCGATGGCCGTACCGCACCGTCTCTGGGTATTGAGCGCAACCGCCCCCGGTCTGCTGGGCTGAGTTCAGCCGACCATCATGGCGCGGGCAACGCCGATGCAGGCCATGACCAGGGTGGCGGCCCAGCCGAGCATGCTCACCAGATAGCCGGGGCCGCGTCTGGACGCGTCCTGAAGGTAGGCCAGGGCGTACCATACGCGGCCAACCAGCCACACCAGACCCGCCACGCCAGCCCAGCCGGTGAAACCGTAGGTTGCGGCCAGCCACAGCGTGGGCAGGAACATCACGGTGGCTTCCAGCGTGTTCATCTGCACCCGGTAGGCCCGCTCGAAGGCGGGGTCGCCGGTGGTGGCTGGCGCCTTGACCGCGTACTTGCCGCGAGCGTGGCCGACCGCCCACATGGTCGCGAACAGCAGCAGCACGGTGAGCAGGGTAACCAGAGCCGGCAGATGGGTCATGCTGAAATCCTCACGAAGGGTGACCTACTTTAGCCGCGTTGCATGGCGTGGCGCGATGCACGACAGCGCGCTATCGTCGCCCGACGGCGTCCAGGCGCAGACACCCGCACAGCGAGGGACTTATGGATTGGCGAAAAGGCGGCAGCAGCAGCAATGTCGAAATCGACAGCGGCGGCGGTGGCGGTGGCCGGCGTTTCGGCGGCGGTCGCGGCATGGGTCTGGGCACCATCGTGGTACTTGCCCTGATTGGCTGGATTTTCTTCAAGAATCCGCTGGCTCTGCTGGACCAGGGCGGTGCCCAGTCCGGCGCATCCAGCCAGGCCAGCGTGCCAGCCCAGGTCGACCCCGAGCAGAAGGACTTCGTCAGCGCGGTGCTGCATTCGACCGAGCAGACCTGGGGCGAAATCTTCCAGCAACATGGCGCCACCTACGTCGAGCCCAAGCTGCACCTGTTCAGCGGTGGCGTGAACACCGCCTGCGGCAGCGCCAGCACGGCGGTGGGACCGTTCTACTGCCCCGGTGACCAGAAGGTCTATCTGGACGTGGCTTTCTTCCAGCAACTGCAGGACGAACTGCATTCCTCCGGCGACTTCGCCCGCGCCTACGTGATCGCCCACGAAGTAGGTCATCACGTGCAGAAGCTGACTGGCGTGTTCGACAAGGTCGACCAGGCACGCCGTCGCGGTGCGTCGATGGACGGTGCCGACGGCCTGTCGGTGCGGCAGGAACTGCAAGCGGATTGCTACGCTGGCGTGTGGGCCAACCACAGCCAGAAGGAGCTGAACTGGCTGCAGCCGGGCGACATCGAGTCGGCGCTCAACGCCGCCAGCCACATCGGCGACGACACCTTGCAGCAACAGGCGCAAGGTCGGGTGCGCCCCGATACGTTCACGCACGGTACCTCGGCGCAGCGCGTGAAGTGGTTCAAGACCGGTTTCGCCAGCGGCGAGATGGCCCAGTGCGACACCTTCGCCGGCGAGCCATGAGACCGCAAGCGCTCAACCAGAGGTTGAGCGCTTTCAAAGCCTCCTCCCCTGCACCGCAGGGGAGGGTTAGGGAGGGGTCGCTCTCCTGCCCACTGCACAGCGAGCCTCCCACACTCTAGAATCCGTTCCCTGCGCGCCTCGGGGCGCCGCCGGTCACTTTGTTGATGGAACATCCCTGCCTGCGTTGCGGTGCCTGCTGCGCGTTCTTTCGAGTGGCTTTCCATTGGTCCGAAGCGGAAGCCTTTCTGGGTGGTTCGGTGCCGCCGGAGCTGACCGAAAAGCTCGACCCGCACCGCCTGGCGATGCGCGGCACCAACGCCGCGCAGCCGCGTTGCGTGGCCTTGCAGGGCACGGTGGGCGAGGCGGCGCATTGCGGCATCTACCCGCAGCGGCCGTCGGTGTGCCGCGAGGTGCAGCCGTCGTGGGAGTTCGGCACGATCAGCCCGCAGTGCGACAAGGCACGCCTCGCCCATGGCCTGCCGGTGCTGACGCCGGAGGACTGGCTCGACCCGTTCGACGCCGGCGAACCGCCGCTGCCGCAGAGCGCCTGAACGTTATCGCAGCGGATTCGCGGCCGGTGTGCCGGCATCGTTCCGGAAGGCCAGCACGAACTGCTTCAGATCGCCGGCGCTGACGTCGGAAATGGCGATGTAGCGCATGCCTTCGGCTGTCCAGCGGATGACGGTGTAACCGTGGCGCTGCACTTCGGGTTGCGCCGTCGCGGCCGAATCCCCCGGCCACTGGTAGAGGTTGATCACATGCAGGTGCCGCTTGTAGATCAGGGCGGCGACGCTGCGTCCGTCGAGCGCATCCAGACGGCCGCCGATCAACGGGAACCCTTCACCGGCCAGATCCTCCACGCGCGGCGAGAAATCGAGCTTGCCCTCGAACCAGGGTTTTACCGTGTGCTGGTCGGTCGACACCACGTCCATCAGGTGCTGTGCCTGCAGCGAGCGGATATGGCTGGAGATGGCCTCGGCCACGACTGGATTGCTGTCCGCGCCGCGCTGCCACAGGCCGCTGATCCAGGCCGGACTGGTGAGCAGCAACGCCGCGGCAAAGCCGGCAGCCATCGCATAGGCGAGCGGCGCACGCCGGGACCGGCTGGATACGGGCAAGGCGGGTTCCGGCCTCGGCTGCGCAGGGCTCCAGCGCTCACGCAGCGCGTCCGGCGCCCGTTGGTACAGCCCGGCTTGCGCCAGCGCCTTGCGCAGGCGGTCATGGACCTCATAGCTCGCCGCGCATGCGGCGCAATCCCGCAGGTGCCTGGCCATGTCCGCGCTTTGCGCGGCGTCCAGTTCGTCGTCGAGATAGGCGTGTACCAGCAGCCGGGCGTCGTCACACGTCATGGCGGCGTACCTCTCTGGAATGGTGGATCAGTTCTGCTTTCAGGCGTTCGCGGGCACGGGCGAGCCGGGACATGACCGTGCCGATCTTCTGTTCGGTGATCACGGCGATTTCCTTGTAGGAACACTCCTCCAGTTCGCGCAGCACGAGCACTTCGCGCAGTGGAGAGGGCAGGCGCTCCAGGGCGAGCCGGAGCGTGCCGATATCCACCGCCAGCAAGGTCAGGGTTTCCGGGGAAGGACTCTGGTCGACGAGCGGATGGGCTTCTTCATCCAGCGACTCGTGCAAGCTGCCCTGCGGCGACTTCGTGCGCAGCGTGTAATAGGTATTGCGCACAATGGCCAGCAGCCAGACCCGCGCGTCGTTGCCGTGGAAGCTGTCGAAATAGCGCAGCGCCCGCAGCATCGCTTCCTGTACCACATCCTGCGCGTCCGCATCATTGCGCGTCAGCCAGTGCGCCAGGTTGTAGGCCGCGTCGAGGCACGGCAGCACAAGCGTCTCGAAGCGTGTGCTGCGGACGTTGTCCTGGCGTGGCGGGACGACCTGAAAATCGATGGGCATAAATGGAGATACCTCGGCCGACTCGACTTTATTCCCGACGCCAAAAAGCGGGAATAGGCGATCCCTGCGCTCGGTATTGCATGGGGACAGGGAGAGCCGGGCGTACCGGCCTTCCGATTTCCGGAGCGGTCGTACGACCGCTCGCCCCTGCGGAGGCTTCATCATGCAAGACAACCACGACAACGAAACCGGCAATCGACGGCAGTTCCTCAAGTGCATGGCCTGGGCCGGGGCCGGCACGCTCTGGCTGATGAAGGGCGGCGTGCTGCGCGCCCAGCCGTTCGACGGTGCGACCACGGCATCCCTGGCGGACGCCAGCTTCAGTTTTGCGCAGATCAGCGATTCCCACATCGGTTTCCACAAGGAACCGAACATGGACGTGGTGGGCACCCTGCGCGCTTCGGTGGCGCAGGTCAATGCGCTGGCTGCGCGTCCGGATTTCCTGCTGCATACCGGTGACCTCACGCATTTGTCGAAGCCCGAGGAGTTCGACACGCTGGCCGGTGTGATGCAGGAGTCGCACGCGCGCAAGGTGTTCTACGTGCCGGGCGAGCACGACGTGATCGGCGACAACGGTGCCGAATTCTTTCGCCGCTTCGGCGAACGCCAGGACGCCGGTGGCTGGTACAGCTTCGACCATCACGGCGTGCATTTCGTCGGTTTGATCAACGTGCTCAATCTCAAGGCGGGCGGGCTCGGCTCGCTGGGTGCGGCACAACTGGCCTGGCTGAAGAAGGACCTTGCGGGGCTGTCGGCCGAAACGCCGCTGGTGGTGTTCGCCCACATGCCGCTGTGGCCGTTGTACCCGCCGTGGGGCTGGGGCACGGACGATAGCGCGGAGGCGATGAGCTACCTGCGGCGTTTCGGTTCGGTCAGCGTGCTCAATGGCCATATCCACCAGATCCAGCAGAAGGTGGAGGGCAACATCACGTTCTACACGGCGCGCTCGACCGCCTACCCGCAGCCGGCCCCTGGTGTAGGCCCAGGGCCCGGGCCCATGAAAGGGGTCGCGCCTGGCGCGCTGCATCGCTATCTGGGCATCCGCAATGTACGCCACGTGCAGGGCAGGCAGGCACTCGCCGTGACCGAGGAGGTGTTGTCATGACGACGATGGCCCATGGAGCTGCGCAACGGCGCGCACGGCATTGGCGTCCCGGCGCGCTGCTGGCGATGGCCCTGCTTGGCTGCGGCATCGCTGCATCGCACGCCGCCGTGGCAGCGAGTGCGTCTGCGTCCAGGAAGTTGCACACCCAGCAGATCGAGATACGCAACTTCGCCTTCGCGCCCGCGACGTTGACAGTGCCGGCGGGCACCCGCGTGGTGTGGACCAACCAGGACGAGGAGCCTCACGTGATCACCAGTGCCGGTTCGCTGTTTGCGTCCTCGAAGGGACTGGATACCAGTGACTCCTACGCCGTGACGTTTTCCAGGCCGGGCACCTATGCCTACTACTGCTCGATCCATCCGATGATGGTCGGCACGATCATCGTGCAGTGAGCGGGGCGCCCGGGCCGCCCGGACCGTCGAAACGGTAGATGTCCATTGCCAGCAGGCCCATGTCGATACCCGCGTCGATGCGTTGTGCATGGGCGCTCGTGCCAGCTGCACCCAGTGCCACGAACAGCGGCAACAGGTGTTCGTCGGTGGGGTGGGCACGCTGGGCGAACGGCGCCTGCCGGCGGTAGTCCAGCAGTGCGTCGATGTCGCCGGCGGCGAGCTTCTGCTCGATCCAGTCGATGAACGGTTTCACATACGGTGCCTGCCGCTCATCGCTGTAGCCGGCACCGAGGTCATGCAGGTTGTGGGTGATGCTGCCGGAGCCGATCAGCAGCACGCCTTCATCGCGCAGCGGCGCCAGCGCCTGGCCCAGTGCGTAGTGATGTGCAGGACCCAGTTCGGGCTGGATCGAGATCGGCACGACGGGAATGTCCGCCTGCGGGTAGAGCAGGCGCAGCGGCACCCATGCGCCATGATCGAGCCCGCGCCTGGGGTCGGCGACGGGCGCCAGCTCCGCCAGCAACTGCATGACCTGTCCGGCCAGCGCCGGCGCGCCGGGTGCCGGGTAGCGCAGTTGGTACAAGGGGGCGGGGAAGCCGCCGAAATCATGGATGGTTTCCGGCAACGCCGCACTGCCCACATGCGGACGGCGCGACAGCCAGTGCGCGCTGGCCAGCACGATCGCCGTGGGTTTCGGCAGCGCGCCGGCCAGTTCGGCCAGCCGCGTGCCGGTCAGGCCGGGCTGCAGTGCAGTCATCGGCGAACCGTGCGAGATGTACAGGCTGGGCAGGGTGGTCATGCGGCATGCTCGGCTGGGATCGATGCCTTCATCATGGTGGCGCCGCGACGGTTTGCCGATGGCCTGATGGCGAACGCAGCGTTGACCGCAGCGGACGCTGGCCTGGGCACGCCGTCGTGCCTAGGTGGAGAATTTCGGCAGGCCGAGGCCGAAGCGCAACGGGTCGAGCAGGGCGCCGTAGTGGTCGGCGCGGGCGGTATCGCGTCGCAGGGGCTGGCGCACCTGGGCGGCGCTGGCGGTGCGCACGCTGCGCCTGGCATGCTGGTAATCGAGGCAGGCCGGAGCGAACGGCAAGCCGCAGAACGCCAGCAGGGCGCGGATCTGCGCTTCGGGTTCGGCCAGCAGCGCTTCGTAGCGCTGGATCCGGATGCGCTGCGGTGCCGCCGCCTGCGATGCGTCCATCACCCGCTCGTAGTCGCGGATGTAGGCGGCGATGTCGGTCAGCGTGCAGGCGAAGTGCGGCAACCGGTAGAACTGCTGCTTGTAGCAGGACCAGCCGGCCTCCAGTGCATCGCGACGGGCGTCGATGATGCGTGCGCCTGGCAGCATCGCGCCCAGCACGCCGGCCAGCAGCCAGTTCGATGGCAGCTTGTCGGTATGCCGCGGTTTGTGCCGACGCCAGCGTGCGGTGAGTTCCAGATAGCGCCGGCCGAGCCGCTGCCAGTCCTCCGCATGGGCGGCGCCGATCCATTGCAGCAGCGGCTGCTGGCGCCGGGCGGATTCCTCGCCGAGCACCTGCTCCAGTTCGGTCAGCTCGCTGGCACCCTCCACCTCGGGATGGGCGGCGAGAATCTGTTCGAACAGCGTCGAGCCCGAACGCGGCAGTCCGACGATGAAGATCACCTCATGTCCCAAGGCCGGATCGACCGCTGGCGGCAACCGGCCGGAGGCGGCGAGCAGCGCCTCGGCATGGGCGCGAAAAGCTGCTGCCTGCCATGGCCCGAGCTGGCGAAACTCGGCGTTGGCCCGGTTCAGCGCGGCGAAGGCCTCGTCATAGCGCCCCTGGTCCTCGCAGACCTTGCCCAGCGCAAAGCCCATCGCGATGCGGTCGGTAGGCGTGCCCGCCGGCTGCTTCAGCGCGGCAGCCAACTGCTCGCGGTCGGCGTCGGACAAGGGCCGCGTCTTCATGTTGGCCAGGCCGCGCCAGGCGTCGCCACAAGCGGGGTGCAGGGCGAGCGCGGCGCGGTAGCGCGCGTCGGCGTCATCGAAACGACCGGCGTGCACCAGCGCGTCGCCGAGCAGGACCAGGGCGGGCAGAAAATCCGCAGCCAGCGCGTGGGCTTGCTGCAAGGCCTCGATGGCCGCTTCCGTGTCGCCATGCAGTTGCAGGTTGCGACCCAGGTTGAACCACGGCATCGGTGCGGTCGGCGTCAGTGCGCAGGCCTGCCGCCAGCTGGCGAATGCGGCATCGATGTCGCCGCGTGCCTGCTGCACGCTGGCCAGATCGGAATGGGCCAGCGCATAGTCGGGCCATTGCGCCAGCGCCCGCTGCAGGCAGGCCTGCGCTTCGTCGTGGCGTTGCGCGCGGGTGTGCAGGATGCCGTACAGGCGCCAGGCCTCGGGATGCCCCGGGGCGAGTTCCAGCGCCGCATCCAGCGCCTGCCGCGCTTTCGCCTCGGCACCATCGCGAATGGCGTGTGCCGCCGCCTGCAACTGCTGCACGGCGCCTGGCGACAAGCCGTCGAGGCGGGGTTCGGATCCGCTGGGCGGTCGGTTTTCGGTGGCGCGGCTGGACATGCGGCGGTTTCGCGTAGCGACGATCCGCCGATGTTACGTGGTCGCGCCGGCGCTTATCGAGCCGCGCGGGCGCACGCCGCTTACTTGCGCCGTGGCGGCTTGCCACCTGCAGGCCGCGGCTTGAAACCACCGGGTTTCTTGAAGCCGCCCGGCTTGTGTGCCGCCGGTGCGCTGGTGCCGGTGTCGGTGCCGTCCCACTCGTGGATGCGCAACTGCTGCTGCACCACCCACACCTTCTTCAGGTGCTCGAACACTTCGCCGGGCATGCCATCGGGCAGGTCGATCAGGCTGTAGTGGTCACGGATGCTGAGGCGGCCGATGAACTGGCTTTCCAGTCCGGCTTCGTTGGCGATCGCGCCGATGATGTTGCCCGGCTTCACGCCATGTTCGTGGCCGACTTCGACGCGGTAGGTGCGCTTGCCTTCCTCGGTCGCATGCGCGCGCACCGGGCGGTGGCCGAACTCGCGTGGCGGCGCACTGTCATGGGCGCCATGTTCGCGCGGCCGGTGTTCGACGGGCCTTGCTTCGCGAGCCGGCGGGTGACCGGGAGCGGCGGCCTCGCGCGCGCGCGGCGGGCGGTGTTCGCTGCTGCTGCGCTCGCGCGGCGCGGCACGCTCGACCCGCTCGCGCGTGGCCGGTTCGTACTTCTCGCGCTTCGGCGGCGGTGCCAGCAACAGCGGCTGGTCACCTTGCGCGATACGCGCCAGCGCGGCGGCAATCTCGATCGCCGGCACGTTGTGTTCCTGCTCGTACTGCTCGATCAGCTTCTGGAATTCGCCGAGGCTGCCCTGCGCCAGCGTGTCGCTGATGCGCTGCTTGAACTTGCCGATGCGCACGTCGTTGACCACGTCCACCGACGGCAACTGCATCTGCTCGATCGGCTGGCGCGTGGCGCGCTCGATCGCGCCCAGCATGCCGCGCTCGCGCGGGCTGACGAACAGGATCGCCTCGCCGCTGCGACCGGCGCGGCCGGTGCGGCCGATCCGGTGCACGTAGCTCTCGGTGTCGTACGGGATGTCGTAATTGAACACGTGGCTGATCCGCTCCACGTCGAGGCCGCGTGCGGCAACGTCGGTGGCGACCAGGATGTCGAGCTTGCCGTCCTTCAACTGCTGGATGACGCGCTCGCGCTGTGCCTGCGCGATATCGCCGTTGATCGCGGCGGCAGCCAGGCCGCGTGCCTGCAGCTTGCCGGCCAATTCCTCGGTGGCCTGCTTGGTGCGCGCGAAGATGATCATCGCGTCGAACGGTTCGGCCTCTAGAATGCGCGTCAACGCATCGAGCTTGTGCATGCCGCTGACGAACCAGTAGCGCTGGTGGATGTTCGGCGTGGTGGTGGCCGAGGACTTGATGGTGACCTCGACCGGATCCTTCAGATGGCGCTGGGCGATCTTGCGGATCTGGGTCGGCATGGTGGCGGAGAACAGTGCCACCTGGCGCTGCGGCGGGGTCGCCTGCAACACCTTTTCGACGTCGTCGATGAAACCCATGCGCAGCATTTCGTCGGCTTCGTCGAGCACCAGATACTTCAGCTCGGAAAGATCCAGCGTGCCCTTGTTCATGTGATCGATCACGCGACCGGGCGTGCCCACCACCACGTGCACGCCGCGCTTTAGCGAGTGCAACTGCGGACCGTAGCTCTGGCCGCCGTAGATCGGCAGCACCTGCAGGCCGCGCAGGTGCGTGGCGTATTTCTGGAAGGCTTCGGCCACCTGGATGGCCAACTCGCGGGTGGGCGCGAGCACCAGCGCCTGCGGCTTGCCGCCGGGCTTGAGGTCGATGCGCGAAAGGATCGGCAGCGCGAAGGCGGCGGTCTTGCCGGTGCCGGTCTGCGCCTGGCCGAGCACATCGCGCCCTTCCATCAGTGGCGGAATGGTCGCGGCCTGGATCGGCGATGGCGACTCGTAGCCGACATCGGTGAGTGCGCGCATCACGTCGGGATGCAGCGCAAGTGCGCCAAAGCCGGACGGTACCGGGGCGTTGTCGGAATCAGGGGATGACATGGGGGGTACCTCGGAACAGAGGGCAGCGTCGGGAATGCGACGCGCGGATCGGCCATTCTACCAGCCTCCATGCCCGCGCGTGGCAATTCTGGCTGAACGCGAAAGGCAGCTCGAGCCCGGTTATTCTCGATGGACGACCGACCGAGGAGCCACCAGCACGATGGCCACGCCTGAAACGATTTCCGAACAGCGCCTGCACGGCGGCGTGCAAGGCATCTACCGCCATCATTCGGACGCCTGCGCCGGGCCGATGCGCTTTGCGCTCTACCTGCCGCCGCAGGCCGCGCAAGGCGCCTGTCCGGTGCTGTATTTCCTGGCCGGCCTCACCTGTACCGAGGAAACCGCCACGATCAAGGCGGGTGCGCAGCGGCTGGCAGCGGAGTTGGGTATCGCGCTGGTGATGCCCGATACCAGTCCGCGCGATACCGGTTTCGATGGCGCCACCGGTGACTGGGAGTTCGGCGAGGGAGCGGGTTTCTACGTCGATGCCACCGCGGCACCGTGGTCGGCGCGTTTCCGCATGCACAGCTACGTGGTGCAGGAGTTGCCTGCCCTGATCGCGGCGAACTTCCCGGTGGATGTTTCGCGCAGCGGCATCTGCGGCCATTCGATGGGTGGCCATGGTGCCTTGACCATCGCGTTGAAACATCCCGGCCGCTACCGCTCGGTATCGGCCTTCGCGCCGATCGTCGCGCCCAGCCAGGTGCCGTGGGGAAGGAAAGCGCTGCCGCGCTATCTGGGTGAAGACCCTGCCGGATGGGCCGACTACGACGCGTGCGAGCTGGTCCGTCGGCAAACTTTCGCCGGCACGATCCTGATCGACCAGGGTGAGGCCGATCCCTTCCTGGAAGGCCAGTTGAAACCGGAGCTGTTCGACCAGGCCTGTGCCGAGGCCGGGCAGCCACTGCTATTGCGTCGACACGCCGGCTATGACCACAGCTACTGGTTCATCACCAGTTTCATCGACGACCATCTGCGACACCACGCACGGGCACTCGGCCTGGTCTGACTTTTCGCGGCACGGGAAAACGATGTGGCGGCCATCCGGCCGCCACATCGGTATTCACGCTGTACGGATGGCTCAGGCCTTGGCGGCCGGACGCTGGTTCGAACGACGGCGCTGGTTGCCGGCGGCGTGTTCGCCACGACCGGCCTGCGGCGCATAACCGCTCGGGCGCGCCGCGCCGGCGGGTTTGCCCTGACGCGGTGCGCGCGACTGCTGGCGCTGACCACCACCGCCACCGCCACCCTGTTTCGGACGGGGTGCGCCGGCGTCCAGGCGCAGCGGCGCCGACGGCTCGTAACCGCTTACCGGGGTAATGGCGATGTCCTGCTTCAGCAGCTTGCGGATGTCGAACAGCAGGCCGGACTCGTCGTGGCTGACCAGCGACAGCGCCAGGCCTTCCATGCCGGCGCGGCCGGTGCGGCCAATCCGGTGCACGTAATCCTCGGCCACCGACGGCAGGTCGAAATTGATCACGATCGGCAACTGTTCGATGTCGATGCCGCGGGCCGCGATATCGGTGGCGACCATCACGGTGACACGGCCGCTCTTGAAGTCACTCAGGGCGCGGGTGCGTGCGTTCTGGCTCTTGTTGCCATGGATCGCGGCGCTGCGCAGGCCGGAGGCGTTCAGGAACGTCACCAGCTTGTCGGCACCGTGCTTGGTGCGGCTGAACACCAGCGACTGGCGACGGCTGTCCTGCGACAGCACGTGCAGCAGCAGGTCACGCTTGCGCGAGGCGTCGACCGGATGCACCTGATGGCTGACCAGGGTGGTGACGGTGTTCGGCGCCGACACCGAGATCTCCTTCGGGTTGTGCATGAACTCCATCGCCAGCGTCTTGATCGCCGGTGCGAAGGTAGCCGAGAACAGCATGGTCTGGCGCTTCTTCGGCACCGACTGCAGGATGCGCTTCAGGGCCGGCAGGAAGCCCATGTCGAGCATGCGGTCGGCTTCGTCGAGGATCAGCGTTTCCACCGCGGAAAGATCCAGCGTGCGCTGCTGCATGTGATCGATCAGGCGGCCGGGGGTGGCGATGACGATGTCGACGCCGCGGCGCAGCGCGTTGATCTGCGGGCCCATGCTGACGCCGCCGAAGATGGTGGTGGCACTGACCTGGATGAACTTGCTGTAGTCACGAATGTTCTCGTGAATCTGCGCTGCCAGTTCGCGGGTCGGGGTGAGGATGAGGGCACGCGGGCGCCGGGTCATGGTCTGCCCGCTGGTGGACAGCTTCTGCAGCAGCGGCAGCGCGAACGCCACGGTCTTGCCGGTGCCGGTCTGGGCGGCGGCGAGCAGGTCGTGACCTTCCAGCGCCGGCGGAATCGCCGCAGACTGGATCGGGGTGGGTTTGGTGTAGCCGTAATCGGCAAGCGCACGCAACAACGCGGGCGCAAGGCCCAGCGAATCGAAGGACATGTAACACTCCTGAGCAACCCGGAGTGTTCATACCGTGTTGCAAACTAAGGGAAAGGGGCGACGGTGTGTCGCAACGCTCGTGGGGACGAACGCGGAGCGGAGTATAACCGATTCCGCAGGTCGGCGTGCGCGTGATCGCCGTGAAACTGAACGGTGTCGTCTGCTGCGGCTATTTCCTGCGTGCCACGATCAGGTAACTGTTGAAGGGCGTGCGGCCGCGCAGCGGCTCGATGTACACATCCAGGGCAGCGTCCTCCAGTGGTTCACGCAGTTCGCTGGCGCTGGGGTAGTGTTGCGCCCCGCCGGGGATCCAGCCCGACACGTGCAGGAAAAATTCTTCGATCCGGGTGGCGTGGAAGCGCCAGTTCGGTTCGCGCAGCACGTTGCGGATGATCAGCCGGCCGTCGGGAGCGAGGTGGCGGACGGCCGATCGCAGCAGGTCCACCTGACGAGTGGCCGGCAGATAGTGCAGCACGTCCAGCAGCGTGACGTCGCCTTGCAACGGTGGCAGTTCGGCGGCGTCGGCATGTTGCAGCTCAAGCATGCCGTCCAGTCCCGCGCGCTGGGCGGCCAGGCGTCCGGCGGCGATCTTGCGCACGTCGTGATCAAGCCCGAAGTACCGACGCGTGCACCCGTGCATGTTCAGATACTGGCCGAGCAGGCCGATGCCGCAGCCGATATCCAGCAAGGGCAATGAACTGTCCGCCAGCAGCGCCGCGGTGGCGGCATAGACGGGGTCGCTGGCCAGCTTGCCCCGGACATAGCCGCGCTGGAACACGTTGTCATATCGATTGGCGATACGCTGGCGCTGGCGACGATCCATCCGGTTCCCGGGTCTGGAGGAGTGCCTGCAGCCTACGGCATCCGTTGCATGTGCGTCATGCGCGTGGTTCTCACCCGTTGTCGCCATGCCCGGCATACCATGGCGGCCAGTCTTCGATTCGCTCAATGCGATCCCCTGGAAGGAAGGTTGCGATGTCACTGCTTGCACCCCTGCGTGAACTGGATGCCACCCAGCGGCATACCGTGCTGGCCAGCTTCCTCGGCTGGACGCTGGACGCCTTCGATTACTTTCTGCTGACCTTTGTCATCGTCGCGGTGGCGAAGGAGTTCGAGGCAGGCACCGCGCAAATCACCTACGCATTGTTTCTCACCCTGGCGGCGCGTCCGCTGGGCGCACTGCTGTTCGGGCGCCTGGCCGACCGGTTTGGACGACGGCCGATCCTGATGCTGGACGTGATCCTGTTCTCGGTCTTCGAGCTGGCCACTGCCTTCTCGACGTCACTCGCCATGCTGCTGGTGCTGCGCTTCCTGTTTGGCATTGCGATGGGCGGGGAGTGGGGCATTGGCGCGTCGCTGGCGATGGAGTCGATCCCGGCCAAGGCACGCGGGGCGGTGTCGGGCCTGCTGCAGAGCGGCTACCCCTGCGGATTCTTCCTCGCCGCGCTGGCGAACTGGCTGCTGGTGGACCACATCGGCTGGCGTGGGCTGTTCGTGGTCGGCGCGATGCCGGCGCTGCTGGTGCTCTACATCCGGCGCAAGGTGCCCGAATCAGCGGTGTGGCAGGCAGGTCAGCAGGCGACTCGTCGCCCGGGCCTGCTGGAAGCCATGCGCGGGCATTGGAAGCTGGCGATCTACCTGATGCTGCTGATGATGGCGTTCAACATGTTCAGCCATGGCTCGCAGGACATGTATCACACGTTCGAGGAGTCCAGCCTGCATCTGGCCACCGGTTCGACGGCGGCCTTCGTGCTGGTGGCGATGCTCAATCTCGGCGCCCTGGTTGGCGGACTCTATTTCGGTGCGCTGTCGGAACGGATCGGCCGGCGCAAGGCGATGATGATCGCGGCGCTGCTGGCGATCCCGGTGATCCCGCTGTGGATGCACGGCGGTTCGCTGATCCTGCTCGGGCTGGGCGCGTTCCTGATCCAGGTGATGGTGCAGGGGGCCTGGGGCGTGGTGCCGACCCATCTCAACGAGCTCTCCCCCGCCGCGGTGCGTGGCACGCTGCCCGGCTTTGCCTACCAGATGGGCAACCTGCTGGCGGCGGTCACGGCCACCGCGCAGACCTGGCTGGCGCAACGGCACGGCGGTGACTTCGCGTTTGCCATGTCGTGGTGGATGGTAGGCGTCGCCCTGCTGCTGGCGTTGCTGCTGTGGCTGGGGCCGGAGGCGCGCGGGACCGGCTTTGCCCACCACCGCCCGGGGGCTTGATTGCCATCTCGCCGCTGGCGGGCTGTTAGAATCCGCGGCTTGATCCCATCGACGAGACAGGCAATGAAGGCTGGCAAGGACAAGGTCATCGCACTCCACTACACGCTGACGGTGGATGGCGAAAAGGTGGAAAGCTCGCACGACCGCGACGAGCAATTGTGGATTCTGCTGGGTCACGGTCAGCTGATTCCGGGCCTGGAAACAGCACTGGAAGGTCACCAAGCAGGTGACACGCTGTCGGTGGACGTGGCTGCCGCCGATGGTTACGGCGAGCGTCAGGAAGGCCAGATCCAGCGCATGTCGAAGAAGTATTTCCCGCAGGCGAATCGCCTCAAGCCGGGCATGACCACAGTGCTGAGCCTGAAGGAAGGTGGCCAGCGTGCCGTGACCGTGCACAAGGTCGGCATAAGTGCGATCGACGTGGACCTGAATCACCCGATGGCCGGCAAGGCCCTGCATTTCGACGTGACGGTCGGCGAAGTGCGCGATGCCACCGAGGAAGAGATCCAGCACGGCCATGCCCATACGCCGGGCGCCGAAGCGCACTGACCGACGCATAAAAGAGCAAAACCAAAACGGCACCCGCTTCAATGAAGCGAAACCAAAACGGCACCTACGGTGCCGTTTTTCGTTTGCCCTCTCCCCCTGTGGGGGAGAGTTGGAGAGGGGCACTCCACGCCGCCCAAAATTTATTGACTACCCCTCGCGAAAGCTTCCTGGCAAGTCCCGCCCTCAATCCAGCACCCGCTTCCCATAAGCAAAATGATCGCCCCAGTAAGGACCGTCGATGTCATCCAGGCGCACGGTGCCGCCGCTGTTGGGCGCATGCACGAAGCGTCCCTTGCCCACATACACGCCGACATGGCTGATCGCGCCACCAATGTCGAAGAACACCAGGTCGCCGCTGGCCAACTGGGTCATCTTGCGCACCTTGCGCGTGTCCATCGAGGCCATGTCATGCGAGGTACGTGGCAGCTTGATGCCGGCGGCGGTGCGATAGATGTAGTCGACCAGGCCACTGCAGTCGAAGCCGCCGGCCGGCGTGTTGCCACCCCAGCGGTAGGGTGTTCCGACCAGGCCGATGGCACGGAACAGAATGTCGTTGGCTTCGCCGGCACTGGCGGCCGAGGGCGCGCGTGGCGGCAGATCGGCCAGCGCGGAATGGGAAGTCCTGAAGGTGGGCTGCGGTCGGTGCGGATTGCCGGAGCAGGCGGCCAGCATGGCGATTGCCAGTATCGGCAGCACCAACCTGGCGCGCTGCGGGAGCGCTGCCGGTCTGGCGCATGGGGCGACGGGCTGCGGTTTCACGAGACAACCTCGGCGGGGAATGTGCCGAGGTTATCAATTCAATAATTCATATGCAAATCAACTGATTCGTTACTTTTTCGAATGCAATTTATCAACCTTTGTTGTCGGGCAACGGAGTCAGGCTGAACTTGACCGGCACCCTCGCATAGCCTTCGATCGGTTTGCCGTCTTTCGTTTGCGGATTGAAGCGCCATTGCCTGGCTGCCGTACTGGCCGCAGCAATCAGGTCGGCCGACGTTGTGGTGCTGTGCTGTGGCTCGTAGCTGATGCTGCCGACGGTGCCGTCGGCGTGAACCCGGACCAGCAGAACGACCGTGCCCTCTTCCCGGTTCTTGATGGCCGCGGCGGGATAGGACGGCTGGATTCCCATGTTGTGGGTCGTATCCGCCTCGGCGCGCTGATCATGCGCGGGTGTTGTGCCAGCTTGCGCGACCAGCGTGCTGCCTGCCATCAGCGTGACCAATACGAGATAGCCGAGGTGGCGGCGCAGGGCGCCGGGACGATGACGCTGGATCATGATGAGTCGCTCCTTGAGTTGTGGCTCGGCGAGCCAGGGGATCAGCGCCGGCATGGTTGATGTGCCTGCGCTGTGCATCAGGACGTGCGCGTAACGGGTTTCATCCTGCGGTGAGTCGCGCAGTACGCGTTCGTCGCAGGCCAGTTCCTGATCCAGTCGAAAGCGGGGCAGGGCCAGCCACAACAGCGGGTGGAACCACAGCAAGGCCACCACGAGTTCGGCCAGCAGGCTCCACAGCACATCGCCTCGATGCAGATGGGCCAGTTCATGGCGAAGGATCAGTCGGCGTTCCGCCATACCGAAGCGTTGCAGGAAATCGGGTGGCAGCAGCAACAGGCTGCGCGGTGCCCACAGCACAGCCGGACCAGCCGGATGCATGCGCAGGCGGTGCAGGTCCAGTCCTTCCATCTCGCGCTGCAGGATGGTTTTCCATGCGTCTGGGAGCGGGCGAGTGCGCCGGGAAATGTTCAGGTAATGCACCAACAATCGCATCATGCAGAGCATCGCTCCGATCAGCCATGCCACCCACAGCCATGAGCCAAAGAACGTGTTGGGCGCGCCAGCGGCAATCATCGCGTCGCCGGGCAGCGCGTTGATGGTCGGCAGCACCAACAGGCCGCTTGGCAGCGCAGGCATCCACGGAAGCGTTGCCAGGAGCGGCGGCAGCAACCACAGCGTGAAGGCCGGGCCGGCGCCGAGGGTCCGTCGCGCGCGACGTCGCACCAGCAGCACCACGCAAAGCGCGAGGGTCACCAGCAGCAGCGAGCGCAGTGCCGTGACGTCCATGTCAGCGCGCCTTCTTTTCAATCGCGTCGAGCAGCTTGCGTAGTTCGGCAATGTCCTTCGCGCCCAGCTTCTCGTGCTCGCTGAAATGCACCAGCAGCGGTGAAAGCCGGCCGCCGAACACGCGATCGAGCAGGCTGCGACTTTCCCGTGACTGCCATTGCTCGCGAGTCAGCGCGGGCGAATACAGGTAGCGCCGGCCGTCTTTCCGGGCGGTTGCGGCACCCTTGCCCAGCAATCGGTTGAGCAGGGTGCGGATCGTCTTCTCATGCCAGTCGCTTTCGCTCTGCAGGGCACAGACGATGTCCTCGGAACTCTGCGGTGCCTTGCGCCAGAGGATTTCCATCACCCTGCTCTCGGCTTCACTGATCGGTGGAAGCGGTTTGGTCATCACGCAGCCTTTTGGATTACACGCGTAGTTCATGCAAAGACTACATGCGTAATTCATTGGTCGCAAGTGACTTGCGCGGCCCGTCGCGCTGCCAGCTTCTAGCGCGCCTTGATCGTGATCAGCTGTTCGCCCAAGGTCTTGCCGTTGACGCCCCACGCGCGCAGGCGATAACTGCCCGGCTGCAGATAGAGCTTGGACACGACGTCGCCGCGCATGAAAGCGTAGCGGTCGGCGGCGATGGCGTCGCTCGATTCATCGATGAAGTGCGCATCGATGACGCAGGGAAAGGTGGTCTTGCACATCGTCGCGCTGATCGGATACGCGGCACGCCCTGCCTGCCGCGCCAGCCAGTTCGGCCGCAGCTTGATGATCTGATCGGGCAACATCAGATGATCGCGATCCGATGCGCGCACGTTCGACACGGGTCGCAGGAAGCCGCTGTCGACGACGCCGCTGCTGGCAGGCGGCAGCAGCACGTTCATGTCGTACTCGCCAGGATGGTCGCTCCAGGGCTTGCCGTTTGCACGGTTGATCAGCACGATGGGTCCGTCCGAGGGGAACGCCGTGACCAGTTGCCGGTAGGCATCCTTTTCGGGCGGGACTTGCTCGCGGAATTCTGTCTGGTCGATCGAGAGCGGTTCGATGCCGCTCAATTGCTGCAGGTACATCGCCATCGGCCGCACCTTGCCCAGACGCCTCTTGGCCTTGTCGATGTGTGCGTAACCGGCGTGCACAAACAGCCTGGCCCCAGGGTCCTTCGCAAATGTCTGCCTGTAGAGGTTGCTCGCCTGCCCGGATTCGCGGCCCTCCTGCGAATCGGCGCCCACGTCGTAGGCCACCAAGGTGAAACCCAGCTTGATCGCGGTTCGCACGATATCGCCGTAAGACGGTTCGCGCAGATATTCCGTCCCGCTGTCCTCGATCGCATAGCCTCGCTGCATCAGCTGAGCGTCCTTGTCCGACAAGGCTTCGACCGCAAAGTAGTCGAAGCCCAGCGCGCGCAGGCGCGGCAGCAGGGCCAGCGTCAATTGGCGGGTATGGGCGTCGTGGTGGGCCTCGTTGATCATGACCAGACGGCGGCCCGTCACCATTCTGGTGATGGCGTCCGCGGCATCAGTGGACGCCCACTCGGTCGGCGTCGGCAAGCTGTCATCGGGCGGGATGTGGCTCTTCAACGGAAAATCACGCAGTGCTTCGTCATAAAGCCCCAGTTCGTTCTCGACCGAGGCAAACATCTGCAGGGCCAGTTGCTGATCGGCGACCGGAAGCTTCGGCGTTGCCTCGAGCAGGTACATGTAGCGCGCCAGGTCGTTGGGTTGCCGCCGCAGTTCACGGAACATGGCCGTTGCGTCCGTGCTGAATCCCTGGGCGAAGGCAGGTGCGGACAGCGAGGCTGCAAGGCAAATGGTCGTTGCGGCCATGTGGGAAGACATCCAGCTCGGCATGGTCGTACCTCCGCATTGATGTGTTGCCAGCCTGCCCTCGAATGGATCGCCAGACAAGTACCCATCGAACCGGCTGGCGCATCGCCGGGATAAACCCCGAACGATCTCCGAAAGGATATCGTCTGCTGGTGGAGGCACCTTGTCCGGTTCAATACAAAGGCGACGAGGCTGATTGGCTCGGCCTCCATCGGCAAACGACGGGACCGTGTCTGAGTACAATGTGACGATGAATACCTTCACCCTGCAGCGCGGTCGCATGCCGCTGTTGATCAGCCTGCCGCACGATGGCAGTTTCATCCCTGCCGATGTCGCCGAGCGCCTGCGTCCCGCCGCCAGGCGCTCGCCGGATACGGATTGGCATGTCGGGCGCCTGTACGAGCCACTGGCGCAGGCGCTGGGCGCCAGTGTGCTGAAGCCTATGGCATCGCGTTACGTGATCGACCTGAACCGACCCGCCGATGGCCAGGCGCTGTACCCGGGTCAGCGCGAGACCGGGCTGGTTTCGACCATCGGCTTCGACGGCGAAACGCTGTATCGGGACGGGCAGGAGCCTGACCAGGACGAAGTTCAACGCCGGATAAATGAATACTGGCGCCCGTACCACGATGCCCTGGCACAGGAACTTGCGAGATTGCTTGCCGAGCACGGACAGGTCGTGCTGTGGGAAGGACACTCCATCCGCAGCCGGGTGCCCATGTTGTTCGAGGGTCAACTGCCCGACTTCAATCTTGGTACGGCGGCCGGGGCGAGCTGTAACCCCTCGCTGCAGTCACGGCTGCAGGCATGCCTGGAATCGCAGCGCCGCTTCAGCTTCGCGGTCAACGGTCGCTTCAAGGGTGGCTATATCACCCGCCATTACGGCGCGGCCGGCACGGGTGTGCAGGCGGTGCAACTGGAACTGGCCCAACTCAATTACATGGACGAGGACAGCTTCGCCTATGACGAGGCGCGGGCGCCGCTGGTGCAGGAGCTGATCGAGAGGCTGTTGCGGAATTGCCTGGACTGAGCGGCGGCGGGCTCGTGTGGCAACCGATGCCGGTGGTCGATCAATCGACGCTGACGCGAACTCGTGGCGCAAGCTTTTGCGATCGACGATCGTGGCTCCCGGAAGTCAAGATCCTCCGCAGGGATCACGCCGAAAGCGGCAAGTTTCGTTCAGTCGCCATATCCCGTCGCCGTCGCATCGTTCGTCCGTCGCGCCACCCGAGTTGCCGGGTTCCGGCCGGGTCCGCGATACCTTCATTGTGCGAGGCTCGACATCATGATGCGTAAAGTTCTGATCGCTTCCCTGCTTGTGGCGGGCGTGGCCCTTTCCGGTTCCGTGCTGGCCCAAGCTGCCGCCCCGCAGCCTGCTGCTCCGGCGGCGCAGGCGACTACTCCAGCCACTGCCGCGACGCCGGCGGCCGCTCCGGCAACCGCTATGCATCACAAGGCGCATCACAAGTCCCATCACAAGAGCAAGAAGGCGGCCGCTGCTACCGACGCCACCCCGGCAACCACGCCGGCAGGTTGATCGCGTCGTGATCCGAAACCCCGCCAGTACATGCTGGCGGGGTTTTTCATGGCCGCGATTCAATCCATGGGAGGTGCGCGAGTCGAGCCGTGGCGCGTCAGCCTGTCCCGTCGGGCAGCGCCGCCACGCATTTCAGTTCGATCGCGATCGGTGTGGGCAGCGCCTCGATGCCGACCGTGGTACGGCATGCATCCACGCCGGCGAAACATTCCGCATACAGGCGGTTGTAAGTGGCGAAATCGCGCTGCATGTCGGTGAGGAACACGGTGATGTCAATCAGGTCGCTCCAATCGGCGCCGCTGGCTTCGAGCACCGCGCGCACATTGGCGAAGACCTGACGGCATTGCGCCTCGATGTCGTAACCAATCAGTTGGCCATCGGCGTCGTGCACGTTGCCGGGAATGGCCTGGCTGCCTGGCTGCCGCGGACCCACGCCGGACAGGAACAGGAGATTGCCGACGCGCCGCGCGTGCGGATAGGCACCCACCGGCGCGGGCGCGGCATCGGTTCGGATACCCCCGCCGCTCATGCCGCCACTTCCCAGCGGCGTGTCAGTTCGGTGACCGCCCGGTGATAGGCTTCGGGCAATTGGTCACGGCCGCGTACGTCCAGGCCGAGGTCGTGGATGTGGCCGTTGTCGAGGCCGTAGATCCACGCATGCACGGCCAGCTGCTGGCCGCGCTCCCAGGCCTCGCGTACCACGGTGGTGTGGCAGACGTTGAGCGCCTGTTCCAGTGCATTCAATTCGCACAGGTGCGCATGGCGCAACTCGAACGCCTGAGCCGGGTCGAGCTTGTCCGCATGCTTCATGGCGATGTCGGTGATGTGCCGGAGCCAGTTGTCGATCAGTCCCAGGCGGCTTTCCCTGAGCACGGCCCCCACGCCGCCGCAACCGTAGTGGCCGACCACCAGGATGTGCTTCACCTGCAACACGTCGACTGCGAACTGGATGGTGCTGAGCGCGTTGAGGTCGGTGTGCACGACCACGTTGGCGACATTGCGGTGGACGAAGATCTGGCCCGGAGGCAGGTCGACGATCTGGGTGGCGGGCACGCGCGAGTCCGAGCAGCCGATCCACAGGTAGCGTGGAGCCTGCTGCTGCGACAACTGCTCGAAAAAAGTCGGGTCCTGCGCGGTGACCTGGTCGGCCCAACGGCGATTGTTGGCGAGCAGATCTTTCAATGAATTCATCAGGATTCCAAGGGTTCTGGTCGTGTGTCCTGGCGGCGCGACGGAGCCGCATCGTAGGCAAGACAGATGTTCTTCGGCTCGGTGAAAAAATGCAGCGCCTCGCTGCCGCCTTCGCGACCGACGCCCGATTGCCTGGTGCCACCGAACGGCGTGCGCAGATCGCGCAGCAGCCAGCAGTTGATCCAGACGATGCCGAACTCGAGCTGGCTGGCCAGGCGGTGCGCGCGGGACAGGTCCTGCGTCCAGAGCGAGGCGGCCAGGCCATAGCGGCTGTCGTTGGCGATGGCCAGCGCCTCGGCTTCATCCTCGAACGGAATCAGGCAGACCACCGGACCGAAGATTTCCTGCTGGTTGGTTGTCGCGGCGGAGGGCAGGCCCTCGATCACGGTGGGTGCGATGAACCAGCCTTCAGTGCAGCGCCCACCTGGTTGGATCGCACCACCGCCGCAAAGAACGCGGCCGCCTTCGCTGCGGGCCTGCTCTATGCAGCCGAGCACCTTGTCGTGATGCGCCCTGGAGGCCATCGCGCCGAGGTCGCTGTCGGCCTGCTCCGGGTCGCCCACGCGCAGCGCCTGAACCTTGTCCAGGTAGCGCTGACGGAAATCGGCGTAAATCGACTTCTGCACCAGCAGGCGCGAGCCGCACAGGCAGATTTCACCCTGGTTGGCGAAGCCGGAGCGCACGATGGTGTCGAGGTTGATGTCGGACAGGTCGGCATCGGCGAACACGATCGCCGGATTCTTGCCGCCCATCTCCAGCGACAGCTTCTTGAACTGCCCGGCAGCCACGGCGGCGATCCGGGCGCCGGTATCGGTGCTGCCGGTAAAGGAGACGGCTTTCACCGCCGGATGTTCGACAATCGACTGGCCCACGGCGGGGCCGCGACCGTGCACGATGTTGAGTACGCCGGGGGGAAGGCCCGCCTCGATGCTCAGCTCGCCGAGCAGGGCGGCGGTGCACGGGGTGATTTCCGACGGCTTGGCCACCACCGTGTTGCCGGCGGCCAGCGCTGGTGCGATCTTCCAGGTGAACAGGTACAGCGGCAGATTCCATGGACTGATGCAACCGACCACGCCGAGTGGCTGGCGCAAGGTGTAGTTGATCGCGCCGGCACCGGGCGTGCCGGTTTCCATGGCATGCGATTCGCTGCCCCAGCTGATGATCGCCGCCGCGAAGTAACGCAGGTTGCTGACCGCGCGCGGGATGTCGAGCCGGCGAGCCAGCGCCAGCGGCTTGCCGTTGTCGCGCGACTCCAGCGCGGCGAACTCATCCAGTCTTGCCTCGACCAGGTCGGCCAACCGGTGCAGGTGCTGCGCGCGCTGCTCGATCGGCGTACTCGCCCATTCCGGTGCGGCGCGACGAGCGGCCTCCACGGCGTCAGCAACGTCGGCTTCGGTCGAGTCGGGGCAGTGCATGAAGACCTGGCCGGTTGCCGGTTCGTGCACGTCGAGCCAGGCATCGAGGCGAGGCGCCTGCAGGCGACCGTCGATCAGATTGGCTAGGCGCGGGATAGGCATCGGTACAAGCTTAAAACCAGCAGGCCACAATTGCACCGGACGCCGGCGTATGCGCCAAATCGCACCGGGGAATCAACTCAGCGAGCGGGTGCGCCCGCCATCCACGGCAATGCTGACGCCGTTGACGTAGGCAGCGGCGGGTGTGCACAGGAAGGCGATCACCGCCGCGACTTCGCCGGCCTCGCCGAAACGCCGGGCCGGAATGGTGGCGATCAGTTCCTGCGCCACCTCGTCCTCACGGCGGCCACTGGCAGCCGCTTTCGCGCTCAGCAGACTGTCGAGGCGATCAGTGCGGGTGTAGCCGGGCAACACGTTGTTGACGGTGATGCCATCGGCGGCCAGTTCGCCGGACAGGGTCTTGGCCCAGCCCGCCACCGCGGCGCGCACGGTGTTGGATACACCCAGCCCGGCGATCGGTTCCTTCACCGAGGTGGAAATCACGTTGACGATGCGGCCGTAGCCGCTGCTGCGCATGCCCGGCAGCACCGCCTGCAACAGGGTCTGGCCGGCCAGCAGGTGCTGGCGAAAGGCCGTCTCGAATGCCGCTGGCGTCGCGCTGCTGGCCGGGCCGCCAGGCGGGCCGCCGCTGTTGTTGATCAGCACGTGCACGGCCGACGTCGCGGCGATTTCCGTCGCCATCGCCTGCAGCGCGGCGGTATCCAGCATGTCCACGCTGCGCCACTGGTGATGCTGGCCGGCGTGGATCCGCGGCAATTGTTCGGCGAGCCGGCTGAGCTTGTCGGCCGAGCGCGCCAGCAGGGTGACGTTGGCGCCCAGCTCGGCCAGCTCTATGGCGCTGGCTCGTCCGATGCCTTGCGAGGCGCCGCAGACCAGTGCATGGCGCCCACTCAGATCCAGTTGCATGGCAGCTCCCCGGGTGTGTTCAGTGCAGCCACAAGCGCATCGCCAGGGCGCCGAGCCAGCAGGCCCAACCCAGCCACTGGCTGTAGCGCCAGATCAGTTGCCAGCGGTTGATTGCCAGGTCGCCCAGCGCCGGCAATGCCGGCGAGCGCAACACCTGTTGCATGGCCGCCCAGGTGCGAAATCCGGAAAGTCGACCGTGCGCGGCATCGGCGATGACCTGCCAATGTTGCGGATAGCGTTGACGCATGAGCGCGGCGACCCGGAACGGTGCGACATACGACAGCACGAACAGGCCCACGCCGCTGGCCAGCAGGCCGAGATAGAGGAAGATCATGGCGGGCTGCTGTGGCGGCTGGCATTGTTGCTGCCCGCGCCGCTGCTGTTGTTGCTCCAGGGCAGTGGCAGTACCGTGCGCAAGGTGTTCAGCACGCCATCGCCTTTCGCGGCTTTCTTGCACACGGCATTGTCCAGCGCCTTCTGGTAGGTCTTGTTCATCAGGCCGACCCACAGGTTGCCATCCGGCCCGTGCGGAATGCTGAAGCTGCCGGTGGAGTTCATTTGCAGCGAGGCGGCGGTGGAAGTGGAAATCGAGGCCGGCGACTGCTCCCAGTAGGTCTTGCCGGATTGCTGTTCGGCCGAGCTGTAGACCAGCAGGTAGCGTGCCTTGGCGTTGTCGATTTTCATGCTGCCGAACGCGCCGGTGGTTTCGTCGCTCCAGCCCATGTGTTCGCACAAGCCGATGTCTTCCGAGCGGATCGGCTGGAAGGCCTCGTCCAGCAGCACCACGGTGGGTGCGAACAGGTAGCTGGCGTGCAACCAGCGACCGTTCAACTCCGACTTCACTGCAACCTGGTACGGCAACTTCACGCCGATCGGCAACCGGAACGCGAGGAAGTAACTCTGCGTGCCATTGAGATTGGCGACCATGCTGCCGCTGCCAAGCATGAACTTCTGTGGCTCCCACGGCAGCGTGCTGCGGTAGGAAAAGTCGGCAAAGCTGCTGCAGCACGGGCTGGCCTGCAGCAGTCGCTGCTGCGCCAGCTTCAGCGCGTCGCCGGTGTTTTCCGCGGGCGGGCGCAGGTTCGGCGGCAGCAGGGATTTGGCCGCATGGCAGCCGCCCAACAGGGCGCCTGAGAGCAGCAAAACGGCAATGACGACGAGTCTGAACGGCATGACGTGGGGTACTCAGAATTCTGCCGTACCTGCGGCGCGCGGGTAGGGGATGGCATCGCGAATGTTGGACAGCCCGCAAACGTATACCAGCAGGCGCTCGAAGCCGAGCCCGAATCCGGCATGCGGCACCGTGCCGTAGCGACGCAGGTCACGGTACCAGCCATAGCTGGCCGACTCGAGGCCGAACTGGGTCATGCGGCGATCCAGGTAGTCCAGTCGTTCCTCGCGCTGGCTGCCGCCGATGATCTCGCCGATCCCCGGTGCCAGCACATCCATGGCTGCCACGGTCTTCTCGTCGTCGTTGAGGCGCATGTAGAAGGCCTTGATCGCCTCGGGGTAGTTCATCACGACCACGGGGCGGCCGACATGTTTCTCGGCCAGGTAGCGTTCGTGTTCCGTTTGCAGGTCGATGCCCCAGGCCACGGGATATTCGAACTTCTCTCCCGACTTCTTCAGGATGTCGATCGCGTCGGTGTAATCGATCCGTTCGAATGGCCTGGCGATGAACGCTTCCATCCGGGTGATCGCGTCGCTCTGCACACGCTCGGCGAAGAACGCCATGTCGTCCGCGCGTTCGTCCAGCACGGCCTTGAAAATGGCCTTCAGGAAGGCCTCGGCGCAGTCGGCATCGGCGGTGAGGTCGGCGAAGGCGATTTCCGGCTCGACCATCCAGAATTCGGCCAGATGCCGCGGCGTGTTGGAGTTCTCGGCGCGGAAAGTCGGGCCGAAGGTGTAGACCTTGCTCATCGCCAGGCAGTACGCCTCGACGTTGAGCTGGCCGGACACGGTGAGGAAGGCCTCGCGACCGAAGAAATCCTTGCGGAAGTCGATCTTGCCATCGGCCAGGCGTGGCAGGTTGGCCAGGTCCAGCGTGGACAGACGGAACATGTCGCCGGCGCCTTCGGCGTCGGAGGTGGTGATGATCGGCGTGTTGATCCAGAAGAAGCCCTGCTCGGTGAGGTGGCGATGGATCGCCGTCATCATCGTGTGGCGCACCCGGGTCACCGCGCCGAACAGGTTGGTGCGCGGGCGCAGGTGGGCAACCTCGCGCAGGAATTCCATTGAATGCTGCTTCGGCTGGATCGGGTAGGTCTCCGGATCGTCGACGAAACCGGTGACGATCACCTCGTGCGCCTGCAGCTCGAAGCTCTGGCCCTTGCCCTGGGACGGCGCGAGGGTGCCGGACACGATCACGCCGGCACCGGCGGTGAGGTGTTTCACTTCGCTGTCGTAGTTGCCCAGGGTGGCCGGCACCACCGCCTGAATCGGATCGAAGCAGGAGCCGTCGGTGACGTTGACGAAGGACAGCCCGGCTTTCGAGTCGCGTCGGGTGCGCACCCAGCCGCGCACGGTGACCGCGCTGCCGGCCTCAAGCTTGCCGGAAAGAGCCTGTTTCACACTGACCACGGCCATCGGTTGAAACTCCTGCTGGTACGCCGCATGTCGACGTGCAATGGATGAGTGGCGTCCGCATCGAACGTGCGGGCGCAAATCGGCATGATAATGTAGCTGCTGCCCGCGTCGCGACTTTCCGGGTCATTTCAGAGGTTGAATCTGCCGTCATGAGCATCACCATCACTTCCGCCGCCAACGAGCGCATGCGCCATTTCCTGGCAGCGATGCCCACGGCCGCCGGCGTGCGATTCGGCGTCAAGCGCACCGGTTGCTCCGGCTTCGCCTACGTGGTGGACCTCGCCGAAGCGATGGGCGAGGGCGATTGCGTGGTCGAAGTGGACGGCTTGCCGCTGATCGTCGATGACAAGAGCCTGGCCCTGGTCGACGGTACCGTGATCGACTTCCAGCGACAGGGCCTGAACGCCAGTTTCGTGTTCCACAACCCGAATGCCACCGGTGCCTGCGGCTGCGGCGAGAGCTTCACCGTCAGCTGAACGGATTTGGTTCGCGCAACTCATGATTTTCAACGACTTGCGCGACCACCCGCCAAGACCGTACAATTCCGCTTCTGTCCGCGCCCCAACCGGCACCGGCAGGACACTTGCCTCACCGCATCGGCGGGAGGCTGCGAGGCCGCAAGGCCGCATCCACAAGGAGTCAACCCACAATGACCCTGCGTCATTACGAAGTTGTGTTCATGGTCCATCCGGACCAGAGCGAGCAGGTCCCCGCGATGCTCGAGCGCTACAAGGCGCTGATCGAGACCGACGGCGGCAAGATTCATCGTCTGGAAGATTGGGGCCGTCGTCAGCTGGCCTATCCGATCGTGAACCTGGCCAAGGCACATTACGTGCTGCTCAACATCGAAGTCAGCCAGAATGCACTGAACGAGCTGGAGTCGGGTTTCCGCTTCAACGACGCCGTGCTGCGCCACCTGGTGATCCGTCGTGACGAAGCCGACGCCGAGCCGTCCTTCATCCTGAAGTCGAAGGAAAAGGATGACGCCAAGTCCACCCGTCGCCGCGACGACGAGGGTGAAGGCGAGGGACGCGGGCGTGACCGCGACGACCGCGACAACGATCGCGACAGCGACGACTGATCAGGAGCACAGCCATGTCCAAATTTTTCCGCCGCCGCAAGTTCTGCCGCTTCACTGCCGAAGACGTGAAGGAGATCGACTACAAGGATCTCAACACCCTGCGCCAGTACGTCACCGAGAACGGCAAGATCGTGCCGAGCCGCATCACCGGCACCAAGGCGCGTTACCAGCGTCAGCTGGCGACCGCGATCAAGCGTGCCCGCTTCCTGTCGCTGCTGCCGTACACCGACAACCACGACGTCTGATGACGCCGTCCGGGATTCGGGAGTAGGGATTCGGGATTCAAAGCGTGGAGCCGCGAAGTCCGCGGTTTCCGAATCCCCAATCCCGAATCTCGAATCCCGACTCTTCGGACACCCGTCCTCTGGCTGCGTCGGGCCACACCGGCGCTAACGAAAAGAGAAGCATCATGGAACTCATTCTTCTGCAGAAAGTCCGCAACCTCGGCACGCTCGGTGACAAGGTCACCGTGAAGCCGGGTTATGGCCGCAACTTCCTCCTGCCGCAGGGCAAGGCCGTTCGCGTCAATGCCGCCAACCTGGCGGCGTTCGAGCAGCGCCGCGCCGAGTACGAAGCCAAGGCCAGCACCGCGCTGACCGAGGCTGAAGCACGCAAGGCCAAGCTCGCTGACGCGTCGGTGACAATCACCGCGCACGCCAGTGCCGAAGGCAAGCTGTTCGGTTCTGTCGGTCCGCGTGACATCGCCGAGGCGCTGACCGCCGCCGGTCATGAAGTCAACAAGAACGAAGTGATCCTGGGCGAAGGTCCGCTGCGCAACACTGGCGAATTCGACGTCGTGATCAACCTGCATGCCGATGTGCAGACCACCGCCAAGGTGATCGTGGTCGGCGACAAGTAAGCTTCAGCCATCCGCGAGATGGAAACATCCGGGCGCCGTGAGGCGCCCGTTTGTTTTGGGGCGGAGAACGGGGAACGGCCAGAGCATCGCAGCCCCCCGCCTTTGTTCCCCGTCCCCTGTTCCCCGCTTCCCGCCTTATCCCCACGCATCCACAACTTATCCACAGACTTATGGTCTCGACGGGTGAGACGCCGCCGCGCATCATGGTGTCGGTATGACCACCCACGATGAGTCGGCGCGTTTGCATGATCTTCGTGGGGCAATTCTCCTGAGGTAAATCGATGTCCTTCGTGCCCGAACGCAAACCCTCATCGCCGGCCATCGAGGCGCTGCGGGTGCCGCCGCATTCCATCGATGCCGAGCAGGCCGTGCTGGGTGGACTGATGCTGGCGCCCGATGCGCTGGACAAGGTCGCCGACCGGCTGGCCGAGGGCGACTTCTACCGCAAGGATCATCGCCTGATCTGGCGCGCGATCAACGAACTGGCGAACAAGGGCATGCCGTGCGATGCGGTGACCCTGGGCGACTGGTTCGAGAGCAACGGGCTGGCCGAGATGGTCGGTGGCGCCGGCTACCTGATCGAGCTGGCCAACAGCACGCCCAGCGCGGCGAACATCGCGGCCTACGCCGAAATCGTGCGCGAGAAGTCGGTGCTGCGCCAGCTGATCGATGCCGGTACCTCGATCACCGAGGACGGTTACCGGCCCGAGGGCAAGAGCGTGCACGAGGTGCTGGAAAGCGCCGAGCAGCGAGTCTTCCACATCGCCGAGTCCGGCGCGCGCGGCAAGAAGGATTCGGTGTCGATGCGCGAAGCGGTGAAGGACGCCTTCCGCCTGCTCACCGAGCGTTACGAGAACCGCGGTCAGCTCACTGGCGTGAGCACCGGCTTCACCGACCTGGACAAGCTTACCTCCGGGCTGCAGCCTTCGGACCTGATCATCGTGGCTGCGCGTCCGTCGATGGGCAAGACCGCGTTCGCGCTGAACATCGCCGAGGCCGCCGCGCTGGGTGGCAGGAAGGCGGTGGTGGTGTTCTCGATGGAAATGTCCTCCTCGCAGCTGGCGTTCCGCCTGATCTCCTCGGTCGGCCGCATCCACCAGCAGCACCTGCGCAACGGCGATCTGGAAGAGGAGGACTGGCCGCGGGTGTCCAACGCGATCGCGCTGCTTTCCGATGCCAAGATCTTCATCGACGACACGCCCGGTCTGTCGCCAGTGGAACTGCGATCGCGCGCGCGTCGCCTGCATCGCGAGCACGGTGGCCTGGGTCTGATCGTGATCGACTACCTGCAGCTGATGCAGGTGCCCGGCAACAAGGAGAATCGCGCCACCGAAATTTCAGAAATTTCGCGTTCACTGAAGGGACTTGCCAAGGAGTTGAACGTGCCGGTGATGGCCCTGTCGCAGTTGAACCGCTCACTGGAACAGCGTGCCGACAAGCGCCCGATGATGTCCGATCTGCGCGAGTCCGGCGCCATCGAGCAGGACGCCGACGTGATCATGTTCATCTACCGCGACGAGTACTACAACAAGGAATCGCCCGACAAGGGCATCGCCGAGATCATCATCGGCAAGCAGCGCAACGGACCCACCGACACCTGCAAGCTGACCTTCCTCGGCCATTACACCCAGTTCGTCAACTACGCCTCCGATTCATTCGTGGGGAGTTTTGATTGAAAGCGGGGATTACCAGACATTCGTCTGTTGAAAGCCGGGATTCGGGATTCGGGATTCATCAAAGATCCTTGCGTGGAGCCGCGCGGCCTTCTGAGAAGATTTCCGGGAAGCCGAAATCCGTGGCGAGCGGCCCCCCGATTGCCGGCTCGAACGAATCTCGAATCCCGAATCACGAATCCCGGTAGCCATGAGCCGCACCACCGTCGCCACCATCCATCTGGGCGCCCTGCGCCACAACCTGGCGCGACTCAAGGCGTTGGCGGCGCCGGCGCAGGTGATGGCCGTGGTCAAGGCGGACGCCTATGGCCATGGACTGGAGCGCGTGGCACGTGCCCTGGGCGGCGAGGCTGAAGCGTTCGCGGTCGCCGCCTTGGGTGACGGCCTGCGCCTGCGCGCAGCCGGGCACCGTCAGCGCATCGTGGTCTTGTCCGGTCCGGATCAGGCCGGCGACATCGCCGAGATGCAGCGGCTGGGGCTGGACGCGGCCATCCATCACGAAGCCCAACTGGCCTGGCTGGCGGAGGCGGTGCCCACGCGTGGCCATCTGCGCGTGTGGCTGAAGATCGACACCGGCATGCATCGCCTCGGCTTTGCGCCCGAACGCGTGGCCGCGGTGCACGCCCGGCTGGCGGCGATGCCCGGGGTGGATCCGGCAATCGGCCTGCTCACGCATTTCTCCGAATCCGAACTGTTCGCCGGTCCATCGACGGCGGCCCAGATCGAGCGATTCCACGCTGTCACGCGTGGATTTTCCGGGCCGCGCTCGCTATGCAATTCCGCCGCCGTGCTCGGCTGGCCCGAAGCGCGCGCCGACTGGGTGCGCAGCGGCGGCCTGCTGTACGGCTTGTCGGTGGTAGAGGGCAAGACCGCTGCCGATTTCGGCTTCCGTCCGGCGATGACGCTTTCCACCCGGCTGGTGGCGATCAACCGGATCGGCAAGGGTGAGCGCATCGGTTACAACGGCAGCTGGACCTGTCCCGAGGACATGCCGGTCGGTGTGGCCGCGATCGGCTACGGCGACGGCTACCCGCGGAGCGCGGCAGCCGGCACGCCGGTGCTGGTGGGTGACCGGCAGGTGCCGCTGATCGGCCGAGTCTCGATGGACCTGATCACCCTCGACCTGCGCCAGGCGCCGGCGGCGCAGGTGGGCGATCGGGTGACGCTGTGGGGACCGGAACTGCCGGCCGAAACGATCGCCGCGCAGTCGGCGACGATCTCCTACGACCTCACCTGCGGCATGACCCGCCGCGTGCTGTTCGTGGAAGACGAAAGCTGACAACGGGCAAGGCCCGCGTCGTCTCGCGGTTTGCGATGATCGCGATCTAAGCTGCGCATCATTCATCGCCTCTCTTCTGGAATTTCGCATGGCCAAAGCCAAGACTGCCTACGTCTGCACCGAGTGCGGCGCCGAGCACAACAAATGGCAGGGCCAGTGCATCGAGTGCGGCGTGTGGAACACGCTCAGCGCGATCGTGCTGGAGCCGGCCACGGCGGGCAAGGCCTCGGTGGGAGCGCAGCGTTCCAGCTATGCCGGGGCGGCCGCCGGGGCGCCGCGGATCACCCCGTTGACGGAAGTGATGCTGACCACCGAGGCGCGCACGCAGACCGGTATCGGCGAACTTGACCGGGTGCTCGGCGGCGGCCTGGTGCAGGGTTCGGTGGTGCTGATCGGCGGCGATCCGGGTATCGGCAAGTCGACCTTGCTGTTGCAGGTGCTGGGGACGCTGGGCCAGCAACTGCCCAGCGTCTACGTCACCGGCGAGGAATCGCTGGCCCAGGTGGCATCGCGGGCGCAGCGTCTCGGCCTGCCGCTGGAACCCTTGCAGGCGCTGGCGGAAACCTGCATCGAACGCATTCTCGAACAGGCGATGGCGACGCGACCGAGGGTACTGGTGATCGACTCGATCCAGACGATCTGGACCGAGCTGCTCACCGCGGCACCCGGATCGGTCAGCCAGGTGCGCGAATCGGCGGCCAAGCTGACCCGTTTCGCCAAGGAAACCGGTACCTCGGTGTTCCTGGTGGGGCATGTCACCAAGGAAGGCGGCATCGCCGGCCCGCGCGTGCTCGAGCACATGGTCGACGCGGTGCTGTATTTCGAGGGTGAGGTGGGCAGCCGCTTCCGCGTACTGCGCGCCTTCAAGAACCGCTTCGGTGCGGTCAATGAGTTGGGCGTGTTCGCGATGTCGGACAAGGGCCTGCGCGAGGTGCCGAATCCGTCGGCGATATTCCTGTCGTCGCATTCGGGACCGACTTCCGGCAGCGCCGTGATGGTTACCCGCGAAGGCACGCGCCCGTTGCTGGTGGAAGTACAGGCGCTGGTCGACCAGTCCTCGCTGGGCAACCCGCGCCGGGTCACCCTGGGGTTGGAGCAGAACCGGCTGGCGATGCTGCTGGCGGTGCTGCATCGCCACGGCGGGGTGGCTGCTTATGACCAGGACGTGTTCGTCAATGTGGTCGGTGGCATCCGCGTGCAGGAAACCGCGGCCGACCTGCCGGTGTTGCTGGCGGTCCTGTCCAGCCTGCGTGATCGACCCTTGCCGGAACACACGGTGACCTTCGGCGAGGTCGGCTTGTCGGGCGAAATCCGTCCGGTACCGAACGGCGAGGAGCGCTTGAAGGAAGCTGCCCATCACGGGTTCAAGCGGGCGATCGTGCCCAAGGCGAACGCGCCGAAGAAAGGCCGGGTCGGCGACATGGAAGTGGTCGGGGTGGAGCGGCTGAGCGAGGCGATCGACGCCTGTCGTTGAGGCCGGCTTACACCGGGCGGTGCAGCACCAGTTCCAGCACCGCCTTGCTGCCGAAGAACGCCAGTACCAGCACGGCCATGCCGATCAGGGTCAGGTTCACCGCGCGGCTGCCACGCCAGCCATGCCGCCAGCGACCATAAAGCAGCACGCCGAACACCAGCCAGGCCACGATCGACAGCACGGTCTTGTGCACCAGGTGCTGGCCGAACAGGTTGTCGACGAACAGCACGCCGGTCAGCAGGGTCAGCGAAAGCAGCACGAAGCCGGCACTGATCAGGCGGAACAGCAGGGTTTCAGTCAGCGTCAGCGGCGGCAGCGCGCGCAGCCAGCGGCCGAACTGGCGATGCCGCAGTGCGCGCTCCTGGATCGCCAGCAGGATCGCCAGCACGGCAGCAATCGACAGCACGCCGAAGGCGATCAGGGCCACCGTCACATGCAGCTTGATCTGCCAGTCCATCGGCTGCGGCAGGGTGGGTGGAGCCAGGAAGCTGTCTACTGCCACCAGCGCGGCAGTCAGCGGAAACACGATGACGCCCAAGGCCGCGACCGGGCGCGACGCATTCACCAGCAAGGTCAGTGCCGAGACCACGAAGGCGACCAGCGACAGCGCGGCGAAAAAATGCAGATCCAGCGCGCCTCGATGAATGCCCAGCAGGATGGTCGCGTGCAGCAACACGGCGGTTCCGGCCAGGCTCAACGCCAGCCGATTCAGCGGCTGACCACCGCCTAGCAGGGGGCGGGCGAGCGCCCCCGCTGCGGCGAGATAGAGCACGATGGCGAGCAACGCGAGCACGTGGGAGGTCATAGCCGCGCAGTGTCGCACAGGCCTCTGCGCTCGTGCATGCGAAGCCGGTCGCCCGGTCCGCTATAATCGCCCCCTTTCCCGTTTGCCGGTTCCATCATGTTCGAGTCGCTCAGCCAACGCCTTTCCACCACCGTCAATCGTCTGCGCGGCCGTGGCCGGCTGACCGAGGAGAACATTCGCGAAGCATTGCGTGAAGTACGCATCGCCTTGCTGGAGGCGGACGTGGCGCTGCCCGTGGTGCAGGCGCTGATCCAGCGGATCAAGGTGCGCGCGGTCGGCCAGGACGTGATCAAGAGCCTGTCGCCGGGACAGGCGCTGATCAAGGTGGTCAGCGACGAGCTGACCGTGGTGATGGGCGCGGCAAACAGCGAACTGAACCTGGCCCAGCAGCCTCCGGCGGTGGTGTTGATGGCGGGCCTGCAGGGCGCGGGCAAGACCACCACGGTGGCCAAGCTGGCGCGCCTGCTGACCGAGCGCAAGAAGAAAAAGGTGATGGTGGTCAGCTGCGACGTTTATCGTCCCGCTGCGATCGAGCAGTTGCGCACGCTGGCCGAGCAGGTCGGGGTGAAGTTCTTCCCGTCCGAGGCAGGTCAGGATCCGGTTGCCATCGCGAAGGCCGCCGTCGCCGCAGCCCGCCGCGAAGTGGTCGACGTGCTGATCGTCGATACCGCCGGTCGCCTGCACGTGGACGAGGCGATGATGGCCGAAATCAAGGCGCTGCACGCCGCGATCACGCCGATCGAAACCCTGTTCGTGGTCGATTCGATGACCGGTCAGGACGCCGCCAACACCGCCAAGGCCTTCAATGAGGCCCTGCCGTTGACCGGCGTGATCCTGACCAAGACCGATGGCGACGCCCGCGGTGGCGCCGCACTGTCGGTGCGCTACGTCACCGGCAAGCCGATCAAGTTCCTCGGCGCCGGCGAGAAGAGCGACGCGCTGGAACCGTTCCACCCGGATCGTCTGGCCCAGCGCATCCTCGGCATGGGCGACGTGCTGTCGCTGGTCGAGGAGGTCGAGCGCAAGGTCGATCAGGACAAGGCGCAGAAGCTCGCCGAAAAGGTGATGAAGGGCAAGCGCTTCGACCTCAACGACATGAAAGACCAGCTCGAACAGATGGGCAACATGGGCGGTTTGGCCGGCCTGATGGACAAGCTGCCGGGTATGGGTAACCTGCCGGACAGCGTCAAGTCCAAGGTCAATGATGGCGAGATGAACAAGATGATCGCAGTCATCAACTCGATGACCAAAAAGGAACGCCGTCACCCGGATCTGCTGAACGGCTCGCGCCGTGCCCGCGTGGCGCGCGGTTCAGGTACCCAGCCGGCCGATGTCAATCGGCTGCTGAAGCAGTACATGCAGATGGAAAAGATGATGTCCAAGCTGTCCAAGGGTGGCAGCAAGGGCCTGATGCGGCAGATGCGCGGCGCGATGAAGGGCATGGGTGGCCTGCCGCCGATGCGCTGAACCGCGAGAAACGAGTGGAGCGGAGTGGGAAAGGAGTGGGGCCCAGTTGGGCGCTTTACTCGCTTTTCGCACTCTTCTCCACTCACTCCTGCTCTGAAACTCTTCCCTTTTCCCCAAAAACCGCTAAAATGCCCCGTTTACCGCGCACGTCTCTCGTGTGCCTGCCGCTCATTCGGCAATTCTGGAGTTTTACCATGGTCAAGATTCGTCTTTCGCGCGGTGGCGCCAAGGGCCGTCCGTTCTACCACGTCGTCGTGACCGATCAGCGCAGCAAGCGCGACGGCCGCAACATCGAGAGCGTCGGCTATTACAACCCGGTGGCTTCGGGCAAGGACAAGCGCCTTGAGCTGAACGTCGAGCGCGTCAGGGAATGGATCGGCAAGGGTGCCCAGCTGACCGACAAGGTCGCCGCGCTGGTCAAGGAAGCCGGCAAGCAGCAGGCTGCCTGAGCATGACTGCAGCCAGTCGGCGCGTCCTGATCGGGCGCATCGTCGGGCTGTACGGTGTGCAGGGCTGGCTCAAGGTCGAATCCTGGGCTGAGCCGCGCATGCGGATCTTCGACTACCAGCCGTGGCTGCTTGCTGCAGCGCCGGGTGTGGAGACGCAGATCTCGGGAGCGAAGGGTCGGACACAGGGCAAGGGCATGGTGGCCCAGCTGCCCGGAGTGGACGACCGTGAGCAGGCGACAGCGCTGATCGGCAGCGACATCTATGTCACCCGTGATCAGCTGCCGCCCCCCGCGAAGGATGAGTATTACTGGGTCGATCTTGAAGGACTCGAGGTCGTCACCACGGAAGATGTGCAGCTGGGGCGGGTCAGTCACCTGTTCGCCACGGGTGCCAACGATGTCGTGGTGGTCAGGGACGGGGCGCGCGAGCGCCTGATCCCCTTCATCCAGGGTTCGTATGTACGTTCGGTGGATTTGTCCGCAGGGCGCATGGTGGTGGACTGGGATCCTGAATTCTGACGTCGCCGGGTTGCGGGACACAAGGACCAAGGATCATGCGCATCGATGTCGTCAGCCTGTTTCCCGACTTCGTGCGCCAGTGTGCTGCCGTTGGTGTAGTGGGACGCGCGCAGCAACGCGAGTTGCTGCAGGTGGAAGCCTGGAACCCGCGCGACTACAGCACCGACAGGCACCGCACCGTGGACAGCAGCTCGTATGGCGGCGGTCCCGGCATGGTGATGATGATCGAACCGTTGCGCACGACCCTGGCGGCCATGCGTGACGCCGCACCGGAACCGGTGCATCTGATCTATCTCAGTCCGCAGGGAGCGCGGCTGACGCAGGGCAGGGTGGAAGCGCTGGCAAAACTGCCGCGCATCGGCCTGCTTTGTGGGCGTTATGAAGGTGTGGACGAGCGTCTGCTGGCGCATGAGGTCGACGAGGAGCTTTCCATCGGCGACTATGTGCTGTCCGGCGGCGAGCTGGCTGCCGCGGTGATCATCGACGCGGTGGGACGCTTGCAGGAAGGCGCGTTGAACGACGTGCAGTCGGCCGAGCAGGATTCATTTTCGGATGGCCTGCTGGATTGTCCGCATTATGGAAAACCGGTGCACGATGCGCTGGGTGATGTACCGGAGGTATTGCTGTCCGGTGACCATGCGGCAATCGCCCGCTGGCGCCTGAAGCAATCGCTGGGACGAACCTGGTTGCGCCGCCCGGACTTGTTGTCACAGCGTGGTCTGGATGCGAAATCCCGGTCCTTGCTGGATGAATTCCGCCGTGAACATGCTCAAGCTGAGCGGTTGCGGCAAGACGATGCGGCCGAATGACGACCGCAGCATTGATATCGCTAAAGTGAACCGACAGGTGCGCCATGAACAAGATCATTGAACAGTTCGAATCCGAGCAGATCACCCGCCAGCTGCCGGAATTCAGCCCCGGCGACACCGTGGTGGTCAACGTCAAGGTGAAGGAAGGCAACCGCGAGCGCGTGCAGGCGTTCGAGGGCATCGTCATCGCCAAGCGCAGCCGCGGCCTGCATTCGGCCTTCACCGTGCGCAAGATCTCGCACGGTACCGGCGTGGAGCGCGTGTTCCAGGCGCACAGCCCGGCCATCGACTCGCTGACCGTGAAGCGCAAGGGCAAGGTCCGCGGCGCCAAGCTGTATTACCTGCGTGGCCTGGAAGGCAAGGCAGCCCGCATCAAGGAAGACGTCGCCGCCGCCGCTGCCGCCAAGGCGAACGCCAAGGCCGCCGCTGCTGCTGCTGCTGCCGCCGAGTAATCCACTCGCCAGCAAGCTGCACGAAAAACCCCTGCGGAGCGATCCGCGGGGGTTTTTGCTGTGTGGAACTGCAGTGCTCGCCCTGCGAAAACGGCGCGATGCTTTCCCGTTCCCCGTTCCCAGCAGTCAGTCCAGCCGCTGCGGAATCTGCAGGAAGTTGCCCTGCACGAAGTCCACGCCGCAGGCAAACAGCAGTGAGGTGCTGGTCGCATCCTCGACCCATTCGGCGATCGTCTGGCGCTTCAGTTCGTGCGCCTGCTGGCAGATTTCGGTGATCTTCTTCTGGCTTTCCGGATGCTGCGGCAGATCGGCCATGTAGCTGCGGTCGATCTTCAGGTAGTCCGCATCGATGTGGTTCAGCAACTGGAACGAGTTGAGGCCCGAGCCGAACTGTTCCAGCGCAAAGCGGCCACCGATCTTCTTCCAGCCCTGGAGGAACTCCTGCGCGGGCCGCAGCAGGGTCATGATCTTGCTTTCCGTCATCTCGAGCACGAGTTGGCCGTGTTTCAGCGCCGCCCGTCCCAGTCGCTCACCGAGCCACGGCAGCAAGGTGTCATCCTGCAGCGACGCCGCCGTGAGCTTGACGAAGAACGTGGTCTGCTGGCCCTGTTTTTCGCGCGCCTGCAGGGCCGTGATGGTCTGGTCCAGCACCCAGCGGTCGATCGCCGCGGTGAGGTTGTGCTTTTCGGCGATCGGCATGAAGAAGCCGGGCAGCACCTCGCCCTGCGGACCGTCCATGCGCAGCAGGATTTCCGAGTACTCGCCCTCGACATCCTGCAGGCTGATGGTCTGCTGGTGGTACAGCACCAGGCCATTTCCGGTCAGCGCCTTCTGCAGCAATTCGAGCCAGTGGCGATCCCGCTCCGCATCGGCCTTTTCACGTGCCGCCGGGTCGTGCAGTTCCACCTGGCTGCCACCGAGGTTCTGTGCCGAGCGCAGTGCATGGCTGGCCTGGTTGAGCAGGGATTCCGCGTTGGCGTTCTTCTCGCCCAGCAGGCTGCCGCCGACACTGGCGGTGACCGTGATCGAGCGTGAGCCGGCGTCGAAGATCTCGCTGCTGATGCTGTGTTGCAGCTTGGTGATCCATTCGCGGATATCTTCGTCCGTACGCGAATCGAGCAGCACGCCCAAGGTGTGCTCGGCCAGCATGCCGGCAACGTCGTCGGCGCCCAGCAACATGCGAATGCGGTCGGCAAAACCAGACAGCAATTCGTCGGCCTTGCCCAGACCAATGCCGCTGACCAGCGAAGCCCAGTTGTCCGGCTCGATCAGCAGCAGCGATTGTCCCTTCTTGCCCTTGGCCGCGGCGGTTACCGCGTCGTCGACCTGCGCCAGCATGTGCGAGCGGTTGTACAGGCCGGTGACCGGGTCGCGCTGCAACTGCTCCATCAACGCGGGGTCGACCATCTGGCGGCGGAACACGATCTGCAGGCAACGCTCGCCCTCGAACGTGGCCGGGGTGAACTCGACGTTGGCGTCGAAGCGTGATTCGTCGGCACGGCGCGCCCGCAGGGTGAGCTGCGCGGGGAACTTGCCCTGGTGCGCCTGCCCCTTCAGTACCGCCTTCATCTCGTCGGCATTGGCCGCGTCGACCATGTCCAGCAGTGGCAGGCCGAGCAGGTCGTCGAAGCTGTCGTAGCCGAAGGTGTCCAGATAGGACTGGTTGGCGCGCACATGCATGCCTTCATGCACGTAGGCGATCGCATCGGTCGACGAATCGAGCAGCGCATCGCAGCGCCGCTCGGTCTCGCGCAGCGCAGTATGCAGCCAGCGCACCTGGCGGCGGGTCTGCAGCGCGTCGAATTCGCGTTTCAGCACGGCGATCAGCTGCTTCGGATGGGTGCGCGAAGCAACGCCGCGGGCACCGTGCACGAACAGGTCGGCGACCAGTTCGTTCTCCATCTCGTTGACCAGGGCCAGCAGCGAAAAATCGCGACCGTAGGCCTCCAGTACGCTCATCGCCTCGTCGAGGGTGATCGAGGTGACGGCCGGGTCGAACATCACCACGTCCGGCTCCAGCTCGTTCACCGCCGCCTGCATCTGTTCGACATTGGTGGCGCGTGCGGGGCGCACGGCGATACCGCTGTTGCGCAGCAGGCTGATGATCTGTTCAGCCTCTTCGAGCGAGCTTTCGACGAAGAGAATCTTGATGACGTAGTCATTTTTCATGGGGCGTGGTGCTGTCCGGTAATCATCGCGGGCGGTTCGGAGAGACGGTGCGGTCTTCGGCCTTCCGTGTTTGTAGCGGATTCCGCCAGCAGCCGCCAGCGGAAAGCCGCGCAAAAGTGACGGCGGCCGGCTTCACAGGGGCCGTTTGGAAGGGTCGCCAGCCACTTCGCGGACCAACTGCGGAACCAGGTAGCCGGGAAGTCGCGCACGCAGCGCATCCAACAACGCGAGGGCGCGCAGATCGTTGACCTCGAAATGGGCGGCGCCCTGCACGCGATCGAGCTGGTGCAGGTAGTACGGCAGCACGCCGGCGGCGAACATGCGCTCGGACAAGGCGATCAGGGCATCGGCATCATCATTGACCCCGCGCAGCAACACCGACTGGTTGAGCACCGTGGCGCCGGCCGCCCGCAGTCGGGCGCAGGCCGCGTCAACGCTGGCGTCGAACTCGTTGGCGTGGTTGGCATGCAGCACCACCACGGTCTGCAACGGCAGAGCGCCAAGCCAGTCCACGAACTCCTCGTCGATCCGCTCCGGCAGTACCACCGGCAGGCGCGTATGGATGCGCAGGCGGATCACCTGAGGCAGCTCGGTCAGGCCGCGGCTCAACTCCGCCAGCTTGTGCGTGGCCAGGGCCAGCGGGTCGCCGCCGGACAGGATCAACTCGCGAATCGATGGGTCAGCCTTGAGTTGGGCCAGCGCGTCGCGCCACTGCCCGGCGGCGGCGATCTCCTCGCCATAGGGAAAGTGGCGGCGGAAGCAGTAGCGGCAATTCACCGCACAACTGCCGCTGGCGATCAGCAGGGCGCGGCCATCGTACTTGTGCAGGAAACCTTGCCCGGCCCTGGCGGCGATGTCGCCCACCGCGTCGACGGTGAAGCCCTCGGCCTGATCGTGTTCGGCCCGTTGCGGCAGCACCTGCAGCAGCAACGGATCGTTCGGGTCGTTGCGGCCCATCCGCGCCACGAATCCGCGCGGGACGCGCAGGGCAAAGCCGGCGTCATCCGCCGGCAGCAGGTCGGCGCGGTGACCCAGCCCTACGGCCTGCAGCAGTTCGCCGGCATCGGTGATGGCGTCCCGCCACAGCTCGCGCCAGTCAGGCGCGGCGGGCGATAGGCGGGAATGGGGGCTTGCGGTTATCATGTCGGGCCTTGAAGCGGGCGGTAGCGCCCGTGACAGACACCCATTTTAGCCGCCCCTTGGGCGAAAACGACTCCGGAGCAGATAGCGCATGGCGACCCTTGGCCTCAACGACGTCAAAACGGGCAAGAAGATCCTCCACAACGGCGATCCGTGGATCATCACCGAGGCGGAGTTCGTCAAGCCCGGCAAGGGCCAGGCCTTCACCCGCATCCGCATCCGCAACCTGAAGGATGGCCGCACCACCGAGCAGACGCTGAAGTCCAGCGACTCGTTCGAAGAGGCCGATGCCACCGATACCGACATGCAGCTTTCCTTCATCGACGGCATCGGCAAGGACCGCGTCTGGAACTTCATGAACATGGAGACCTTCGAGATGGTGCCGGCCACGCTGACCGCGATGGGCGATACCTGGAAGTGGCTGAAGGGCGAAGAGGAGTGCGTGGTCACCCTGTTCAACGGCGCTATCGTGGCGGTGCAGGCGCCGAAGTTCGTCGAACTGAAGATCGTCGAGACCGATCCGGGTGTGCGCGGCGATACCTCCGGCGGTGGCGGCAAGCCGGCCACGCTGGAAACCGGTGCGGTGGTGCGCGTGCCGCTGTTCGTCAACCAGGATGAAATCATCAAGGTCGATACCCGCACCGGCGAGTACGACAGTCGCGTCAAGTGATCGTGGGGAGCCTCGCGCTCCCGTCGCCGATCACGCTGCACCGATCAAGTGGCATGCCAGCCGGCGTGCCCGATAAAGCGAATGGGGCGGGCGCCGCAAGGTGTGCCGCCCCATGTCGTATTCAACCGCACCCGCTGCATGGAGCAGACCGATGAGCCAGACCAATCCGCAACCTGTCGACCTGGTGATCGAGGCGCGCTGGGTAGTGCCGGTGGAGCCGCATGCGGTGGTGCTGGAGGATCACGCCGTGGTGGTCGACGGCGACCGCATTGTCGCCCTGCTGCCGCTGGCTGAGGCACGCGCAGCCTACGCCCCGCGCGAGCGCGTGGAGTTGTCCGAGCACGCGCTGATTCCCGGCCTGGTCAACAGCCATACGCACAACCCGATGACCCTGTTGCGCGGCCTCGCGGACGACCTGCCGTTGATGGTCTGGCTGCAGCAGCACATCTGGCCGGCCGAGGCGAAGGTGATCGGGCCGGAATTCGTGCGCGACGGCGTCGAGCTTGCCGTGGCCGAGATGCTGCGTGGCGGCACCACCTGCGCCAACGAGAACTACTTTTTCCCCGACGTGATCGGTGCGACTTATCGCAAGCTCGGCTTCCGCGCCGTGGTCGGCCTGCCGGTGATCGAGTTTCCGACCGCCTGGGCGAAAACGCAGGACGAATACTTCGAGCGCGCCGGCGAAGTGCACGACAGCTTCCTCGGCGACCGCCTGCTGACCACCGCGTTCGTGCCGCACGCGCCGTATACCGTGTCGGACGAGAGTTTCGAGCGCATCCGCGTGCTGTCCGACCAGCTCGACATCCCGGTGCACCTGCACACCCATGAGACCGCGCAGGAAGTGGAAGACGAGAAGGCCAAGAGCGGCTTGCGCCCGTTCCAGCGCCTGCAGAAGCTCGGCCTGGTCAACGACCGGCTGGTTGCCGTGCACATGACCCAGCTCACCGATGGCGAGATCGCCGCGTGCGCCGCGGCCGGCGTATCGGTGGTGCATTGCCCCGAATCCAACCTGAAGCTCGCCTCCGGTTTCTGTCCGGCCGAGAAGCTGCGCCAGGCCGGCGTCAACGTGGCGATCGGTACCGATGGCTGCGCCTCCAACAACGACCTGGACATGTTCGGCGAGATGCGCACCGCCGCGCTGCTGGCCAAGGCCGTGGCCGGTGACGCGGCCGCGTTCGATGCCGCCTTCGCCTTGCGCGCGGCCACCCTCAACGGTGCCAGGGCGATCGGGCTGGAAGCGAAGATCGGCTCGATCGAGGTCGGCAAGCAGGCCGACTTTGCTGCCGTGCGCCTCAGCGATCTGGAAACCCAGCCGATGTTCCACGTGATCTCGCAACTGGTCTATGCCACCGGTCGGCACCAGGTCAGCGACGTCTGGATCGCCGGCGTGCGCAAACTGGCCAGCCGCGAGCTGGTGGGCATGGACACCGGGGCCATCCTGGCTCGCACACGCGCCTGGCGCGAGCGCATTGCCTCGGCCTGAAGGAGCGCCATGAACCGATATCTGATCTTGCTGATGCGACGACCCGAGCTCGATCTGGCGGTCGTGCCGCGCCATCTGGCGTATCTGGACGGCCTGCGGGAACAGGGCCATGTTGAGCTGTCCGGCGGCTTCAGCGACCAGTCCGGCGGCGCTTATCTGCTGCGCGCAAACGACCTGGCCGAGGCCACCACCCTCGCGCACGACGATCCCGCCCACCGCAGCGGCGGCTGGGATGTCACGGTGCACGAATGGCTGGCGCACTAAACTCCATGGCTGCCACAGAGGATTCGACCATGCACACCGAGCACGCCGGCACCGTGAACGCCCCGACCAACGTAAGCGCGGACGAGATCGCCCGTTTCGACAGCCTGGCAGCGCGCTGGTGGGATGCCGATGGCGAGTCGCGCCCGTTGCACGATCTGAACCCCGTGCGGGCGGCCTACATCGCCGAGCGCGTCGATCTGCGCGGGGCGAAGGCCGCCGATGTCGGCTGCGGCGGCGGCCTGCTCAGCGAGGCGCTGGCGCGCGCCGGTGCGCGGGTCACCGGCATCGACCTGGGTCGCAAGGTCATCGACGTGGCGAAGCTGCATCTGCACGAGTCGAATCTGAGCGTCGACTACCGCGTGCAATCCTCGGCCGAACTGGCCGCCACCGAAGCGGCAAGTTTCGATGTCGTGTGCTGCATGGAGCTGATCGAGCACGTGCCCGATGCCGCGGCGCTGGTGAACGACCTCGCCGCGATGCTGAAGCCGGGCGCGCGCCTGTTCATGTCGACCATCAACCGCACGCCGGCCGCGTTCGGCGCGGCGATCGTGGGCGCCGAGTACGTCATGCGCATGCTGCCGCGCGGCACCCATCATTACGCCCAATTTCTCAAGCCGTCCGAGCTGGGTCGCCTGCTGCGCCATGCCGGGCTGGAACTGGAAGACGTTTCCGGACTGGGCTACAACCCACTGGCCCGCAAGGCGTGGCTGAGCCGGATCACCGCCGTCAATTACGTGCTCTGCGCACGCAAGCCGGCATGAGTCGTCCGTTGCCGGAAAACATCCAGGGCGTGCTGTTCGATCTGGATGGCACCTTGCTCGACAGCGCACCGGACCTGTACGCCGCACTGATCGCGCAGTGCGCGGAAGAACAGGTGGTTCCGCCGCCCTATGCGCCGGTGCGCGAGGTGGTGTCGCGTGGCGCACGCGCCGTATTGCGCTGCGCCTTCGCCGAGCGTGGCGAGGAAGGGCTGCTGGCCCTGGTGCCTCGTTACCTGGAGCTGTATCAGCAGGTCATGGCGGGGCAGACGCGGGCCTTTGATGGCGTTGACGAACTGCTGGCGCGGATTGAGGCACAGGGGCTGCGCTGGGGCATCGTCACCAACAAGGCGGCTTTCCTCACCGACGAACTGGTGCAGCGCATCGGCTGGGCCGATCGGGCCAGTGCCGTGGTTTCCGGGGACACCTTGCCGGTGAAGAAGCCCGATCCGGCGCCGGTGCTGCTCGCCTGCGAACGCGCGGGGCTGACGCCGGCGCGTTGCCTGTTCGTCGGCGACGATCGCCGCGACGTCCAGGCCGGTGCCGCGGCGGGTCTCTACACGGTGGCGGTGCACTGGGGTTATCTGGACGGTGGCGATCCCGCAAGCTGGGGTGCCGATGCGGTGGTGGATCATCCATCCGCTCTGGTGACGCTGCTGCAACTGCAAATGGTCAACGCATGATCGAGCTGGTCGAACAGAACGCGGTGCTGCAGGGTTTCATCGACAAATGGCTGGCGGTGCAGCCGCAGCAGCGCATCGCCTTGGCCTTTGTCGACGGCCGCCGCTATCCCGGCCACGTGGCGCTGGCCGCGCTGGAACAGGAGCTGCTTGGCGCCGCCTACGGCATCCGCGAACCGCAGGTGGCGGCGGCCAAGCTCAACTGGTGGGCCGAAGAACTCGCCGGTGCCGCCGCCAGTGGCGGACGGCACCCGCTCAGTCAGGTGCTGTTCGACGACGAGCGCGCGCACGCCATGCCCGCCGAGTTGTGGCTGGCGCCCGTGCTGGCGGCGATGGCCCAGCTGGAACAGGGCACGGCAGCTGACTTCGCCGCGCAGGTCGAGGCGGCCACGCCATTGCACGGCGCACTGGCAGCGCTGGAGACCGCATGGTGGTACGGCGTGGAGGCTTCGTCCGCGCGTGCGACGCGGGTCGCCGTGCTGAATCATCTGTTGTACGCGCTGCTGCGGCTGGATACCGATGCCGAGCGGGACCGTCTGCCATTGCCGATGGCGCAGCTGGCGCGGCATGGCCTGGATCGCACGCGACTGCGCGGCGCATCGGCGCAGCGGCAGCAGGCGATCAAGGCGCAGCTTGACGACCTGCTGGCCAGCTGGCGTGCGTCCGCCACGCTGAGCGGGCCGCTCAGCGTGTTTCGTGCGCTGGAGTCGCGGCATGCCCAGCGCCTGGCACAGCGTGCCGCCAGCTCGGGCGAGGCGTTGACCAGGCTGCAGGCAGGCCAGCCGCGCACCGGGTTGTCGACGGCGCTGCAGGCGTGGCACGCGGCACGCGCGTGGCAACGCCAACGGCAGTAAGTTCGTTCAAGACGCAGCGTTTCCCCCGCGCCACTATTGCCCCGCGGGCTGCGTGCCCCAAGATTGCGTGCTTCACGGCGAGTCGCTTCGCCGCTGTCAGGACTCCGCCATCATGCCGAATCAGGAAAATACCGCCCGCCTGCTGCCCGACGTGGCGGTCCATGCGCAACCTCATCTCGCCGGTGCGCTGGACTGGGTCGGCATGGCCGACATCCAGGTGCCGGTGCTGTTCGACGCCGGTGATGGGCAGCCGCAGCGCGCCAGCGCCCGGGTGGGTGCGTTCGTCAACCTGAAGCGTCCGGACAAGCGCGGTATCCACATGTCGCGGCTGTACCTGCAGGTCGAGCAGGCGCTGAGTGCGCAGACACTGAGCGCGGACATGCTGCACGCGTTGCTGCGCGGCTTCCTCGATTCGCACAAGGACCTGTCTGATCGCGCCTGCCTCAGCATCCGCTTCGAGCACCTGGTGCGCCGCCCCGCGCTGAAAAGCGCCAACAGCGGCTGGCGCGCCTATCCGGTGTGCATCGAGGCCAGCCTCACCGGCGACGAGTTTCTGCTCGAGTTCGGCACCGAGGTGGTCTACTCCTCGACCTGTCCGGCATCGGCTGCACTGTCGCGCCAGCTTATCCAGGATCAGTTTGCCAGCGACTTCACTGCGGGTCAGGCACTTGACCATGCTGCGGTGCTGGCCTGGTTGGGCAGCGAGAAGGGGATTGTGGCCACCGCACATGCCCAGCGCAGCGTGGCGCGCCTGCGGGTGCGTCCGGCAATCGGCATGGGTTTCCACCTGATCGATCTGGTCGATCGTGTCGAACACGCGCTGGGCACGCCGGTGCAGACTGCGGTCAAGCGGGAAGATGAACAGGCCTTCGCCCTGGCCAACGGCGGCAACCTGATGTTCTGCGAAGACGCCGCCCGGCGCATCCAGAAGGCGCTCGATGCCGACGCTCGGCTGGGCGATTTCCACATCCGCGTCGAACACCAGGAAAGCCTGCACCCGCATGACGCCGTCGCCTACGCCAGCAAGGGAGTGGAAGGCGGCTACGGCTCGTCCGTATAGTCCCTTTTCGGTAGCGGGCATTCGGGGATTCCATGCGGCAACAAGGCGCGGTCGTGGAGTGGCATGACTCGCGTGGCCAGGGCTTGGTGGTAGCCCCGCCACCGGACAGCGCATCTTCCTGCACACATGACGAGCAGCCCGCCGCCCAGGGAAGTTGGCGAACCCACGAATCCACTTTGCAACTGCTTGCCCTGCCGCGCGGCCGGCCGGGTGCATGGATAGCGCAGAAACATCTGCGGCACAAATCCCGCAAGGGTAGTTTCCGGCTGACCTTCGGGGTCATGGTGGTGATCAACCTGGCGGGCTTGCTGTGGCTGTGCCGGCAGTCGTCGCCAGGCGGCGGACTGCCGCCTGCCTGGTGACTTCACCGGGCGAGCGGGTACATCACGGTGACTTCGGTCAGTGAAGGTCGTGGCCGTGGGTGTCCTGCTTGCAGCGACAGCGCGGGTAACGGAAATGATCGGGCACCGGATCCTCACCGCCTTCGCACAGGGGCTGGCAGCGCAGCAGGCGCCAGCCGGTCAGCAGACTGCCGCGCCAGGGCCCGAAGCGGGTGACTGCAATCCGTGCATAATCGGAACAGCTGGGGTGGAAGCGGCAGTGCGGGCCGAGCAGCGGACTGAGCCAGCGCTTGTACAAACGCAGCAACCACAGTATGAATCGGGTTGGGATATTCACGGTGCTGCAGCGGCTTGCATCGGGTAATGGTACAAGTATCCCAGATACAGGCTTGCTGGTGCAGCACGCATGGGCTATAACACCCGGCCGCCACGGCCACAAACGGTGAAGGGATATGGCGAAAACGACGCGTAGTTCGACCGCCGCCAAGGCGCAGAAAGGCAAGGCTTCGTCTGGAAGCAAGGCAGGCAAGTCGACGACAGTGGCAGGCAAGGGAGCGACCGTGAAAAACGCGAGCAAGACATCAGCCAAGGCAGCACCGAAAACCGTCGCCAAGGCCAAGCCCAAGGCAGCGGGCAAACCCGCCAGCAAGCCGGCCGCGAAGAAAGTCGCGCCCAAGCCGGTGGCCAGCAAGTCCGCCGCCAAGTCGCCTGCGAAGAAAGCCGGTCCGGCCAAGGCACCGGTGGCGAAGAAAGTCGTTGCCAAGAAATCTGCCGTGAAGAAGGCGCCAGCCACCAAGGTCGTTGCGAAGAAACCCGCACCGAAGAAGCCCGTCACCAGCAAGGCCGCCGCCAAGAGTGTCAAGCCTGCTGTCGCGAAGACCCGCAGCGCTGCCGCAACATCGGCAGCGAAGCCGGCCAAGGCGATCGTCAAACAGCCCGTTGCGGCGAAGCCGGCCGCCAAGCCGGCGCTGACAGCGGCGGCCAAGCCCGCAGCAAAAGTGGTCAAGCCAGCCCCCGCCGCAAAAGCGCCGGTCAAGGCAGCCGCGCCGGTGGCGGCTGCCAAGCATGTATCCCCTGCACCCGCCAGCACCCTGTTCAAGGGCAAGGTGGCGAGTGCAACCGCCATGGTGACTCCGCGCGCAGAAACTGCCGCGCACCATGCCTCTTCCTCCAAGAAACAGAAAACGTCGTCGTCAATGAATAAACTTGCTGCAAAAAAACTCGATAACGGGATCACCCAAGAAGACGGGCGATACGCGCTTCCCTCCACCAGCAACATCAGTTTGCCCAAGGGTTACCGCCCCTCGCCGAACGAGGAGTACATGAATCCGATGCATCTGGCGTACTTCCGCAACAAGCTGCGCGACTGGCGCGACCAGCTTGTCGAGGAGTCGCGACAGACCATGGACAACCTGCGCGACGAAGTGCGTGACGTCGGTGACGAAGCCGAACGTGCTACCCGCGAGACCGAAAACTCACTGGAATTGCGCACGCGCGATCGCTACCGCAAGTTGATCTCCAAGATCGACAAGGCACTGCGCCGGATCGAGGAAGGCAGCTACGGTTTCTGTGAAGAAACCGACGAGGAGATCGGCGTCGATCGTCTCGATGCCCGGCCGATCGCCACCTTGTCGCTGGATGCGCAGGAGCGTCGCGAGCACCTGCAGAAGCAGATGGGCGACTGAGTGCGGTTCTTTTGCGCTCCTGCGTGAGCGCAAAGATCAAGCCGGCATCCAAGCCGGATTTTTCAAGCAAAGCCCCGCCTCGTGCGGGGCTTTGTCTTTCAACGCATCGGTGCGGGCGCGCTCAGGCCAGTGCCTGCGCGGCATAGCCTTTCAGTTTCGCCAGCGTTGCGGCCAGGCCATTCGATCGCGTGGGCGACAGGTGCTTTGCAAGGCCGATGGTGCCGATGAAGGTCGGCTCCGTGACCAGAATTTCGGCGGCCGGGCGGTCGGAGTAGACCCGCAACACCAGGGCGAGCAGGCCGGACACGATGGCCGAGTCGCTGGCCGCCTCGAAGTGCATGTTGGAGGCATCCCCGCCGGGCACCAGCCAGACCATCGACTGGCAGCCATGCACGCGGTAGTCGTCGCTCTTGTGCGCCTCGGGAAAGTCCGGCAACTGCTTGCCGAGGTCGATCAGGTACTGATAACGCTCGGTCCAGTCGCCGAAAAAAGCGAATTCCTCGGCGATCTGCTGTTGCGCCTGTTCGGCGCTGCTGCTGGCGGTGGCATTCATGGCGACATTATCGCGCGCACGGCGGCGAGAAATGAAACGAACCAGTCCGCTTTTGCACCTGGCTCATGCCTTGACGATGCTCCAGCGGGTGCCCTGGGCGCCATCCTCGATCGCGATGCCCAGCGCGGCAAGCTCATCGCGGATCGCATCGGCCCGCGCGAAGTCGCGTGCGGCCCGCGCGGCTCGACGCTGCTCCAGCAGGTCCTCGATGCGCGCCTCGTCGATCGCCTTGTCGCCGCGCCTGAACCAGGCTTCCGGGGCCTGCTGCAGCAGGCCGAGCAGGGCGCCGCCGCCCAGCAGCGCGGCCTTGGCTTCGGCGCTGCCGGACTGGCGCGCGGCATCGGCCAGTACCGACAACTCGGCCAGTGCCTGCGGCGTGTTGAGGTCGTCGCACAGGGCGGCTTCGATGCCCGCTGGAACCGGCAAGTCCGCGGACGGCAGTTCGACCGCTGCCAGGTCGCGCAACACGCGATACCAGCCATCGAGCGTGCTGGTAGCCTGGGCGATGGCCGCGTCGGACCAGTCCAGCGGCTGCCGGTAGTGACCGCTCAGCAGGCGCAGGCGCAAGGCTTCGGCCGGATGCAGCTTCAACAGTTCGTGCACCAGCAGGACATTGCCCAGCGATTTGGACATCTTGCGGCCGTCGAAGGTGAGCATGCCGTTGTGCATCCACCAGCGCGCGAACACCTTGCCGCCGTGGGCGCAGGTGGACTGGGCGACCTCGTTCTCGTGGTGGGGAAACAGCAGGTCGACGCCGCCGGCATGGATGTCGATGGTTTCGCCCAGGTGCGCGGCGCTCATCGCCGAGCACTCGATATGCCAGCCCGGGCGACCGCGGCCCCATGGGCTGGGCCAGCCCGGCAGCTCCGGCGTGGAGGGTTTCCACAGCACGAAGTCGCCCGCATTGCGCTTGTAGGGTGCCACTTCCACCCGCGCGCCGGCGATCAGCTCATCCGGGTCGCGACTGGACAACGCGCCGTAGGCGGCAAACGAGCCGACATCGAACAGCACGTGACCCTCGGCGACGTAGGCATGACCACCTTCGATCAGACGCTCGATCATCGTGATGATCTGCGCGATATGCGTGGTGGCATGGGGCTCGATGTCCGGCGGCGCCACGCCGAGCCCGGCCATGTCGTCGCGGTAGGCCTGGGCGAAGCGGTCGGTGATCGCCTCGATCGGCACACCCTGCTGCTGCGCAGCGGCGTTGATCTTGTCGTCCACGTCGGTGATGTTGCGGGCATACAGCACCTGCGGGTAATGCCGTCGCAGCAGCCGCACCAGCACGTCGAACACCACCGGCCCGCGCGCGTTGCCGATATGCACGTAGTTGTAGACCGTCGGTCCGCACAGATACATCGTCACCCGCCGGGGATCGAGCGGTACGAATGGCTCGCTGTGGCGAGTCAGGCTGTTGTAGAGCGATATCGGCATGGGTGGAATCCGCGGCATGGGCCGTGCGGGCAGTGGCGCGACCAGCCCGGCATCTTAACAAGGTGTAAGCGGTTGAGTCGCGCCGGCCGTCATTTGCCCGATTCTAAGGGTGTATTCAGCGTGAATTTGCTGCAATGGCTGCCAGTACGCGCATCTGCGCGAGTGATGTTTCAGTAACCGGGAGGTCGTGATGACCAAGCTGTGGATTTCCGCGCTGGTGCTTGCCTTGATGGCAGGCGGCGCTTTTGCACAGGATGTGCGTTACGCCAACCCCAGCAATGACGACAACGCCCACTATGGCTGGGCCGATGTGCTGCGAGCAGACCCGGTGCAGGGCGTCACCCGCACCGAAGTGCCGCGGCAGGAATGCTACGACCAGCCGGTGGTTCGCCACGAAGGCGGCAACAGCACGGCCGGAACGGTGCTGGGCGCCGTGATCGGTGGCGTGCTGGGCAACACCGTAGGCAAGGGTGACGGGCGCAAGGCGGCGACGGTCGTTGGCGCCGTGGCCGGCGGCGCCGTCGGCAACCGCGCCAGTCGTGGCCGGGACTACGAAGACACCCAGACCCAGTGCCGCGAGGTCAGCTCAATCAGTGAACAGCGCCGGATCATCGGCTACGACGTGGAGTACCGCTATCGCGGTGAGGTGTATACCTCGCGTCTGAGCTACGACCCCGGTGAGCGCCTGCGGGTCCGGGTACGGGTCGATCCCGCGGATTGACCTCGCACGAGCAACGCCGCCCTGCCGGGTGGCGTTGCTTTTTGGGCCACCATTTTCTTGTTGCATGGCAGCGAAATTGTCGGCATGATGCCTGACAGTTACCCGGAATCCTCATGTCTGCAGCCGTCTATACCGCCACCGTACTGACCAGCGCCCGCGCAGCCGCTGGCATGACGTCGCGTGCGCGCCGACCGTTGTATCGATACTCGGCCGGGTAGGCAGTCGCACGCGTTTGAAGGTGCATCGACGACGAAACCCGGCCATTGCGCCGGGTTTTTTGTGTTTTGGATGGGAGTAAATCATGGCTCTACGGCACTTCATCACCACCCAGGATTACAGCCGCGCCGAGATCGACGTGCTGTTGGAGCAGGCCGCCGCATTCAAGCGGGAACTGCGCCTCCATGCGCAGGAACCCGCCATCCCTGGCGGGACTCCTCGACAAAACAGCCAACAGCTCGCCGGCAAGTCGATCGCGCTGCTGTTCTTCAATCCCTCGATGCGCACCCGCACCAGCTTCGAGCTGGGCGCGTTCCAGTTGGGTGGCCACGCGATCGTGCTGGCGCCGGGCAAGGATGCATGGCCGATCGAGTTCGAGGTTGGCAGCGTGATGGACGGCGATACCGAGGAGCACATCGCCGAGGTGGCGCGGGTGCTCAGCCGCTACGTCGACCTGATCGCCGTTCGTGCGTTCCCGAAATTCCAGGACTGGGCGGTGGATCGCGAGGACAAGGTCATCAAGGCGTTCGCCCAGTACGCCACGGTGCCGGTGATCAACATGGAGACGATCACCCACCCCTGCCAGGAACTGGCCCACGCGCTGGCGCTGAAGGAGCACCTGGGCGACCTGCAGAACAAGAAGTACGTGCTGACCTGGACTTATCACCCAAAGCCGCTGAACACCGCAGTGGCGAATTCCGCGCTGCTGATCGCGACCAAGCTGGGCATGGACGTGACCTTGCTGTGCCCCACGCCCGATTACGTGCTGGACGAGCGCTACATGGCGTTTGGCCGTCTGAATGCCGAGCAGAATGGCGGCTCGCTGAAGGTCAGCCACGACATCGAGGAAGCCTACGCCGGCGCCGACGTGGTTTATGCCAAAAGCTGGGGCGCGCTGCCGTTCTTCGGCCGCTGGGAAGAGGAGAAGCCGGTGCGCGAGGCCAGCAAGCACTTCATCGTCGACGAGGCGAAGATGGCGCTGACCAACCAAGGCCTGTTCAGCCACTGTTTGCCGCTGCGCCGCAACATCAAGGCCACCGACGCGGTGATGGATTCGCCCGCCTGCATCGCCATCGACGAGGCCGAGAACCGCCTGCATGTGCAGAAGGCGGTGATGGCGGCATTGATCGGGCAGGGCTGAGCCGTCATGTACACGCCGAAGCATTTCGTGGAAAACCGCGTTGAAGCCCTGCATGAGCTGATCCGCGCGTATCCGTTCGCCACGCTGGTGACCTGCGCGGCCGACGGGTTGACGGCCAATCACCTGCCGTTCGAACTCGTCGGCGAAGTGCTGCACGGCCATGTCGCCCGCGGCAACGAACTGGCGCGACTGGACGGGGCCGAAGTGCTGCTGGTGTTCCAGGGGCCGGACGGCTACATCAGCCCGAACTGGTACCCGAGCAAGCACGAGACCGGGCGCGAGGTGCCGACCTGGAACTACGCGGTGGTGCACGTGCACGGCCGGCTGCGCGTGATCGACGATGCGACATGGATGCGTCGCCTGCTGGAAACCCTGACCGATCGCCATGAAGCGGGCCAGCCGCAGCCCTGGAAGATCAGCGACGCACCGGACGACCACATCGAAAAGTCGCTGCGCGCGATCGTCGGCCTGGAAGTCTCGATCGATCGCATCGAGGGCAAGTTCAAGCTGAGCCAGAACCATCCCGCGCGCAACCGCGCGGGCGTGATCGCCAGGCTGCGCGAGCGCGACGGCGATGGCGACGCGGAACTGGCCGCATGGATGTCCCAACAAGGGGAATCGAAACCGTGAACCATCAGCATCACTATCGCGTCGCGGTGGAGTGGACCGGCAACCTCGGCAGCGGCACGGACGGTTACCGCAACTACAGCCGCGACCACGTGATCCGCATCGACGGCAAGCCGTCGATCGCTGGTTCCTCCGACCCCACCTTCCGCGGCGATGCCACGAAGCACAACCCCGAGGACATGCTGGTCACCGCCTTGTCGACCTGCCACATGCTGTCGTATCTGCACATGGCCACCGTGGCCGGCGTGGTGGTGACGGCGTATAGCGATGCTGCCGAAGGCACGATGGCCACCGAAGGCGACGGCGGCCGCTTCGTCGAAGTGGTGCTGCGCCCCACGGTGACCATCACTGCCGCCAGCGACCCGGCCAAGGCCGAGGCCGCGCACGAGGCGGCGCATCATGCCTGCTTCATCGCCAATTCCGTGAATTTCCCGGTGCGCTGCGAGCCGCGCGTCGTCGTCGAAACCGCCTGACCACCCTTCTTTCCAGGATCCGCAAGCCATGAGCAAAGACATCGTCCTCGCCTTCTCCGGCGGCCTCGACACCAGTTTCTGCGTGCCCTATCTGCAGGAGCGCGGCTGGGCCGTGCATACCGTGTTCGCCGACACCGGCGGCGTGGATGCCGCGGAGCGCGCTTTCATCGAAGGGCGCGCGCAGGAGCTGGGCGTGGCCAGCCACGTCACCGTGGATGGCGGCCCGGCGATCTGGGCGGGCTTCGTCAAGCCGTTCGTGTGGGCGGGCGAGGGCTACCAGGGCCAGTACCCGCTGCTGGTGTCCGACCGCTACCTGATCGTCGAAGCCGCGCTGAAGCGCGCCGCCGAACTCGGCACGCAGGCGATCGCGCATGGCTGCACCGGCATGGGCAACGACCAGGTGCGCTTCGACCTGGCGGTGAAGGCGCTGGGCGACTACCAGATCGTGGCGCCGATCCGCGAGATCCAGAAGGAACACACGCAGACGCGCGCCTACGAGCAGAAGTACCTGGAAGACCGCGGCTTCGGCGTGCGCGCCAAGCAGCAGGCCTATACCATCAACGAGAACCTGCTCGGCCTGACCATGTCCGGCGGCGAGATCGACCAGTGGCAGGCGCCCGGTGCCGGCGCAGTGGGCTGGTGCAAGCCGCGCGCCGAATGGCCGTCCAGACCGCTGCAGGTGAAGATCGGCTTCGTCAACGGCGAAGCGGTGACGCTGGACGGCGAGGCGATCGCCGGGCACACCATGCTGGCCAAGCTCAACGGCCTGTTTGCGCAGTACGGCGTGGGCCGCGGCCTGTACACCGGCGACACCACGATTGGCCTGAAGGGCCGCATCATCTTCGAGGCGCCGGGCCTGACCGCGTTGCTCACCGCGCACCGCGCGCTGGAAGAGGCCGTGCTCAGCAAGCAGCAGAACCGCTTCAAGCCGGACGTCGCGCGCAAGTGGGTGGAGCTGGTCTACGAGGGATTCTTCCACGATCCGCTGAAGACCGACCTGGAAGCGTTCCTGGCATCCAGTCAGTCCACCGTCAACGGCATGGTGACGCTGGAGACGAACGGCGGCAGCGTCGGCGCGGTGGCGGTGGAGTCGAAGCACATCCTCAACGCCAAGGGCGCCACCTACGCGCAGTCCGCCGACTGGGGCGTGGAGGAAGCCGAGGGCTTCATCAAGCTGTTCGGCATGAGCAGCACGTTGTGGGCCGAGGTCAATCGCGGATGAGCGCGCTGCTTGATGCCACGTTGAGACATCTGACGGCGCTGGTCGCCTTTGATACGCGCAACCCGCCACGCCTGATCGATACCGGTGGCATCTTCGATTATCTGCGCGCGCAGCTGCCCGGCTTTGCCGTGACGGTGACCGACTTCGGTGCCGGCGCGGTGGCTTTGCACGCAGTGCGCGGCGAGCCGAAATACCTGTTCAACGTGCATCTGGATACCGTGCCGGATTCGCCGGCTTGGACGGCTGATCCGCACGCCTTGCGGGTCACGGCCGAGCATGCAATCGGCCTTGGCGCCTGCGACATCAAGGGAGCTGCGGCCGCCTTGCTGGCAGCAGCAAATGCGAGCGATGGTCCGCTCGCGTTGCTGTTCACCACCGATGAGGAAGCCAACGATGCGCGCTGCATCGCTGGTTTTTTGCGCGAGCCACACGCTTACGAGGCGGTGATTGTGGCGGAGCCTACCAGGGGCGAAGCGGTGCTGGCGCATCGCGGCATCCAGTCGGTGCTGATGCGCTTTGCCGGCCACGCCGGGCATGCCTCCGGCGAACAGAAGCCCAGCGACAGCGCGCTGCACCAGGCGATGCGCTGGGGCAGCAGCGCGCTCGATTTCGTCGCGGCACAGTCGCACGAGCGCTTCGGCGGGCTGACCGGCCTGCGCTTCAACATCGGCCGCGTCGAAGGCGGCATCAAGGCGAACATGATCGCACCGAGTGCCGAAGTGCGCTTCGGCATGCGGCCGCTGCCGACGATGGATCCGAACCGCCTGCTGACGCAGTTCCGCACCCTGGTGGAGCCGCCGCCGGTGGAGTTCACGGAAACTTTCCGCGGCGCGTCGTTGCCGGCAGGCGACACGGCGAATGCCGAGGCGAACCGGCTGGTGGCCCGCGATCTTGCCGACGAGCTGGGCATCCCGGTCGGCAACGCGGTGGACTTCTGGACCGAGGCGGCGCTGTTCTCCGCCGCCGGCTACACCGCTTTCGTCTACGGCCCCGGCGACATCGCACAGGCGCACAGCGCCGACGAGTGGGTCGCGCTGGACCAACTGCAGCATTACGCAGAAACCATTCACCGCATCGTTGCCAGCAAAAGCGCATGACTACCCATACCCACACCCGCAAGACCATCGTGCGCCTGCTCTCGAGCATGGGCAGCACCAAGGAAATCCAGCAATACCTCAAGCGTTTCTCCGAGCTGGATGCCAAGCGTTTTGCCGTGGTCAAGGTCGGCGGCGCGGTGCTGCGCGACGAACTGGTCGACCTCGCCTCGTCGCTGACCTTCCTGCAGCAGGTAGGGCTGACCCCGATCGTGCTGCATGGGGCCGGCCCGCAACTGGACGAAGAGCTGGCCGCCGCCGGCATCGAGAAGCAGACCATCGCTGGCCTGCGCGTCACCTCGGCCAAGGCGCTCGGCATCTTGCGCCGGGTTTTCCAGCAGCAGAACCTGAGGCTGGTCGAGGCGCTGCAGTCGATGGATACGCGCGCCACCTCGGTAGGCACCGGCGTGTTCATGGCCGACTATCTGGACCGCGATACCTACGGCCTCGTCGGCAAGGTGCGCAGCATCAATCTGGCGCCGATCGAGGCAAGTCTGCGCGCCGGTTCGATCCCGGTGATCGCCAGCCTGGGCGAGACCGACGAGGGGCAGATCCTCAACATCAATGCCGATTTCGCTGCCAACGAGCTGGTGCGCGTGCTGCAGCCGTACAAGATCATCTTTCTCACCGGCACCGGCGGCCTGCTTGACGAGAACGGCAAGCTGATCAATTCGATCAACCTCAGTACCGAGTTCGAGCACCTGATGGCGCAGCCATGGATCAACGGCGGCATGCGCCTGAAGATCGAGCAGATTGCCGACCTGCTGGCCGACCTGCCGCTGACCTCGTCGGTGTCGATCACCCGTCCGTCGGAGCTGGCCAAGGAGCTGTTCACCCACAAGGGTTCGGGCACCCTGGTGCGGCGTGGCGAGAAGGTGCTGCGCTTCGATTCGTGGCGGGGCATCGACCGGGAGCGCATGCGCAGCTTGATCGAATCGAGCTTCGGTCGCACCCTGGTGGCGGACTATTTCGAGCGCACCAGGCCATTCCGCGTCTACGTCAGCGAGAACTATCGCGCCGCGATGATCCTCACCATGGAAGACGATCTGCCGTACCTGGACAAGTTCGCCGTACTCGACGACGCCCAGGGCGAAGGCCTGGGCCGTGCGGTATGGCAAGTGATGCGCGAGGAAAATCCGCGGCTGTTCTGGCGTTCGCGCCACGGCAACCCGGTCAACCCTTTCTACTACGCCGAGTCGGATGGTTGCATCAAGCAGCCCAGCTGGAAGGTGTTCTGGTACGGCATCGACGGTTTCGACACGATTGCCCGCTGCGTGGCGCATTGCGCGCAGCGCACCCCGACACTGACAGATTGAACGCAACAAACGCCCTCCCCTGCGATGCAGGGGAGGGCTGGGGTGGGGTGCTCTTTGCTCTGAAGCCAGAAGCTTCACCCCCTCCCAGCCTCCCCCTGCATGCAGGGGGAGGGGCAAAAACACGGCAGGAATGAACGAATGACAAACGACAAGAAAACCATCGGCATCGTCGGCGCACGCGGCCACACCGGCACCGAGCTGATCCGCATGATCGCGGCGCACCCGGCGCTGGAGCTGGCCTTCGTCTCCTCGCGCGAACTGGATGGCCAGCGCGTCGACGCGCACGTGCCCGAGTACCGCGGTGAACTGCGCTACAGCGCGCCGGCGCATGAGGACCTGCCCAAGCTTGGCGCGGACGTGGTGATTCTCGCCCTGCCCAACGGCAAGGCCGGCGCCTGCGTGGCGGCGTTCGACGCGGCCGGTGTCGATCCGCTGATTCTCGACCTGTCGGCCGACTACCGCTTCGATCCGGCCTGGTACTACGGCCTGCCCGAGCTGACTCGCGGGCAATGGCGCGGCGAGCGGCGGATCAGCAATCCGGGTTGCTACGCCACCGCGATGCAGCTGTCGATCGCCCCGCTGAAGGATCTGCTCGGCGCACCGCCGGTGTGCTTCGGCGTGTCGGGCTACTCCGGCGCCGGCACCACGCCATCGGACAAGAACGACCCGGACAAGCTGCGCGACAACCTGATGCCGTACGCACTCACTGGCCACATGCACGAGAAGGAAGCCTCGTTCCGGCTCGGCATCCCGGTGGAGTTCATGCCGCACGTGGCACCGCACTTCCGTGGGCTTACCGTCACCAGCAACCTCTACCTCACGCGCCAACTGAAGCGCGAGGATGTCCTGCAGCGCTTCCGTGCCGCCTATGAGGGCGAGAAGCTGGTGACAGTTTCCGATGAAGCGCCCTGGGTCAGCCGCATCGCCCATCGCCACCACGCCGAAATCGGCGGCTTCGCGATGTCCGCGGACGGCAAGCGGGTAGTGGTGGTCGCCACCCTGGACAACCTCTTGAAAGGTGCCGCCACCCAGGCCATGCAGAACATCAATCGCGCCATCGGCGTGGACGAATACACCGCCATTCCAGTGGAGCAGGAGTGAGGGAAGAGCAGAGAGGAGCGAGAGAAGAGCTCACGCTCCCAGCGCTCCCGCCCCTCCGCTCCCGATCTCTCCCGCTCCTCACTCCTCTCAACTCACTCCTGGCTCCCATGACCCAACCACTCTGGCAAAAAACCGGCATCCGGATTGACGCGAAGATCATGCAGTTCCTCGCCGGCGACGATGTGCTGCTCGATCGCGAGTTCTTCCTGCATGACATCACGGCCAGCAAGGCGCACGTGGAAGGCCTCGCCAACATCGGCGTGGTCAGTGCCGATGAAGCGGGCGCGCTGAAGCGCGAACTGGATGCGCTGGCTGATGACTTCACCAGCGGCGCCTTCGTGCTGGACGAGCGTTATGAGGACGGCCATTCGGCGATCGAGGCGCGACTCACCGAACGCCTCGGCGATGCCGGCCGTCGCGTGCACACCGGACGCAGCCGCAACGACCAGATCCTGGTGGCCACGCGGTTGTGGCTGAAGGACAAGCTCGTTGCGCTGGAAACGCATTGCCGCGCGATCGCCACCGTCTGTCTCGAGCGGGCGGCAGGCGAGTCGGTTCCGCTGCCCGGCTACACCCACCTGCAGCGCGCGGTGGTTTCCTCCACCGCGATGTGGTTCGCCGGCTTCGCCGAAGGCTTCATCGACAACGCGCTGCGTGCACGCCAGACGCTGGCGCTGATCGACGCCAATCCACTGGGCACCGCCGCCGGTTACGGCGTGAACCTGAAGCTGGATCGCGAGCACACCACCGCGGCGCTCGGCTTCGCCCGGATGCAGATCAGCCCGATCTACGCGCAGTTGTCGCGCGGAAAATTCGAGATGGCCGTGCTCGAGGCGATCGCCAGCGCGCTGCTCGACCTGCGTCGGATGGCGTGGGACCTGTCGCTGTTCACCACCGCTGAATTCAATTTCGTCAAGCTGCCGGACGAGTACACCACCGGCAGCTCGATCATGCCGAACAAGCGCAACCCCGACGTGATCGAACTGCTGCGCGCCAGCTACGCCAGCGTCGCCGCCGCGCGCACCGAGATCGAGCAGTTGCTGTCGCTGCCGTCCGGCTACCAGCGCGACCTGCAGTTCTCCAAGGGCTCGCTGTTCCACGGCGTGCGCCACGGCCTGGGCGCGCTGGAACTGGTCCCCGACCTGCTCGCCAGGTTCGAATGGAACGAACCTGCCATGCGCGCCGCGATCGAGCCGTCGATGTACGCCACCGACGTGGCGATCGAGCAGGCCGCGGCCGGCGTGCCGTTCCGTGACGCCTACCGCGCCGCTGCGGAATCGGCCGCTTCAGCCGGCGCTGGACGCACTCCGGAAGCAAGCCTGGAGCTGCGTGTCTCGCCCGGCGCGGCTGCCGATCTTCGCCTCGAGGATCTTGCCTCGCGACTCGCGGCGCTCTCGTCCCTGGTGAGTTGATGGATACTCGCTCCATGTCGCGCCAGCATCCCTCAAACAATTTCGACGCGGTGCGGTTGCTGGCTGCGGGCATAGTGTTGTGCTCCCATCAATTCGCCCTCACTGGCCGAGCAGAGCCCCGCCCCTTCGGGCTGCTGACGATGGGGACGTTCGGTGTGCTGGTGTTCTTCGCCGTCAGTGGCTATCTGGTGGCGCAGAGCTGGGACCGTGACCCGCACGTGCTGCGCTTCGCTGCAAAGCGGTTTCTGCGGGTGTGGCCGGGCCTTGCCGTGGTCACCCTGGTAGCTGCACTCGTATTGGGCCCGTGGGTTACCGAAGTCAGCTTGCACGACTATTTTCGCTCTCCGGTCACCTGGGACTATTTTTCCCAGCTGTACCTGGGCATTCGGTTTCATCTTCCCGGCGTGTTCGCCCACGCCTGGTTTCCCGGAGTCAACGGCTCGCTCTGGACCATACCCATCGAGGTGCGCTGGTACGGCATCCTGCTGATCGCCGGGGTGTGCGGTTTGCTGCGCAGGCGCCTTCGTTATCCGTTGCTGCTGCTGGTGCTCGCATATGCGACCTATGTCTACGCGGTGTTCGACGTCCAGCACAATCCGCTGGCGGCATTCCCGCTGCCGGATTTCGGCTGCGAATACGGCAGCTACTTCTGCTATGGAGTGGTGCTGTATCACTTCCGCGATGCGTGGCACCGTCATCCCGCTCGGTTGACTGGCGTGCTGGTCGTGGCGGCCGCCTTGATGATGATGCTCGACCATGGCTATACCGCCCTGTTCCTGCTGCTGCCCTGGCTGGTGATCCGTTTCGGCACCTGGTCCACGCCGGTGTTGCGCCGCGCTGGCCGCTTCGGTGACTTCTCCTACGGCATCTACATCTACGCCTACATGATGCAGCAGCTGACGATTTCGCTGACCGACAGGCCTCATCCGTACTGGTGGGGCCTGCTGGTATCGGCGAGCTGCACGCTGACCTGTGCGATTCTTTCCTGGTACCTGGTCGAGCGGCCGGCTTTGAATATGAAGCGCCACCTGCCCGGTGCGGTCCGGCCCGCCGGCGAGGTGCAGGCCGGGACTGATGGGCGGTCGTCGACCCATGCGTCCACCAGTGCAAACCTTGCCGGCGTGCGAATGCCGCCGAACGAGGCCCCGCCATGAACATGCCCGTGGATATTCCGCACCAGCCCTTGCCGGGTTGGCGTCGCGCAGTATTGAAGGTCGGCAGCAACCTGCTCGCCGCCGACGGCGGTGGTCTTACGCCGCGCTACGCCGCAGCGCTGGCCGGTTTCATCGCGGCCAGTCATGCCGAAGGCCGTGAAGTCGTGCTGGTGTCTTCCGGCGCGGTGGCGGCAGGGCGGGCGCTGCTGCGCCAGCATGCGAGCGACGGTGGCGGGCTGGCGGCGCGGCAAGCGCTGGCAGCGCTGGGGCAGGCGCCGATGATCGCGCTGTGGCAATCGCTGTCCGCGCGGCCGGTGGCGCAGGTGCTGCTGACCCACGACGACCTGCGCAACCGTCGCCGCTACCTCAACGCGCGCGCCACCCTTCGCGAGCTGCTGCAGCTCGGCGTGTTGCCGGTGATCAACGAGAACGACACCGTCTCGGTGGACGAACTGAAGCTCGGCGACAACGACAACCTCGCCGCCATCGTCGCCGCGCTGGTCGACGCCGACCTGCTGCTGATCGCCTCCGACGTCGATGCGCTGTACAGCGCCGACCCGCGGCGCGATCCCGCGGCCGTGCCGATCGAGCAGGTGGCTGCGCTGACCCCGGAGATCGTCGCGATGGCCGGCGACGGCGGCAGCGCGGCCGGCACCGGTGGCATGCGCACCAAGCTGCAGGCGGCGGCGAAAGCCGCAGCGGCCGGCATCCCCACGGCCTTGTTCAGCGGGCGCGAGGCGGCCACCGTGCAGGCGCTGCAACGCGGGCGACTGCACGGTACGCTGATCGCCGCGGCTTCCACGCGATTGCAGGCGCGCAAGTACTGGCTGCGCCACGCACCCGCCGCGCCAGGCCGCATCCGCATCGACGCCGGTGCGGCGAAGGCGCTGGCAGGCGGGCGCGTCTCGCTGCTGCCGGGCGGCGTGCTCGGCGCCGACGGCGAGTTCCACCGCGGCGACCTGGTGGAGATCGTCGACGCGGATGGCGCCGCCGTCGCGCGCGGACTCAGCCAGTACGGCGCCGCCGAGGTGCGCCGTCTGGCCGGCCGGCACAGCCGCGAGATCGACGGCGTGCTCGGCTACAGCTACGGCGACGAGGTAGTGCATCGCGACGACCTCGTTGGCATGAACCGCCCGGTTGCACCCGGGCAGGAGATCAACGCATGAGCACGATCCGCGAACAGGCACTGGCTTGCCGCGACGCCGCCCGGGTCGTGGCGGCGCTGGGCAGCGAGGCGAAGCGCGCGCTGCTGCGCGACATGGCCGCGGCGCTGGAAGCGCAGTCCGCCGTGGTGCTGGCCGCCAACGCCGAGGACATGCGCCAGGCCGCGGCGAAAGGCGTGCAGGGCGCCATGCTCGACCGCCTGCGGCTGGACGAGACGCGCGTGGCCGGCATCGCGGGCGCGCTGCGCGAGGTGGCCGAACTGCCCGATCCGGTCGGCGTGACGACCCGCCGCGAGACACGGCCGAGCGGCTTGTCGGTCGAGCGCGTGCGCATCCCGCTCGGCGTGATCGCGATGATCTACGAGGCCCGCCCGAACGTCACCGCGGACGCCGCGGCACTGTGCCTGATGGCCGGTAATGGCGTGATCCTGCGCGGCGGTTCCGAGGCGATCCATTCCAACACGGCGATCGCGGCGGCGTTGAAATCGGCCCTGGAAGCGCATGGCTTGCCGGCCTCCGCATTGACCCTGGTCGAGGATCTGCGCCGCGAGACGATGGTCGAACTGCTTCAGCTCAGCGACATCGTCGACCTGGCCATCCCGCGCGGCGGCGAAGGGCTGATCCGTTTCGTCGACGAACACGCGCGGGTGCCGGTGATCAAGCACTACAAGGGCGTCTGCCATCTGTACGTGGACCGCTCTGCCGACCTCGACCTGGCGTTGAACCTGCTGATCGACGGCAAGACCTCGCGCCCCGGCGTGTGCAACGCGCTGGAGACGTTGCTGGTACATCGCGATGTGGCGGCGTCATTCCTGCCATCCGCCGCCAAGGCCCTGCGCGAACGCGGCGTCGAGTTGCGTGGCGATGAAGCCAGCCGCGCACTGGTCAGCGACATGCACCTCGCCAGCGACGACGACTACGCCGCCGAGTTCCTCGACCTGATCCTCGCCGTGCGCGTGGTCGACGACCTCGATGCCGCGATTGCCCACATCCGTCGTTACGGCTCCGACCACACAGAAGTCATCGCCACCGCGGACGACGCCGCCGCGCAACGCTTCGTGCAGGCGATCCGCTCGGCCGTGGTGATGGTCAACGCCTCCTCCCGCTTCAGCGACGGCGGCGAACTCGGCCTGGGTGCCGAGATCGGCATCTCCACCACGCGGTTGCACGCCTACGGCCCGATGGGCGCCGAGGCGCTCACGGTGGAGCGCTTCGTGGTGCGCGGGGAAGGGCAGACAAGGCATCCGCCGGGCAGGTAGCCGACGAGGTTTCAGCCCTTCAGCGTGCCGTGCTTGCCCAGGTCTTCCGGCGAGTCGCCGAGCATGCCGCGCGCAAAATCGAAGGCGCGCGCCACGAAGTTTCCGGCAGACTCCCAGTAGCTGGCGTCCCGCACGCGCACGCGCAATACCATCAGATTCGGGTCGTCCTTGCCATCGGGGAAGAAGATCTTCTGCGCCGGCGACCACAACTCGTCGATGGTGTACTGGTCGCGATCCATCCGCGCGCGTCCGCGCACCGATACATAGCAATGGCTGGACGGGTCGGCATAAGCCAGATTCACGCTGGAATCGTCGGTGAGTTCGTCGACCTTGTGACTTTCGGCGGCAGTGAAGAAGATGATCTCGCCATTGGCATCCAGCTTCAGGGTTTGCAGCGGGCGGCTGACCATCGAGCCGTCGGCGGCGCGCGTGGTCAGCATGGCCACCTCGATGCCGTCGATCAAGTCACCCAGCTTGCGCAGATCGCTGTTGTCCGGAGCTTCGTTCTTCATCGGATTTCCCGGTGGCTGAAAGCCGCAGCATCGCGCCGGGTGGTTCAAGATCGGATGAAATCGGCCCCGTTGCGCCAAACCGCGGCTGAACCTGCCGCAGGTTCAACCCGCTTGCTGCCACGTTCGCACCGCGTCGGCGAAGACCAGGCAATCCGCAAAGCGGTTGTACAGCGGGGCGGGCGAGATGCGGATCACGTCGGGTTCGCGCCAGTCACCGATGATGCCGTGCGCCATCAGGTGTTCGAACAGGGCGCGACCGCGTTCGCGGCCATCGATCACGCGGATCGAGAGCTGCGCGCCACGGCGTGCGGGTTCGGCGGGAGTCACCACCTGAAGCACATCGGCAAGCTGGCTTTGCACCAGCCATTCCAGATAACCGGTGAGCTTGAGTGACTTCTCGCGCAGCGCCGCCATGCCGGCGCGGCGGAAGATTTCCAGCGAAACGCGCATCGGCGCCAGCGCGAGGATCGGCGGGTTGGACAGTTGCCAGCCGTCGGCGCCGGGCGTGGGCTGGAATTGCGGGCCCATCTGGAAGCGGGTGGTCTTGTCGTGACCCCACCAGCCGGCGAAGCGCGGCAGCACGGCTTGCGCGTGGCGCTCGTGCACGAAGGCCCCGCCGACGGCACCGGGTCCGCTGTTCAAGTATTTGTAGCTGCACCAGATCGCGAAGTCGGCGCCGCTGTCGTGCAGTTGCAGCGGCAGGTTGCCGACGGCGTGGGCGAGGTCGAAGCCGACCACGCAGCCGTGTCGGTGGCCGAGTTCGGTGATCGCCTTCAGGTCGAACGCCTGGCCAGTGCGGTACTGCACACCGGGCAGCATCACCAGCGCGATGCGCGAGCCGTGCTCGGCCAGCACGCGCTCGATCGCCTGCATCGAGGTGGTGCCGTTCGGTTCATCCGGTTGCAGTTCGATCAGTGCGCTGGCGGGATCGAGGCCATGGAAGCGGATTTGCGATTCCACTGCGTAGCGGTCGGTGGGAAACGCGCCGCCCTCGATCAGGATTGCCGGGCGTTCCCTGCTGGGGCGGTAGAAGCTCACCATCATCAGGTGCAGGTTCACGCCCAGGGTGTTCATCGCCACCACTTCGGTTGGCTTGGCGCCGACCACGGCGGCGAGGTCGTCGCGCACGAACTCGTGGTAGTCCATCCACGGCAGGCGGCCCTTGAAATGGCCTTCCACACCCAGTTCGCCCCAGTAGTCCAGTTCGGCATTGATCGCCTCGCGCACCGCGCGCGGCTGCAGGCCCAGCGAGTTGCCGCAGAAATAGGTGCTGTCGCGACCTTCGTGCGGCGGGATCAGGAATTCGTCGCGGAATGCGCGCAGCGGATCGGCGGCGTCATGGGCGTTGGCCCAGTCGTGGGTGGCTTCGAACGTGGCGGCCATCGGGAAATCTCTTGGTGTCAGATCCTCCGTCTGCGTTCAGGGGAGGTCGAGGAGGCGAGGATCCGGAGCGACCCCACCCCGACCCTCCCCTGCGTTGCAGGGGAGGGAGCAGAGGCTGCGACTACTTCAATTGCGCGGCGAGGGCGGCGCAGCCCTTGTCGAACTCGGCTTTCCAGCCGGCGCCGGCCTGGGTTTCGCTGGGGCGCATGCAGCGCAGCTGGATGGCGCGGCCGTTCTTGAACCAGTAGTGCTCGGTGTAGTTGAAGGCGGTGCCGTTTTCCTGCGCGGTGTAGATGTTGCTGTTCGGTCCCGGCGGCGTGGCGGCGACCTTGTAGCCGGGCAGCGCCATCGCCTTGGCGGTGGCTTCGCTGCGGTACTGGTTGAAGCCGTTGACGTCGGCCACCTGCTTCACCGTCACCGTGACGCGGGCGAGGCTGTTCCTGCCGGTGGGCGAGGGGTCGGGCACCTGGAATACATGGGCTTCGGGATCGCCCTGGGTTTCCATGATGGCGAGCCAGCTGTCCGGCGTGCTGAAGGTGACGCTGCCGTCGGCCATGCTGACGTCGGTGGCGTGCACGCCAGCGGCGAGCAGGGTGGCGGCGAACGCGATGGCGAGGGTGCTGCGGCGCAAAAAGTTCATGCGGGTACCTTCGAAGTGGAATCGGGAACAAAGCGGTGCAGAGGCAGGCCCAGCCATTCCAGCGCGGTCCCATGGAACAGCCGCGCGCGGTCGGTATCGGCCAGACCCAGTGCCTCGATGCCGCTGCCGGGTTCCTGCTCCCCCAGCGGGAAAGGATAGTCGGTGCCCAGCATCACCTGGCGGACGCCGGTCACATCCAGCAGGTAGCGCAGCGCCAGGTCGTCGTGCACGCAGGAGTCGAAGTAGAAACGCTTGAGGTACTCGCGCGGGTTGCGCGGGTTGTCGGTGGCGACCAGGTCCGGGCGCATCTTGAAGCCGTGCTCGATGCGGCCGATCGACGACGGGAAACTGCCGCCGCCGTGGGCCAGCATCACGCGCAGCTTCGGCAGCCGTTCCAGCACGCCGCCGAAGGCCAGGCAGCAGGCCGCGCGCGACTGCTCGGCCGGCATGCCGACCAGCCATGGCATCCAGTATTTCGGCATGCTGGCCATGCCCATCATGTCCCATGGGTGCACCAGCACCGCGGCGCCGAGATCGGCGGCGGCTTCGAAGAACGGGAACAGCTCGGGAGCGTCCAGGTTCCAGTCGCCGCAATGCGAGCCGATCTGCACACCTTGCAAGCCCAGTTCGTCGATGCAGCGTTCCAGTTCGCGGATCGCCAGATCGGGCGCCTGCAGCGGCACCGTGCCGATGCCGGCGTAATGGCGCGGATAGTCGCGGCACATGCCGGCCATGTGTTCGTTCAGATGACGATGCAGCTCCAGTGCCTGATGCCCCGGCGCCCAATAGGAGAACAGCACCGGCACGGTGGAGATCACCTGCACGTCGACGCCGAAGCGGGCGTAATCATCGATGCGCGTCTGCGGGTCGAACGCCGAATCCCATACCTCGCGGAAGAACTTGCTGTCCTTGTAGATGCGGTGTCGCCCATCGGTATGAGTCATCACCGGGAAGCGGTCGTCGCCGTACTTGGCTGCCAGGTTCGGCCAGTCGCGGGGCAGGATGTGCGCGTGGGAATCGATCTTGAGCATCCACGGAGTGTAAAACCTCCGCGCGCTGGCGTCGCCTGTGTCGCCATGCGCCGACCAGCGGGGGCTCGCAGCGTGCAGCGTGGCCTGGCTAGATCGGCAAGCCGTAGTCGTCGGTGGTTGCCTGCTGCCGGTTGCGCTTGACCACATGGGCGAGCGTATCGATGTTGTCGACCAGGCGATCGCTGATTCGCACCAGCAGGTCGGCGGCGGCGACATCGGCGGCATCCTGCACACGGCTTGCCAGCCGACGTTGTTGCGCACGCAGATCCGGCAGGTCCGACAGGCCCTGGCCGGAGCGCAGCGCGGCGGAGACCGTCTGCAGCGACGCAGCGCATTGCTCGACGAAATCGCGGACTCCCGCTTCGGCGGCCAACCCGGCAAGATCGTCGAGCATGGCTTCCAGGGTCATCGCGGTGCGTGCCAGCCGGTTGCCGTTGGCAAACAGCGTGCGCGCCAGCGCGAGCAGTTCCGGTGGCGTGGCCGGTTCGCTGCGCATCCGCTCGATCGACGCCTGCGCATTGACCCGTGCGGTGCGCGCGGCGGTACGCGTCTCGCCGCGTGCGTCGAGGTTGGGCGCAAGCAGGCTGCGCAGATAGTCGGCATAGGCGTCGAGCATGCTGGCCAACGCGGGACGGGCGCGGCCGCGCTCCCAGGTCGGCCATGCCACGTAGGCGAGCAGGGCGATGCCGCAGCCGAGCGCGGTGTTGATCACGCGATCGACCACGGCGGCGCCGGGAGCCACGCCTTCGAACGACAGCAGAATCACCACGGTGCCGGTCAGCGCGGCCACGGCTATGCCGTAGTGCGCGCTGGCCAGGTAGCGGAACGCCATGCACAGCAGGGCCATCAGCGCCAGATGCGCCCACGGCTGGTCGGGCGTGATGTAGAGCAGCACCGTGGTGAGCACCAGCCCGAGCACGGTGCCCAGCACGCGCAGCAGGCCGAAGTTGAAGGTGGCGCCGAAGTCGGCGCGCAGCACGATCGCGGCGGTCATCGGCAGCCAGTAGCCGTGCGGCAACTGCAGCAGTCGCGACAGCGCCAGCGTGACACTGAGGCAGACTGCCATGCGCACGGCGTGACGGAACGCCACCGAACGCGGGGTGAGGCTGGCGCGCAGGGTGGCCCAGGCCGCACCGCTGCGCAGCGTCGACGGCAAACGGGTTTCCGCGGCACTGGCACGCAGCTCGCCGCGACTGCCGGCCCAGTCAGCGTTGCGCACCGCGGCGGCAAGCTGGCCGATCAGGGCGTGGACATGCGTGGCGCGACTGGCGCGGGTGGCGGCGCTGGCGTGGCTGCCTGCTTCGGCGATGCCGCCGGGCGCGTGCGCTTGCAGCGACGGCAGCAGAGCGGTCGCGCGCTCGGGCGAGTCGCCATCCTCCAGCGCTTCGGCGATCGCATCCAGCACGCCGGCGACCGCTGCGCGGAAGTCCACCTGGACGGCGATGCCATCATGCAGCTCGGTCATCGCGGTCAGTTCCAGCCGGATCCGCTCGGCCAGTTCCAGCAGCACGCCAAACGCTTCCATCGCGCGGCCGTGCGAACGGTGACGTCCCAGCAGCGTTTGCTGCAGGCTGGTCATCGCCTCGCTGAGTGCCGGCACGTCGGTATCGTCGCGCGAGGCTTCGCGCGCCAGCGCAGCAAGCCCGCGATAGACCCCGACCAGCGCGTGCCGCTCCGGCCAGTAGCGCTGCAACGGCCATGCTGCCAGCGAGAAGCTGGCCAGCAGCAGGCCGCCACCGAAGATCAGCGCGGCGCTGCCCAACGCATTGCCCAGCGTGGTGGGGGTGGAGGCGGTGACCACCAGCAGGATCATGCTGGTCATGCCGACCCGCGCGGTGTCCGTGCCGAAAACCACCAGCAGCCCGCCGCAGAAGCCGCAGATGGCGGTGGCCAGCAGCATCGGCAGCAGCTGGCCGCCGATCAGGAAGCCGACCAGCGAGGCCAGGGCCGCGGCCAGTGCGGCAAGCAGCAGCTGACGCAGGCGCTGCCGATAGGGGCCGGGTTGATCGGAGAACATCGTGTTCAGCGCGCCGGCGCCCACGCCCAGGCCGATCTGCGGATGGCCGGTGGCCATGCCGATGCCCAGCGGCAGCACCACGGCTGCGGTATTGCGGATGACCACCCGCCACGGCACATCCGGCCGCTTGATCGCGGTCAGGCTTTCGAGCGCATGGGCGCGTAGCGAGTAATCGCTGGATGGCATGTGGATTCTGTCGGCTCACTGGCAAGCCTTGATTCTGCCCCATGCCGACGCAGATCGCTGCGGTGACCATCGCCCAGCCGGCGCCGCGTGCTCAGTCGTCGGAGCCGGCGGCGATCGGCAGGCCGTCATGGTCGAAGGCTGCCAGCCGCGCGGTGACATGCGCGTCGGCGCGATAGCGCTGGCGCAGTGTCCGCAGCTCCGCCGGCAGCGCGTTGCAACGCAACGCGTCCATCTGGCGATTGACCTCGGCGTCGCGCGGTGAACCGTCGCCGCCGAACTCGCCGGCGAAGTGTTGGCAGTTCTCGCTGCGCTCGATGAATTGCGCGACCGGCCGCGGCCAGCTGCCGTCGGCCGGTCGTGCCGGCGGTTGCGCCGCCGCCGCTGCGGTCAGTGCAGTCAACAGCACGCCCAGCCAATGGTGCGCGCAACGACCGTGTCGACGGGCAGTGCGTTGCGCGGAATGATTCACGCGCGGCCGGCAAACTCGCCGGTGAGCGTGTTTACCCAGACTTTCTCGTCATTGCTGATGTACTCGGGCACCTGCACCTCGATGCCGGTGTTGAGCTTGGCCGGCTTGTTGCGTTTGGTGGCGCTGGAACCCTTCATTTCCGGCGCCGTATCGACCACGGTCAGGACGATGCTGGTGGGCACCTGCAGGCCGACCGGCGCGTCGTCGATCACCTGCACGTAATAGCCTTCGGTGTCTTCCACGATATAGCCGGCGTTGTCGCCGACCAGCTCGGGCGAGAGCAGGTACTGGGTGTAATCCTCGGCGTCCATGAAGACGAACGCATCGCCGTCCATGTACGAGAAATTTGCCGCGCGGCGGACCAGATCCATTTCGCGCAGCTCGTCATCGGCACGCAGGCTGAGGTCGAACTTGCGCCCGCCGGGGATCGAATACAGGGTGAAGCGGAACGTGACGTTGCCGCCACGCGCACTCGGCGAACTGCGCTCGATGTCGCGTACCTGATAGACGGTGCCGTCGTGTTCGACCACGTTGCCTTTCTTGACGTCGGAAGCTTTCATAGGTCAGAAGTGAGTTCAGAGGAGTGAGGAGTGAGAGAAGAGCAAGGCGTGCGGTGAAGCGGCATGAGGCGAGCTTTCTCTCACTCCTCACTCCTCTCCACTCACTCCTCGCTTACTTGGGCTGCAACCGCACCGCGCCATCGAGACGGATCGTCTCGCCGTTGATGTAGCGGTTGCCGAGGATGAAGGCCACGGTGCTGGCGTATTCGTTCGGCTGGCCCAGCCGCGACGGGAACGGGATCGATGCGCTCAGCGACTGCTGCACGGACTCCGGCATGCTGTCGACCATCGGGGTCCAGAAAATGCCCGGTGCGATGGTCACCACGCGGATGCCGAAGCGGGCCAGCTCGCGCGCCATCGGCAGGGTCATGCCGACCACGCCGCCCTTGGATGCCGAATAGGCGGCCTGGCCGATCTGGCCTTCATAGGCGGCCACGCTGGCGGTATTGATGATCACGCCGCGTTCGCCGTCTTCGCCGGCTTCGTTGTTCTGCATCAGCGCCGCGCCGGCCTTGGCCACGTTGAAGCTGCCGACCAGGTTCACCATCACGGTGCCGGAGAAGGTGGCCAGCGGCATCGCGCCTTCCTTGCCCAGCACGCGGCCGGCGCCCAGGATGCCGGCGCAATTGATCACCACGTTCAGGCCGCCCATCGCGTGATGCGCGGCAGCCACATTGGTGGCCACGCCATCTTCGGAGGTGACGTCGGTGCGGAAGAAGCGCGCGACCTCACCCAGCTGCTTCGCGGCGGCGTGGCCTTTCTCCTCATTGACGTCGAACAGCGCGACCCGGCCGCCATGGGCGACAAAATGCTGCGCCACCGCGTGGCCGAGACCGGAGGCGCCGCCGGTGATGATTGCCTTTACCTGATCGAGCTGCATGGGAAATCCTTGACTGCCACTGCCGAAAAGCCGTCATGGTAGCCGACCGGCACGCTCTGCTGCAGGCTGAACGTGAAACTTGCCATGGCAGCGAATTCACGCCGCGTTGGGGTAGCGGCGACCATCGTGAACTCGAACTGCCGGGTCGAACCGGGCAGTGCCGGGAGTGGCCGGACGGATCCAATCCATCAAGTGTCGGGAGCAATGCATGAAGAAACTACTGAGTCTGTCTGCCGTGTTGGGTGCGATGCTGATGCTGGCCAGTGGCTCCGTGCTGGCACAGGATCATGACAACGGCCATGGCCATGGCCAGGGGCGTGGGCACGATCGCGGGCACGATCGCGGGAGCGACCGTTATCAGCAGGACGACGGCGATCGCGGCCGCGGACGTGATGACGATCGTGGCCGTTATGTGCGCTACGACAACGATGACGACCATGGCCACGGTCGCGGCCACGCCTACGGTCATTACAACAACTGGCACGATCGCGGCCGCCACGAGGGCTGGTACAGGCGCGGCGGTTACCTGCCGGTGGAATACCGTACCCGCTACGTGGTGACCGACTGGCGCCGCGACCGCCTGCGCGAACCGCCGCGCGGCTATCACTGGGTACGCAGCGACAATGGCGACTTCCTGCTGGTGGCGATCGCCACCGGCGTGATCGCCGACCTGCTGCTCAACCACTAAGCCGGTTCGACCACATTGAGCCGCTCGACGTGCCCGCCATTGCGGGCACGTTTTTTTGCCGCGAGGGATACCCACGCCAACTCGTGGCACAGGGGCGGCAGGCAGTTGAAGCGGGTGATGACCGTCGCCAGCGCGATCGTCGCCCGCTGCCGAACCGGCGCCACGATTCCGGCGTGAAATCGATTCACCGGAATATTCACGCGCGCAGGGGCGGCCAGCGCCAATAGTGCCGGCAGAGCTGACGATCCTCCAGGACCGCCGGCTCCCCGGAATTCTCCGAATGCGTCGCGGCAGGAACCGCTCCCCGGTTCTTGTCATTCCCAGAGGTGAAGAGTCATGAACAAGCAGCGAAATATGTGGGTGGTCTGTGGCGCATTGCTGATGTTTTCCGCCACCGCCGCGGTGGCGCAACCGCAGGACCAGGACCATCGCAACCAGCAGCAGCGCGGGGATCAGGGCCAGGACCATCACGACCAGCAGCAGCGTCGGGACCAGGGTCAGGATCGGGGCAGTCACGACCAGTATCGGGGCCAGGACCATCACGATCAGGACCGGGGTGACCGCGGCCATGCGCGGAACGAGCGCGGCATGTACGATCGCGGCCGTCACGAAGGCTGGTACAAGCGGGGTGGCCATGTACCGCGCGAGTACCGGGGCAGCTCCTACGTGGTGACCGACTGGCGCAGCCGCCACCTGCGCCAGCCGCCGCGCGGCTATCACTATGTGCGCAGCGACAACGGTGACTTCCTGCTGGTGGCAATCACCACCGGCATCATCGCGAGCATCCTTGCCAATCATTGATGCCAACCAGGTGATCCCGATGACCGGCCCGCCATCGGCGGGCCGGTCCTTTTGCGCCATCAGCCCGGCGCAGCAATCAGCACGCGCTGCAGCGCAGCTGAGCCGGCCAGTTCCGGGAACGGCGTCACCGCGCGCGGCGGCGACGCGGCCACCTGCAGTTCCTTTTGCCAGACACCGACGTCCCACCATTGCTGCAGCTTGTAGCCGCACTGGCGCCACACGCCCGCGGGGGTGAAGCCCATCGCTTCGTGCATCGCCACGCTGGCGGTGCCGGGCAGGGTGATCACGCCGACCGCCTGGGTAAGGCCCTGCAGGCGCATCGCGCCGAGCAGCGCGCCGTAGAGCCTGCGTGCGATGCCGCGGCGGTGTGCGTCGCCACGCACGTAGATCGAGGTCTCGGCAATCCAGTCGTAGGCGGCGCGTTCGCGGAAGCGGCCGGCATAGGCATAGGCCAGCACTTCGCCGGCGTCTTCCCAGATCAGCCAGGGGTAGTGCTGCAGGCGTGTGCGGATGCGGTCGCGCATCGCGTCGACACCGGGCAGCACGGTCTCGAAGGTGGCGGTGCCGGCAAGCACTGAGGGCGTGTAGATCGCGTGGATGGCGGCGGCGTCTTCGTCGCGGGCGATGCGGATCATGGGCGGATGGCCTTCAGCACTTTTCATATTTCCAGTTGCGCTTCTTGCCTTCAGCCAGCCATTCCAACGTGGTGGCAAGGCGCTTTTGACGAGTGGCATCGGCTTTCGCCTCGCCGATCCAGTCGACGTATTCGCGCTGCGCGCCGGGTCCGAAGCCGGCCCAGGTCTTGCGCGCGGCGAGGTGCTTTTTCTGGGCGAGCAGGGCGGCGAGATCGTCGGGCAGGGTGGGTGCGGGGCGGCTCGCTGCTTTCGGCCGCGCCAGCTTCACGCCCGCGGCGTTCAGTGCCATCGCCTTGCCGATATACGCGATCAGTTGTCTGTCCGAGGGCAGGTCGCGCAGCGAGGTGAGCTTGCCGAACTGGCCCATGCCGTCTTGACGCAGGCCGTCCTCGTCGGCGTTGTCACCGAGGACTTCCCTGTATAGCCAGAAGCGGAAGCTGCAGTGCTGCTTGAACGCCGCCATCATGCACAGCGTGCCGCCGTGATGGCTGAAGAACGGCATGCTCCACTTGATGCCCTCCTCGACCTCGGGACAGGCCTTGTGCACCAGCGCGCGCAGGTGACGCAGGATCGGCTGCGCGAACTCGGCGGACTTTGCGATATAGGCATCGATGCGGGGATCGTGGTTCGCCATGGCCTCACCTCACAGGTCGCGGATGAAATAGCGGTCGCAGCCGTGATGGCCGGTGCCGCCCATCGCGCTGCACAGGGCGGTGAAGCCGCTGCGCTTGTACAGCGTCTGCGCCGCGTCCATGCCGGTCAGCGTTTCCAGGTAGCAGCGCTGGAAGCCATGCGTGCGCGCAGCATCCAGGCAGCGCTGCATCATCGCTGCGCCCGCGCCGATACCGCGTGCTTCGGGCAGGAAATACATCTTGCGCAGCTCGCACACTTCCGGCTCGCCACCTTCCAGCGGCGCCACGCCGCCGCCGCCGATCACCACACCGTCGCGTTCAACCACGAAGTAGCTGCTGCGCGGCTGCGCATAGGCCTCATGCATGCTGTCCACTTCGGCATCGTGGATCGCGAAGCCGGGGCCATCGGCGCCGAACTCGGGCATCACGGCGCGGATGATCGCGGCCATCACCGGGTTGTCGGCCGGCTCGATCGGGCGAATCAGGAACGTGTCGTTCATGGCGTGGTGGTGGGCGTGAGGTAGGGAGTTCCGGCTTTCATCACAAAAGCCGGGTGGCGCAGCGCGTCGATCTGGGTGCTGGGGTCGCCAGTGAAGGCGACCAGGTCGGCATCGAGCCCGGGCGCGATGCGGCCGAAGCGCTGTGACTGGCGCAGGATCTTCGCCGCCACGTCGGTGGCTGCATGCAGTGCCTGTGCCGGAGACATGCCATAGGCGACCATCGCCGCCGGCTCGCGCCAGTTGTCGCCGTGGCGGAACACGCCGACGTCGCTGCCGTTGCCGATCGTCACGCCGACTTTCAGTGCGTTGCGGAAGCCGTGCTCGGCTTCGCGCATGCGCTCGGTCGGCGCGCTGGTGCCGGGCACGTAGTGCTGGAAATACTCGGCAGTGGCTTCGACCGCGGTGAGCGTGGGCTCGTACGCCGTACCGTGCTGCTTCATCAGCCTGAAGGTGGCCTCGCTGGCGCCGTAACCATGTTCGACGCTGTCCACGCCCGCTGCCACCGCCATCCGCACGCCGGCGTCGCTGGCAGCGTGCACGGCGACCGGGCGGCCGAGCTGGTGTGCGGTGTCGACCAGCGCCTTCAGTTCGGCAGGCGTGAAGGTGGGCATCGTGGCGCCGTCGGGACCGACCCGGTAATCGCCGTAGATCTTGATCCAGTCCGCGCCGCGTGCAGCCTGCTCGCGCACCGCTGCCATCGCCGCATCGACGCCGCTGATTTCCTGTGCGCCACCGGGCAGGTCGAGGTCCGGACGGAAGCCACGCGGGCCGGGGCCGTAGCTGGCGGTGGCGACGATCGCGCGGGTGGCCACGAACAAGCGCGGTCCGGCAATCAGCCCTTCGTCGATCGCGCGCTTGATCGAGACATCCGCGTAACCGGCGCCTTCGGTGCCGAGGTCGCGCAGCGTGGTGAAGCCGGCCAGCAGGGTGGCTTTCGCATGCGCTGCCGCTTCCAGCGTGCGGTAATCCTGCGGCTCGGTCAGCACCTGATCGTTCCACGAGGTCTCGTTGTACGGGTGCAGGAACAGGTGCGAATGCAGGTCGATCAGGCCTGGCATCAGCGTGGTGCCAGGCAGTTCGACGTGCCGCGCGCCGGCGGGCGCGTGGATCGAGCCGGCCGGACCGACCGCGGCGATCACGCCATCGTGCACCAGCACTGCCCAGCCTGCATGGGCGGCGTCGCCGTCGGCCGTCCATACGCGTTCGGGCAGCAGCAGCCAGTCGCCTTTCGGCGTGGCGGCGATGGCGGGCAGCGCGCACAGCAGGAGCAGCAGGATCGCTGCCGTCTTCCGCCAGGTGATCAGGCTTGCGCGCATCGGTTTGTCCGGTTGGCCGAAGCGCCGATGATAGCGGGCTTTTTGCCGGTGATCAGGCCGCTGCAGTGTGCGCCCGGGTGACCCGGCTGGCGGTTTCCTTGTGCAGCTGTGTCGCGAGCCACGCACCGGTGGCGACCAGCAGGTCCAGATCCACGCCGGTGTCCATGCCCATGCCATGCAGCATGTACGCCACGTCCTCGCTGGCCACGTTGCCGGTGGCACCCTTCGCGTACGGGCAGCCGCCGGTGCCAGAGACCGAGCTGTCGACCACGCGCACGCCTTCTTCCAGGCAAGCCAGGATATTCGCCAGCGCCTGGCCGTAGGTGTCGTGGAAGTGCACCGCCAGCGCGGCCATCGGCACTGCCTGCGCCACCGCGTGCAGCATCGCGCGCGCCTTCGCCGGGGTGCCGACGCCGATGGTGTCGCCCAGCGACACCTCGTAGCAGCCCAGCTCATGCAGGCGCTTGGCCACACGTACCACGTCGCTGAGTGGTACCTCGCCCTGATAGGGGCAGCCCAGCACGGTGGAGACGTAGCCGCGCACGCGCACGCCATCGGCGCGGGCCTGCTCCATCACCGGCATGAAGCGCTCGATCGATTCGTCGATCGAGGCGTTGATGTTCTTGCGATTGAACGCTTCGGACGCGGCACTGAACACGGCGATCTCGCTGGCGCCGACCTCGCGCGCACGCTGGTAGCCCTGCAGGTTCGGCACCAGCACCGGGTAACTGACGCCCGGCACCTTGCGGATGCCGCGGAACACCTCGGCCGCGTCGGCCAGCTGCGGCACCCATTTCGGGCTGACGAAACTGGTCGCCTCGATGGTCTGCAATCCGGTGGCGGACAGCCGGTCGATCAGCGCGATCTTCACTTCGGCCGGCAGCAGGGTCTTCTCGTTCTGCAAGCCGTCGCGCGCGCCGACTTCGACGATGCGGACATGGTTGGACAGGGTCATGCGGAAGCTCCTACGGGATCAGTCGCCGAAGCGCACCAGCACGGCGTCGGCTTCGACGAACTCGCCTTGCGTGGCGTTGATGCTGTCGATGGTACCGGCACGCGGTGCCTTCAGGACCAGTTCCATCTTCATCGCTTCCATCACCAGCAATTCCTGACCCTGCTCGACCACGTCGCCGGCCTTCGCCTTGACCAGCACGATGCGGCCGGGCATCGGCGCGATCACCTGCTTGCCGCCGGCGGCATCGGTGGATGCCCAGGCGAACGCGGCGGCGCGGGCGAAGCTGTAGCGCTGGCCGTTGGCGTCGTGCAGCAGTACGTGGGCGGCATCGCCGTGCAACGGCACGCGGCGCGACTCGCCATCGAAGCGGGCGCTCAGGCTGTCGTCGAGGAGTCGCGCACCGCGCACTTCGCAGCCGGCTTCGCCGTGATGCAGTTGATAGTCGCCGGCGTGACCGCGCGCCTCGATCTCGAAGCGCTGTTCGCGCCAGGTCAAGGCCACGATGCGCTTGCCGGCATGGCCGATGCGCCAGGCGTCGGCGCTGGCCCAGGGCGAATGCGGGTCGGTCGCGGTGCTGGCCACATGCGATTCATCGCGCAGCAGCATCGCGGTGGCCGCGGCGAACAACACGCTGTCCGTCGGCGGAACGTCGCCGACCAGGAATTCCTCCAGGTGGCGGTCGAGATAACCGGTGTCGATGCGTCCCTCGACCACGACCGGGTGGCGCACCAGCCGTTCGAGAAAACCGATGTTCGACTTCGGGCCGATGATTTCGCTGGCGGCCAGCGCCTCGCGCAACCGCTGCAATGCCTGCGGTCGGGTCGCGTCGTACACGATCAGCTTGGCGATCATCGGGTCGTAGAAGATCGTCACCGTATCGCCTTCGATCACGCCGCCATCGAGGCGTACATGTCCCGAGGGCGTCGGCAGGCGCAGCGTCTGCAGCTTGCCGGAGCCGGGCAGGAAGTTCTGATCCGGATCTTCCGCATACAGCCGCACCTCGATCGCGTGGCCGTGCGAGAGCACCTCGTGCTGGCCCAGTGGCAGCGGTTCGCCATCGGCGATGCGCAATTGCCACTCCACCAGATCCACGCCGTGGGTCAGTTCGGTGACCGGGTGCTCGACCTGCAGACGGGTGTTCATTTCCATGAAGTGGAAATCGCCGGCGGGGCCGACGATGAACTCCACCGTGCCGGCACCCACGTAGTTCACCGCGCGGGCGGCGGCCACGGCGGCGGCGCCCATCGCGGCGCGCTTGTCCGGCGTCAGGAACGGCGAGGGGGTTTCTTCCAGCACCTTCTGGTAGCGGCGCTGCGCCGAGCATTCGCGCTCGCCCAGGTGGATCACGTTGCCGTGGCGGTCGCCGAAAACCTGGAACTCGATGTGGCGCGGGTGCTCCACGTAGCGTTCCAGCAGCATCGAGGCATCGCCGAAAGCCGCCGCTGCCACGCGCTGCGCGGTGGCCAGTGCGTCGGGGAATTCCGCGTCGCTGCGCACGATCTGCATGCCCTTGCCGCCGCCGCCGGCCGAAGGCTTGATGATCAACGGATATCCGACCTGACGCGCCTGTTCGGCGAGGAACGCGCTGTCCTGGTTGTCGCCGCTGTAGCCGGGCACCAGCGGCACGTCGTGCCTGGCCATCAGCAGCTTGGCGGCGGACTTGGAGCCCATCGCCTCGATGCTGGCCGGGTCCGGTCCGATGAAGACCATGCCGCCCGCCGCGCAGGCGCGGGAAAAGTCGGTGTTCTCGGAAAGAAAGCCGTAGCCGGGGTGGATCGCCTGCGCGCCACTCTTGCTGGCAGCGTCGAGGATCGCATCGATGCGCAGATACGAATCGGCCGGGAGCGGCCCGCCGATCGGCCATGCCTCGTCGGCCAGGCGCACGTGTTGCGCGTCGCGGTCGGCCTCCGAATACACCGCGATGGTGTGGATGCCGAGGCGGCGGCAGGTGCGGATCACGCGGCAGGCGATCTCGCCGCGGTTGGCTATAAGTACACGTTCGAACATGCGAGTCCCTGGAACCGTTCGGGTCGATGCAAAGCATCTAAAGCTAGCAGATCGCGGCAGACGGGTAGGAGCGCACCCTGTGCGGGATGGCTCTTGGTCCTGTGGCGAAAGGCTTCGCGCACAGGGTGCGCTCCTACGGTTGCGTTACCCACGCCGGTGCGCGCTTGTCGAGAAACGCGGTCAGACCATGCTGGCCTTCGGCGGAGACGCGCAGGCGGGCGATCAGTCCGGCGTTGACGGTGTCGATGCGTTCGGCCTCGGCCAGATCGGCGCCGCCAATGCGCAAGGCCAGCTGCTTCGCCTCGCGCTGGGCCAGCGGACCGGCCTTGGCGAGCAGGTACAGCTGGCGTTCGATCGCTTCGTCCAGGTCGGCGCCCGGTACTGCGGCATGCAACAAGCCGATCCGCGCGGCGGTGGCCGCGTCGAACACTTCGCCGGTGATGAACAGCCGGCGTGCCTCGCGCAGGCCGATCGCGGCGACCACATACGGCGAGATCACGGCCGGTACCAGGCCCAGCTTCACTTCGGACAGGGCGAACTTGGCGGTGTCCACGCCGATCGCGATATCGCAGCAGGCGACCAGGCCCACGCCGCCGCCGTAGGCCGCGCCGTTGACGCGCGCGATGGTCGGCTTGGACAGGAATTGCAGGTTGCGCATCAGCCGCGCCAGGCGCAGCGAATCCTCGCGGTTCTCCTGCTCGCTGGCGCTGGCCATGCCGCGCATCCAGTTGAGGTCGGCGCCGGCGGAAAAACACGAGCCGTTGCCGCTCAGCACCACGGCGCGCACGTCCGGATCGGCGTCGGCGGCGGCCAGTGCCTCGGTCAGCGCGGCGATCAGGCTGTCGTCGAAGGCGTTGTGGATCTGCGGGCGGTTCAGGGTGAGCCAGACGACCGCCCCACGGCGTTCGCTCAGGATGGAATCGGTCATCAGGTCGTCCCCGCAAATAACGCGATGATAAACGTTGTCGCAGGGCAGGCTCGCCGTGCTGCAGCGGAACCGACAAAAGGTCTACAATGCGAATTGTTCTTATTTGAGATTGCCTTCCGTGCGTTTGTCCGAATTGCCCAAGGGTGCCCCCGCCGTGGTCGACCGCGTGCACGATGCGCATGCTTCGGACCCGATCGCGCAACGGTTGCGCGACCTGGGCTTCGTCGACGGCGAGCCGGTGCGGGTGGTGGCGTTGGGACCGATGGGCGGCGATCCGGTGCTGATCCAGATCGGTTTCACCCGGTTCGCACTACGCAAGGCCGAGGCGAACCGGGTCAGCGTGCGCCGCGAGGCGGCGGCATGAGCGCTTCGACCCTGCGCATTGCCCTGGTGGGCAATCCCAACTGCGGCAAGACCGCGCTGTTCAACCAGCTCACCGGCGGCCGGCAGAAGGTGGCGAACTACGCCGGCGTCACCGTGGAGCGCAAGGAAGGGCGCTTCACCACGCCTTCCGGGCGCGTGCTGCAGATCCTCGACCTGCCGGGCACCTACAGCCTGGACGCGAACAGTCCCGACGAGCAGATCACCCATGACGTCTGCGCCGGCAACTATCCGGGCGAGGCGGTTCCGGACCTGATCGTCTGCGTGGCCGATGCGACCAACCTGCGCCTGCACCTGCGCTTCGTGCTCGAGGTCAAGCGGCTTGGCCGCCCGGTGGTATTGGCGCTGAACATGATGGACACCGCGCGGACGCGCGGCATCGTGATCGACGTGCCGGAACTGCAACGCCGGCTTGGCCTGCCGGTGGTGGAAACGATCGCGGTGAAGCGTGGCGGCGCACGGGCGCTGATCGAGCGCGTCGATGGCGAGGTGCCTGCGGCTGCGCCGGTACAGCCGGATGACGCGGCCAGCCGCGCCGACCTGCATGCGCAGGTGCGCGAATTGCTGGCAGCGACGGTGACCATGCCGCGCACCACCGCCGCGATCGACGACACGCTGGACCGCTGGGCGCTGCACCCGGTATTCGGGCTGGCGATTCTCGCGGTGGTGATGTTCCTGGTGTTCCAGGCGGTGTACTCGATCGGCAAGCCGATGACCGACGCAATCGGCGACGGCTTCGGCTGGATGGGCGAGCAGGCCGCCGTCTGGATGCCGGCCGGGCCGCTGCAGAGCCTGGTCACCGATGGCCTGTTCGGCGGGCTCGGCACGGTGCTGGGTTTCCTGCCGGAAATCCTGGTGCTGTTCCTTTTCATCATTGCGCTGGAAGAGTCGGGCTACCTGCCGCGCGCCGCGTTCCTGCTCGACCGGATGATGCTGTCGGTGGGGCTGACCGGGCGCTCGTTCATCCCGCTGCTGTCGAGCTTCGCCTGCGCGATCCCCGGCATCATGGGCACGCGCAGCATCACCGACCCGCGTGATCGGCTGACCACCATCCTGATCGCGCCGTTGATGACCTGTTCGGCGCGGCTGCCCGTCTATGCACTGCTGATCGGCGCGTTCATCCCGATCCGCTATGTCTTCGGCGTGTTCAACCTGCAGGGCGTGGTGCTGTTCGCCTTGTATCTGGCGGGTATCCTGGGCGCGATGCTGGTGGGCTGGGTGATGAAGCACATCCGCCGCGACAAGAGCGAGCACGCGTTGATGATGGAGTTGCCCTCGTATCGCGTGCCCAAGCTGCGCGACGTGGGGATCGGCCTGTACGAGCGCGGCATGATCTTCCTGAAGCGGCTGACCGGCGTGATCCTCGGTCTGACCGTGTTGATGTGGTTCCTGTCCACCTTCCCGGGTGCGCCGGAAGGGGCGACCCGGCCGGCGATCGAGTACAGCTTCGCCGGCTACATCGGGCGCGGCCTGCAGTACATCTTCGCCCCGATCGGCTTCAACTGGCAGATCAGCCTGGCGCTGATCCCGGCGTTCGCCGCCCGCGAGACGGCGGTGGCGGCGCTGGCCACGGTCTATCTGGTAGGCGGCGAAGCCGCGGGTGGACTGGGCAACGCCCTGGCCGGACAGATCTCGCTGGCCAGCGCGCTGTCGCTGCTGGTGTGGTTCGCGTATGCGCCGCAGTGCATGTCCACGCTGGCGATCATCAAGCGCGAGACCGACTCCTGGCGCAACGTGGCGATCTCGTTCGGCTACATGTTCGTGATGGCGTACGCGGCCTCGTTCATCGTCTACCAGGTGGCGAGGATGCTCACATGAGCACCGGCCTGCTGCTGCAGTACGTGGTGATCGCTCTGGCGGTAGTGGCCAGCGTGTTGATCGTGCTGCGCAAGCTGGCGCCGAAACTCGCCAACCGCTGGATGGCCGCGATGTCGATCCGCTTCAACCAGCCCGGGCGCAGCGCGTTGGTCCGCGCCTTCGGTCAGCGCCTGCAGCCGAAGGAAGCGACCGGTGATTGCAGCGACGGCTGCAGCACCTGCGGCGCCTGCGGGCCGAAACCACCGGCTGGCGCGCGACCGGGCGAGCCGATGCCGCTGGAGTTTCGTTCGCGGCAGTGACGCACTTGGCGTCTTGCTCCCTCCCCTGCGAGCAGGGGAGGGTTGGGGTGAGGTCGCTCTTCGCCAAAGTCAAAAGCGAACCCCCTCCCAACCTCCCCCTGCGCGCAGGGGGAGGAGCCAACACTCGGGACCGGGGACGAAAAAGCCGGCTTGCGCCGGCTTCTTCATGCAACGTGAATCGCGCTCCGGCTTACGCCAGTTCGCGGATCTTCGCGTTGAGGCGGCTCTTGTGACGGGCAGCCTTGTTCTTGTGGATCAGGCCACGGGCAGCGTAGCGATCCATCACCGGCTGGGCCACGGTGAACGCGGCGATGGCGCCGGCCTTGTCCTTGGCCTCGATGGCCTTGACGACCTTCTTCAGGGCGGTACGGACCATGGAACGTGCGCTGATGTTGCGCAGGCGGCGCTGTTCGGACTGGCGCGCGCGCTTCTTCGCGGACTTGATGTTGGCCAAGGTAGAACTCCGGAATGCAGGGTTGAGGGTGGAAAAAGACGCCAATTATGCGGGCGATTCGCCGATGCGTCAATCATTTACGCAACCGAAACGGTGCCGGCAAAGGCGCCCGGCCATCGGGCAGCCATTATTCTGCCACATCCGGGCTGTCATCCCGGCCGCGTGGACTGTCAAACTGTGCGCCCCGCGCGATCGGCGCCGAAGGCAGAAACCCAGCACCCATGAAGTCACCCAGCATGCTCCGCGGACTGCTCTCGTTCAGCAGCATGACGATGATTTCCCGGGTGCTCGGCCTGGTGCGCGACATCTCGATGAGCCACGTGTTTGGCGCCACGGTGGCCACCGATGCGTTCGTGGTGGCGTTTCGCATCCCCAACTTCATGCGCCGGCTGTTTGCCGAGGGTTCGTTCTCCACCGCCTTCGTGCCGGTATTCACCGAAGTGAAGGAAACCGGCAGCCACGACGATCTCAAGCGCCTGATGGCGACTGTCGCGGGCACCCTGGGTGGCGTGTTGCTGGTGGTGACCGCGCTGGGACTGATCTTTGCGCCGCAGCTGGCCACCGCCTTCATTCCCGGGGCGATCGACCAGCCACACAAGTTCGACCTGACCACCGAGCTGGTGCGCTGGATGTTCCCGTTCCTGCTGTTCGTGTCGCTGACGGCGCTGGCCGGCGGCGCACTGAACAGCTTCCATCGTTTCGCGATGCCGGCACTGGCGCCAGTCATCCTCAATGTCTGCATGATCGTGGCGGCGTTGTGGGTCGCTCCGCACCTGCACACGCCGATCCTCGCGCTGGGCTGGGCGGTGCTGCTGGCCGGCGTGCTGCAACTGCTGTTCCTGCTGCCGGCGTTGCGCAAGCTGGATCTGCTGGTCTGGCCGCGCTGGGGCTGGCGCCATCCGCAGGTGCGGAAAATCATGCGGCTGATGGTGCCGACCCTGTTCGGCTCGTCAGTGGCCCAGATCAACCTGTTGCTGGACACGGTCGTGGTGTCGCTGCTGGTGACCGGGTCGCAGACCTGGCTATGGCAGTCGACGCGTTTCCTCGAACTGCCGTTGGGCGTATTCGGTGTCGCGCTGGGGACGGTGATCCTGCCTTCGCTGTCGCGCCACCACGTGAGTACCGACCGTGCCGGGTTTTCCCGAGCGCTCGACTGGGGGCTGCGCATCACCTTGTTGATCGCGGTGCCGGCGGCGATTGCGCTGGCCTTGCTGGCCGAACCGCTGGTGGCCACGCTGTTCCAGAACGGGAAATACACGGCCTTCGATACCCGGATGACCGCGGCGGCGGTGCTGGCGCTCAGCTGCGGCCTGCCGGCCTATGCGCTGGTCAAGGTGATGCTGCCGGCCTTCTATGCACGCCAGGACACGCGCACGCCAGTGAAGGCGGGTGTGGCCTCGCTGGTGATCAACATGGTGTTCAACGCCTTGCTGATCGCGCTGTTCTTCGAGTTGTGGGCGCCCGCTTCAGTGAAGCAGGGCAGCTGGCTCGCCGGCATCGCGCAGGTGCCTGGCCTGCATGTGGGTCTGGCGCTGGCCAGCGCACTGGCCAGCTACGTCAATTTCCTGCTGCTGTGGCACTGGCTCAGGCGGGCGGGCGTGTACCAGCGGCAGCCGGGGTGGGCGCGTCACTGGCTGCGGCTGGGTTCGTCGTGCCTGGCGATGGCCGCCGTGCTGGTGCTGGGGCGCTGGCTTTGGCCGGAATGGCTGCATGGCGTTGCCGTAGTCACCCGCCTGTGGCGGCTGGCGGTGCTGGTGGTCGCCGGCGCGGGTACGTATGTCGCCGCGCTGTTCGCCAGCGGCTTCCGCCTGCGCGACCTGCGCGGGGCGTGAGCCGGCCTGGCACGATTATCGACAGCCGTCCGCCCGTTATACTCAGGCGATGATGAGACTTTCCAGGGATGTCGCGGGCCCTTGCCTGACGCCGCGCGGCAGCGTGATGGCGATCGGCGCATTCGATGGCCTGCACCGCGGTCATCAGGCGCTGCTGGCGCGGGTGCACGAGCGCGCGCAGCTGCTCGATTGCAGTCCGGTGGTGGTCAGCTTCGAACCGCTGCCGCGCGCCTTCTTCTCGGCCGAGCCGGTGCCGCGCCTGTCCAGCGTGCGCGAGAAACTGCGCGGGTTTGCCGCTGCCGGCATGGAGCACAGCCTGCTGCTGCGCTTCAACAAGGCGCTGACCGCGATGTCGGCGGAGGATTTCGTGCGGCGGGTGCTGGTCGAGCGGCTGGCTGCTCGCGAGGTGTGGGTGGGGGGCGATTTCCGTTTCGGCCACAAGCGCACTGGCGACGTGGCCCTGCTGGAACGGATGGGCGCCGAGCTCGGCTTCGGCGCCTTTGTCATGCCGGTGGTCCAGCTCGAGGGTGGGCGCGTTTCCGCCAGCCGGGTGCGTGCGCTGCTGGCCGCGGGTGATTTCGCTGGCGCCGGGCCGCTGCTCGGTCGCCCGTTCGTGATCGACGGCAAGGTCGAATACGGCAACCAGCTGGGTCGCACGCTCGGCTATCCCACCGCCAACATCCACCTGCAGCAGCGGGTCAGCCCGATCCAGGGCATCTTCGCGGTGCGGGTCGGCCTGGGCGAGGGCGAATGCAGTTGGCCGGGCGTGGCCAGTCTGGGCGTGCGCCCCACCGTGAACCAGGTCAGCCAGCCGCTGCTGGAAGTGCACCTGTTCGACTTCGACGGCGACCTTTACGGCCAGCGCATGGCGGTGGAATTCGTGGCCAAGCTGCGCGACGAGCAGAAGTTCGACGGGCTGGAGCCGCTGAAGGCGCAGATGGCGCTGGATTCGCGCCGGGCGCGCGAGCTGCTGGGCATGAATCCGCGGCTGGTCGAGGCGTGAGACAGCTTCCGGCGCGCGCACGTATCGTTTAACTTTGAACTCTTTGTCCGCGCAGCTGGCGGACGGCAACGCTTCCATCACGGCACCCACGCAATGACCCACGATTACAAGAGCACCATCAACCTGCCGCAGACGGCCTTCCCGATGCGCGGCGATTTGCCGAAGCGCGAGCCGGGCTGGCTGGCGGAGTGGGAGCGGGTGGGCCGTTATGCGCAGATCCAGCGGAAGACTGCGCACCGCGACAGCGTGTTCGTGCTGCACGACGGCCCGCCGTACGCCAACGGGCCGATCCACATCGGCCACGCGGTGAACAAGATCCTCAAGGACATCGTGGTCAAGTCCAAGCTGCTGGCCGGTCAGCGCGCTCCGTACGTGCCGGGCTGGGATTGCCATGGCCTGCCGATCGAGATCGCGGTGGAGAAAAAGTTCGGCAAGCCGGGCGACAAGCTCGATGCGGCCGCCTTCCGGCAGAAGTGCCGCGAGTATGCCGCCGAGCAGGTCGACACCCAGCGCAACGATTTCAAGCGCCTTGGCGTGCTGGGCGACTGGGATCACCCCTACCGCTCGATGGACTTCCGTTTCGAGGCCGACATGCTGCGCGCGCTGGCGCGGATCGTTGCCAACGGCCACGTGCTGCGTGGCGCCAAGCCGGTGTACTGGTGTTTCGACTGCGCCTCGGCGCTGGCCGAGGCGGAGATCGAATACGGCGACAAGGTCTCGCCCGCCGTGGACGTGGCATACGACGCGCTCGACGCGAAGGCGCTGGCGAAAAAGTTCGACGTGGATGCCGGCGACGCGACCGTCGCCATCCCGATCTGGACCACCACGCCGTGGACGCTGCCGGAGAGCCAGGCGGTATCGCTGGGCGCGGAACTGGAATATGCCTTGATCGAAGGTCCGCAGCGCGATGGCAAGCGCGTGCTGCTGGTGGTCGCCAGCGCGCTGGCCGACAAGGCGGCGCAGCGTTACGGACTGGAACAGGCGAGCGTATTGGGCCACGCCGAAGGCCGTGCGCTGGAAGGCGTCAAGCTGCAGCATCCGTTCTATCCGCGCGAAGTGCCGGTGATCCTCGGTGAGCACGTGTCGGCCGAGGACGGTACCGGCGCGGTGCACACCTCGCCCGATCACGGCGTCGAGGATTTCGTGGTGGCACGCGAGTACGGCATCGGCCTGCTCAACTACATCGAACCACGCGGCACCTACCGCATCGATACGCCGGAGGCCGGTGGACTGGCGTTGGGCGGCATGCACATCTGGAAGGCCAACGAGGCGCTGGTCGAGCTGCTGCGCCAGCGCGGCGTGCTGCTGGCGTTCGCGAAGATCGAGCACAGCTATCCGAACTGCTGGCGGCACAAGACGCCGGTGATCTACCGCACCACGCCGCAGTGGTTCATCTCGATGGAGCAGCAGGATCTGCGCGAGACGGCGCTCACCTCGATCAAGAACGTGCGCTGGGTGCCGGGCTGGGGCGAGGAACGCATCGCCGGCATGGTCGCCGGGCGGCCGGACTGGTGCATCTCGCGCCAGCGCACCTGGGGTGTGCCGATCGCGCTGTTCGTGCACAAGGCCACGCAGGAACCACATCCGCATTCGGTCGAACTGCTGGAGCAGGTCGCTCAGAAGGTGGAGCAGGGCGGTATCGATGCGTGGTTCACGCTGGATGCGGCTGATCTGCTCGGCGCCGAGGCGCAGGATTACGAGAAAGTCACCGACGTGCTGGACGTCTGGTTCGATTCCGGCGTCACCCATTACACGGTGATCGACCAGCGTCCCGAATTGCAGCAGGGCGCCGCCACGCACTACAAGGTGATGTATCTGGAAGGCTCCGACCAGCATCGCGGCTGGTTCCAGTCCTCCTTGCTCACCTCGGCGGCGATCCACGGCCGCGCGCCCTACGACGAAGTGCTGACGCACGGGTTCGCGGTGGACGCCAACGGTCGCAAGATGTCCAAGTCGCTGGGCAACGTGGTGGCGCCGCAGAAGGTAATGGATACGCTGGGCGCCGACGTGCTGCGTTTGTGGGTGGCTTCGGCCGACTACCGCAACGAGATGACCGTCTCCGACGAGATCTTGAAGCGCGTCTCCGACAGCTACCGCCGCATCCGCAACACCGCGCGTTTCCTGCTCGGCAATCTGGATGGCTTCGATCCGGCGGTCCATCTGCTGCCGGTGGAAGACAGCGTGCTGCTCGACCAGTGGGCGGTGCAGCAGGCCTGTGACGTGCAGCAGGCGGTGACCGCGGCCTACGAGCGCAACGACTATCCCGACGTCATCGCGCGCATCCAGAACTTTTGCACCAACGAACTGGGCGCGCTGTATCTGGACATCACCAAGGACCGGCTCTACACGATGCCGGTCGACAGCCGTGGCCGGCGCAGCGCGCAGAGTGCGATGTACCGCATTGCCGAAGCGCTGGTGCGCTGGCTGGCACCGGTGCTGAGCTTCACTGCCGAGGAGATCTGGCAGGAGTTGCCCGGTGAGCGCGGCGACAGCGTGCTGTTCGAAACCTGGTACGACGGCCTCGTCGCCACCCAGAACTCGCCGGAACAGCGGCGTTACTGGACCGACCTGCTGGCGATCCGCGACGCCGCCTCGCGCGTGCTCGAAGGCATGCGCAAGGCCGAGCAGATCGGCGCGGCACTCGAGGCGAAGCTGGTGGTGCATGCCGATGCCGCGCTCCACGCACGCTACGCCGCTGCGGCCGACGAACTGCGCTTCTTCTTCATCACCTCCGACTTCACCCTGGCGCCGCTCGCTCCGCATTCGGACGGCGCGGTGAAGGTGGAACTGGAAGGCGCCGAAGCCTGGGTCTCCGCCAGCGTCAGCAGCGCCGCCAAATGCGTGCGCTGCTGGCACCGTCGCGACGACGTGGGCAGCCACGCCGCGCATCCCGAGCTGTGCGGGCGCTGCATCAGCAATGTCGAAGGACCGGGCGAAGATCGCCGCTGGTTCTGATACCCGCACCATGCTTGTCTCCCCCCCCTGCGCAGCAGGGGAGGGCTGGGGTGGGTCGCTCTTGATCTGAACTTGCAAGATCAAAAGCGCACCCCCTCCCGACCTCCCCCTGCATGCAGGAGGAGGAGCCACGGTTCTCGCTCCCCCTGCGTGGCAGGAGGAGCCGCTTTTCTCCCTCCCCTGCGCAGCAGGGGAGGGCTGGGGTGGGGTCGCTGTTGATCTGAACCTTCAAGATCAAAAGCACACCCCCTCCCGACCTCCCCCTGCGCAGCAGGGGGAGGAGCCATTCCCATTCGAGCCTTCGCACATGAACACGAAACCCAACGCACTCCCCTGGCTCGGGCTCTCCGCCCTCGTCATCGCGCTCGACCAGCTCAGCAAGTGGTGGGCGCTGCATGCATTGCAGCCGATGGGGGTGCCGCACCCGGTGATCCCGGGGTTCCTCAACTGGACGCTGGCCTTCAACAAGGGCGCCGCCTTCAGCTTTCTGGCGAGTAGTGACGGCTGGCAGCGCTGGTTCTTCGTGTTGCTGGCGCTGGTGATCAGTGGGGTGCTGGTGGTGTGGCTGGCGCGTACACCACGGCGCGACTGGCGCACCAGCCTGCCGCTGGCACTGATCATCGGTGGCGCGATCGGCAACCTGATTGATCGGTTGCATGCGTCGCAGGTCACCGATTTCATCCATGTCTACTTCCGCCAGTGGAACTACCCGGTGTTCAACCTGGCCGATTGCGGCATCACCGTGGGCGCCGTCATGCTCATCGCGTTCGGCCTGTTCGCCGGCAAGCCCGCGGACAGCGTGCGATAATCCAGGCCTTCGCAGGAGTCCGCTGGCGGACGATGCTTTCGCTGACGCGGTGACAGCATCGCCCGCCGGCGGGCTCCTGCAGGATTCTGAATCGAGGTCAGCTTGGACATCCTGCTCGCCAACCCCCGCGGCTTCTGTGCCGGTGTCGATCGCGCCATCGCCATTGTCGAGCGTGCGCTCGACTCGTACGGCGCGCCGATCTACGTGCGGCATGAAGTGGTGCACAACCGCTACGTGGTCGACAAGCTGCGCGCCGACGGCGCGGTGTTCGTCGAGGAACTGCATGAAGTGCCCGACGGTGCCACGGTGATCTTCAGCGCGCACGGCGTGTCGCAGGCCGTGCGCGAAGAGGCCGACCAGCGCCATCTGAAGGTGTTCGACGCCACCTGTCCGCTGGTCACCAAGGTGCACATGGAGGTGGCGCGGCTGGGCCGGATCGGTCGCAGCGTGGTGCTGATCGGGCACGCCGGCCACCCCGAAGTGGAAGGCACCATGGGGCAGTGGAATCCGGCCAACAGTGGCCAGATCCTGCTGGTCGAATCGCTGGAAAACGTCGCCACACTGGCGCCGAAGTTTCCCGACCAGCTGTCCTATGTCACCCAGACCACGCTGTCGGTGGATGACACCAAGGCGATCATCGACGCCTTGCGGGTGAAATTTCCCGACATCGAAGGGCCGCGCAAGGACGACATCTGCTACGCCACGCAGAACCGCCAGGACGCCGTGCGCCGGCTGGCCGACGCGGTGGACCTGATGCTGGTGGTCGGCTCGGTCAACAGTTCCAACTCCAACCGCCTGCGCGAGCTGGCGCAGAAGCAGGGCGTACGCTCGTTCCTGATCGACGGTGCCGAACACATCGAGCGCAGCTGGCTCGATGGCGTCAAGCGCATCGGCCTCACCGCCGGCGCCTCCGCCCCCGAAAAACTGGTGCGCGACGTGATCGCGCGCCTGCAGTCGTGGGGCGCCGGCGCCGTGAGTGAGCTGGACGGCGAGCCGGAAAACATCACCTTCGCCCTGCCCAAGGAACTGCGCGTGGTCGGTGGCAACAGCTCCACCAGCTTCTAACCCTTTACGCCGGATGGGCACCGCCTGCTGTAGGAGCGCACCGAAGTGCGCGATGCTTTTGCGCAACGTGACGAAAGGCATCGCGCACAGGGTGCGCTCCTACAACGCTGTGCAGCGGAGGGCGGGCACCGTCCGCCGCCCTTGATCGTGAGAAGCCGGGGGGCCGTGCCCGCCCTAGGCTGCTGGCGACGGTCAGCATTCCGTGCTTGCGCCGCCACGCCGCTACAACGTAAAATCTGCGGCTCTTTGCCGGAGTAGCTCAGTTGGTAGAGCACGTCATTCGTAATGATGGGGTCGTAGGTTCGATTCCTATCTCCGGCACCAGAACTTCAAAGGCCCGCTGACGCGGGCCTTTGTCTTTTCCGGGCACGCCTGGGGTGAGCGTGAACGCGATCACCTTTCCTGCAGCAGGAAAGGCCGCTTGTCGGGCAATTCATACCGCTGGTCGGCTGGGGGCTGGCGGGCAGGGGCCCCTTGGCTAGAGTGCGCTCAGGGGTATCAGGGAGAATTCCATGCAAGTCTTGTCGTGTCAGCGAGGTCTCTCGTTGATCCAGTCGCCAACGCCGCCGCAGGCCAGCGCCCACGCATCGCGCCGTCGTGCGTTCGGCATGCTGCCGGGACGGCGCGGCGATCGCGGCTTCACCCTGGTCGAGCTGATGGTGACCGTGACCATCGCGGTGGTGCTGCTGATGATTGCGGTGCCGAGTTTCAAGAACATCACCTTGTCGAACAAGCTCACCACCACCGCCAATGACCTGGTCAGCGCGATCAACATCGCGCGGATGGAAGCAGTCAAGCGCAACTCCAGTACCCAGCTGTGCAGCGATTCGTCCGGCGCGAATACCAGTGCCGGCGGTGACTTGGGCACTCAGTGTGGCACCGAAACCGGTGCGGTATGGGCGATGAATGGGGGCGCCCCCAGTCAGGTGCTCGCGGGTACGCCCAGTCTGGTTGCCCCACTTCAGCTGAAGGGCAACATGGTCGCGCTGCTCTTCACCTCTCAAGGACAGGCGCGAAAAGTTGGCCAGACGGCGCCCTATGACGGCAACGTGGTGGACATCTGCACCAGCCAGATGAGCAGCGACAACCATCGGATCATCAAGATGACGGCCGGCTCGATTCTCGAAACCACCAAAGCCTCGGGGGCTTGCCCCTGATGGTGAACATGACGATTGATCTCATGCCAAACATTCCAGTGCGGGCGCCAACCACCCACAGGCGTTCATTGCAGTCCGGCGTCGGCCTGATCGAGGTGCTGGTCGCCGTGCTGGTGCTGTCCATCGCCTTCCTTGGGATTGCCGCGTTGCAGGCGATGTCGTTGTCCACCAACAACAGCGCCATGGCGCGCAGCATGGCGACGATTTCCAGCTACTCGATCCTCGATGCCATGCGGGCGGACCTGGCCGCAGCCCAGGCCGGCAGCTATAACCGCACCGGTACCTCGGCGGTCAAGGCCAGTGCCTGCCCGGCCGGAACGGGATCGCTGGCAGCGGCCCAGATCAGCCAGTGGTGCGGCCAGCTTGGCCAGTCACTCGGCGCGGCGGCCACCACCACCGGCGACATCAACTGCACCGCCGCCGGCGGCAGCGCCGATTGCACCATCACCATCAGCTTCGACGACAGCCGCGCCGGGGTCGGTGGCAGCAGTGTCCAGAAAGTCATTACCAGGGCCATGCTATGAGCCGCCGCTTCACTTCTTCCCATGTGCGCCTGTCCCGCCGCCAGCGTGCCGCGGACGGCTTCACCCTGATCGAGCTGATGGTGGCCATGCTGCTGGGTCTGATCGTGATCGGCGGAGTGGTCAGCGTGTTCATTGCCAACCAGCGCACCTATCGCACCAACCAGGCGCTGGGCGACGTGCAGGACGGTTCGCGCACGGCCTTCGAAATGATGGCGCGCGACATCCGCGATGCCGGCCTCACCGGGTGCAGCAACAATGGCCGCGTGTCCAACGTGCTCAACAACAAGGCAACCGCCTGGTGGGCCAATTGGAGCAACACGCTGATCGGATACGACCATAGCCAGACGGACGCGGCCGTAGCCATAGGCACCGCCGAAAAGGCCCGGGTGGCGGGCACTGATTCGCTGATGCTGCTGGGTGCGGCGGGCTCCGGCGTGACCGTGAAGCTCAATACCGAGCCGGCCGGCACCTTCACCCTCAACGAGTCCAGCAGCGATCTGCTGACCGGTGACCTGGTCATGGTCTGCGATCCGGACCATGCCGCGGTGATCCAGGTCAGCAACTTCGCCAGCGGCACGATCACCCACGACACCAGCGGTTCCCCGGGCAACTGCACCAAGGACCTCAGTTTCCCCACGGTCTGCACGGGTACCAGCAGCTACGTGTTCACCCCCAACGCGCAGATCAGCAAGCTGAATGCGGTCGACTGGTACGTCGGCATCAATCCGGCGGGCGGGCGCTCGCTGTATCGCATCAGCCTGGAGAACAAGGCCGGCGTACCCACACCCACCACCCAGGAAATGGTTCGTGATGTGACCGCGATGACGTTGACCTACCACCAGTCGGGCAATGCCGCCTTCGGCGACGCCACTACAGTTACCAACTGGGCGCTGGTCGACGCGGTGCGGGTGAACCTGACCCTGGAAAGCGTCGACAAGAAGTCCGGTGTCGATGCCAAGCCGATCTCGCGATCCTTCACTGCCACCACCACCGTGCGCAACCGGGTGCTATGACATGACTTCCGTCCGTCTATCCAGTTCCTCCGCTTCGCTGCGACACCAGAATGGCGTAGCCCTGGTGGTGGCCTTGTTGCTGCTGATCGTGATCACCCTGGTTGGCCTGGCTGCCGTACGCGGGACGATCATGCAGCAGCGGATGGCGTCGAACCAGTTCGACCGGCAGATCGCCTTCCAGAGTGCCGAGGCAGCGATGCGCGCCGCACAGGCGCGGGTGGCAGGCAACCCGGGTGACATTGCCCGCAACTGCCAGGCCGGTGGCGTGTATTGCCAGGGCAACCCGTTCGACGACCCCAACCTGGATCAAACCAAGATCGTCACCGTCACCTCGGGCACCGGTGCGGGCCTGTTCGCGAAAAGCAGCCTGGCCGTCAGCCAGCCGCAGTACGTGATCGAGAACATGGGCAACTGGTACGACCCCAGCACCAGCACTGGCTACGGCCAGAGCGCCAATGCGCATAACTACGGTGCGCAGGGTACGTCCACCACCTCGGTGTATTACCGCGTCACCGCGCGCAGCGGCAATCCCGCCGAGGTCGGCGACCGCGCCGTGGTGGTGCTGCAATCCATGATCAAGCAGGGCTGACCTGCCGCTTCACCTTCACATCGGCGTATGGGCCTTTCCATGACGCATCCTTCGAGAGCGCTACCGTCATGAACACATCATTCCGTCCAAGCAGCAAACCCGGCAGCTTCCTGAGCCGCCTGCTGTACACCGGTTTGTCGATCTGGATGCTGGGTGCGGTCTACACGCCGGCCCTGGCTGCGGTCAAGGTGGACCAGGCGCCGCTGATCATCCAGCGCTCGCTGCCACCTAACGTGGTGTTGATGCTGGATGACTCCGGCTCGATGGACTGGGACTACATGCCTGACTGGGGCTATCTGCCAGACACCACCGACGACGGGCTGCGCAACGCGAGTCTCAATGGCGTCTACTACAGCCCGAACACGACGTATTCACCGCCGCCGAAGGCGGACGGCACCAGCTATGCCGCGTCGCCGAGTCTGACCAGCGCCTTCAAGGATGGATTCCGGGATACCAGCAAGGTCGACATCACGACATTTTCGGGCGGCAATACCTATTACGCCCGCAACTTTCCGTATTACACGATGTTCACCATCGTGACGTATCCGACCTATGACGCGACCAAGAACTATACATATACGTGTCCGTCGGGATACGGCACCTACAACACCACCCAATGCAAGAAGTTATTCAGTCCAAATAAGAATCAGATAGTCGATGCAACAGCTACGTTCTCCAGCTACTCCTGCAATAGTGGTGATTCCCTGAGCGGCTCGACATGCACCAGTACAGTATATACGAATAAATACTACTTCACCTACACCACGGGCACGGCCAATACCCAGCATTATGTTGGTGTTGCCAACTCGTGTGCTTTGCTGCCGAGCGCCAGCAAGGCTGTCTGTGACGACTCCGCGACTGCCCAGCAGAACGTGGCCAACTGGTTTTCTTATTATCGCACCCGCATGCTGATGGCCAAGAGTGGCCTGATGAATTCGTTCTCCACTCTGGACACCACCTTCCGCGTGGGCTTCGGCTCGATCAACGGCAATAATGACAGCGGGCTGCCTTCCGACACAGCGACCTTCAACAGCCAGACGATCGCCGAGGTGGCTCCGTTCGGCAATCAGTACGCCGCAACCCAGAAGACCAATTTCTGGAACTGGCTGAAGGACGAGTATCCGGGCAGCGGCACTCCGCTGCCGTCGGCGCTCGATGCCGTTGGCCAGTATTATCAGACGGACCAGCCCTGGAAGGGAATGGAGTCGGATCCGGATTACACAACCGCCGCTGCGAGCAAGCAGCTGGCGTGCAGGCAGTCCTATACGATCCTCACCACAGACGGTTTCTGGAACGGCAGTTTGCCGCCAAGCATCGGCGACGTTGATGGAACTGCGGGCACGAAGATTACCGGCTCCAATAGTCAAACCTATACCTATAGTCCCGCAGCCCCCTATCAGGATGGTGTTCCGGTAACTACAACCTCTACCCAGAACTTCTCGAAAAACGGGTTGAGTTCTGCTGATTGTCAGGCATCCTTCAACGCAGCCCAAGGCGCATCAAACTACAGCTACACTGCCGCAACCAGGTTCTCGTCCAGCAAATGCACTTATAAATACACGCAAACCAGTACGGTAGCGGCCAGTTACAGTGATACCCTCGCCGACTTTGCGATGAAGTATTGGGCCACCGATCTTCGGTCCGACATGGACAATGAAGTTCCCCCGAATGCTGAGGATCCGGCGTTCTGGCAGCATATGTCCACCTTTACCCTCGGCCTCGGCTTCTCTCCGCTTTACGCGGATCAGAAGACCGCCATTCCGATGGACCAGGTTTTTGCCTGGGCCAACGGCGATTCCAGCAAGGCCATCAGCGGTTTCGTGTGGCCCAAGCCCAAGGCGGACTCAATCAACAACATCGCCGACCTGGCTCATGCTGCAGTCGACGGTCACGGTGGCTTTTACTCAGCCAACAGCCCCGATGCGTTTGCCAACGGTTTGAAGGAAGCACTGAAGCGCGCCGCCGAGCGTGTAGGCACCGGCGCCAGTCTGGCCGCCAATTCCACCCAGTTGCAGACCGGTACGGTGGCCTATCAGGCGAACTACTGGACAGCCAAATGGAAGGGCGACCTGAAGGCGCTGGCGGTGGATTCGACCACTGGAGCCATCGCCACCAGTCCGGACTGGACGGCTTCGACCAAGCTGCCAACCGCCGCGAGCAGGAATATCAAGACCTACAATCCTGCCGCTGCAGCGGGCAGTCAGTTCGTGGATTTCAAGATGTCGGGCAGCACGCTGCCTTCGCTTTCGACCGCCCAGCACACGGCGTTGAGCAGTGTGGCCGGAACGGCGACCACCGAGGCCGATCTGATCAATTACCTGCGCGGCGATTCCGCGAAGGAGCAGAGCAACAAGGGCAGCTACCGCAATCGCGACATCGCCATCGGTGACATCGTCAATTCGCAACCGGTCTATGCCGGCGCGCCGAATGCGAACCAGTTCTATACCGAGGCTTTCACGGGTTCGTCGACCTTCTCCCAGTTCGCCAGCGACAAGGCCGGTCGGGCCGGGACGATCTACGTCGCCGCCAATGACGGCATGCTGCATGGCTTCGATGCCGCCACCGGCGCGGAGAACTTTGCCTACCTGCCAGGCGCCGTGATCACCGCAGGCGTCAGCGCGCTGGCCAGCGTTGACTACGGCGGCACGGTGGACCACGGTTTCTTCAACGATGGCGAGTTGACCATCAGCGATGTCTATATCGGCAGCACGCCGGGTTGGAAAACCGTGCTGGTGGGGACCACCGGGCGCGGCGTGGCCAAGACGGTCTATGCGCTGGACATCACCGACCCGGCCAGCGTGAAGTTCCTGTGGGAGCGCTCGGCAGGCGATGGCAATACCGCCGACGGCAACAGTGGCTATATCGGCCAGATGACCGGCAAGCCGGTGATCGCGCAGACCGCCAATGGCACCTGGTCGGTACTGATCGGCAACGGCTACAACAGCGCCCAGGGCAAGTCCGCCCTGCTGCAGTTCGATCTCGCCACCGGCACCTTGCACGTGCACGCCACCACTGATACCAGCGGTCTGGCTGCCCCGGCGGTGTGGATGGATCCATCGGGCAATGGTGTAAGCACGCTGGCCTATGCCGGTGATGCGAACGGCCATGTGTGGTCATTTGCGCTCAACACCAGCACGGGTACCGATGCCACCGCGACGCCAGACAGCGCCGGCGTGAATCTGTTCACCGCCAAGGACAAGGATGGCAATGCCCAGCCGATCACTGCAGGCATGCTGGCGGGCAAGGACCCGGCCACCGGCAATACCTGGGTGTTCTTCGGCACCGGCCAGTACCTGACCACGACCGACCTGTCCAACCTGAATACGCAGAGCTGGTATGGACTGATCGTGCAATCCGGCACCAGCGGGCTGGCGGTGACTTCCGCCTCGACCCGTGCCGACAATCTGGTCAAGCGCTCGATAACTGCCGAAGTGGGCAACGGTCGCACCGTGACGACGCTGGCGCAGGCCGCGGCGGACAGCGTCGCGATCACTGGAAAATCGGGCTGGTACATCGACCTGCTGTCGCCGACAGGTACGGCGGGTGCTGCCGTGCAGCAGGGCGAGCGGATGGTCACGCCCAACCAGTTCCAGGGCAATCTCTTGCTTGGCACCACGCGCATCCCGAAGGCCACCGATCCGTGCAACCCGTCAGGAAGTGGCTGGATCATGGCGCTGGATCCGTTCACCGGAACCAATCCGACGGCGAACTTCTTCGATCGCAATGCCGATGGCAAGATTGATTCGTCCGATTCGGTAAGCGGTACGCCGGCGGCGGGCATCGGTTTCAGTTCGCTGCCGAACAACCCGATCTTCGTCGGCAGCACCATGCTGACCAGCTTCGACAATGGCTCGACCAGCAGCATCAAGACCTCGAGCTCGACCGGCAATATCCAGCGTGTTTCCTGGCGAGAGCTGATCACCCAGTAAAGGAAGGAATGATGAAATCGCTCTTGTCGAATGAAAGCAGCTTGCCGCCGCTGCACGACCCGGATGTTGCTACCGCCGCCCACGGATCGCCGGCCATCATCCGCCGGCGGCGGGTCGCGGGACGCAGTGCGGGATTTACCCTGATGGAGTTGATGATCGCGGTGGTGATCATCGCGATTCTCGCGGCGATCGCCTGGCCGATCTACAGCAAGTACATCACCAAGACCCGGCGGGTGGCGGCCGAAGGCTGCCTGTCGGAGTACGCGAATTACATGGAGCGGTACTACACCACCCACCTTCGCTACAACAACGACGGTGCGGGCAACGACAACAGCCTCGTCGCGGCGAACCTGGATTGCGCCGGCAACCAGCAGACCGGCCGCTTCTACCAGTACGCCCTGCCGGCAGCATCGGTGAGCGTCTCCGCCTATGTCGTGACGGCCACGCCGCAAGGCATCCAGGCAACCAATGACACCAAGTGCGGCATGCTTTCGGTGGACCAGACCGGCAAGCGCGACGCCGACGGCACTGAGCCGGGCTCCTGTTGGTGACGCAGTGCGTGCCAGCCGCCGGGCTGGCCGCTTGCGCCATTCGATCGTGATGCCTCGCCGGCCTTCCGTTGCAAGCCGCGGAAGGCCGGCTTGTTTCTGGACGTCACAGTCAGTCGCTTCATCCCACAGGCAAGGCAGCTACCGGGTCACGTTCGATGCAGGTGACGGTCTGGACCATCCTGTGGGGCGGTGAGTGGGCGTTGCGGCAGGGACGGACTGTTGCGCTGCCGCCGTTGCAATGCTTTGATCGACGGCAATGAGCCAAGCCGACACCCACCGCGCGATCGACACTGTCTGGCGAACCGAGTCGTCGCGGCTGATTGCCAGCCTTACCCGCATGCTGCGCGACGTCGGCCTGGCCGAGGAGCTGGCGCAGGACGCGCTGGTGGTGGCGCTGGAACAGTGGCCGCGCGCGGGCGTGCCGGAGAATCCCGGTGCGTGGCTGATGACCACGGCCAAGCGCCGCGCGATCGACCGCCTGCGCCGCAGCAAGCTGCTCGAACGCAAGCACGCGCAACTGGTGCATGAGCTCGAGCACGAACAGGAACATGCGCAATCCGCGGTCGAGGCGGCGCTGGATGATCCGTTCGGCGATGACCTGCTGCGGCTGATCTTCGTCGCCTGCCATCCGCTGCTGTCGATGGAGGCGCGCGTGGCGCTGACCCTGCGCCTGCTCGGCGGCCTCAGCACCGACGAAATTGCCCGTGCCTTCCTGATCCCCGAGCCGACCGTCGCGCAGCGCATCGTGCGCGCCAAGCGCAGCCTGGCCAAGGCCGCGGTGGCTTATGAGGTGCCGCGCGGCGATGAGCTGCAGCAGCGTTTGTCGTCGGTGCTCGGGGTGATCTACCTGATTTTCAACGAGGGTTACTCGGCCACGGCAGGCGATGACTTGATGCGGCCGGCGCTGTGCGAGGATGCCTTGCGGCTGGGCCGGGTGCTGGCCGGGCTGATGCCGGGCGAAGCCGAGGTGCACGGGCTGGTGGCGCTGATGGAGATCCAGGCCTCGCGTGCGGATGCGCGCGTGGATGCGCAGGGCGAGCCGATCCTGCTGCTCGAACAGGATCGCCTGTTGTGGGACCACCTGCAGATACGCCGCGGACTTGCCGGCCTGGAGCAGGCCCGTTTGCTGGGTGGCGCAGACGGCCATTACGCGCTGCAGGCGGCGATAGCCGCCTGCCATGCGCGAGCGGCGGACGCCGCGCAGACCGACTGGCCACAAATCGCCGAGTTGTACGCCCGGCTTGCTGCGGTGACGGGGTCACCGATCGTCGAGTTGAACCGTGCGGTGGCCGTCGGCATGGCCGCAGGCGCCGCTGCCGGTCTGGAACTGGTCGATGCCTTGACCGATGAGCCAAGTCTGCAGCGGTATCACCTGCTGCAGGCGGTGCGCGGTGATCTGCTTGAGCGGATGGGTCGCCACGGCGAGGCCCGGATCGCCTTCGAACGGGCGGCGGCGCTGACCATGAACCGGCGCGAACGCGAGCTGATGACCCGGCGCGCGCTGGGCTGCGCGGCCCCCGCGCCATCGGCCTGAAGCGCGCCCGCTCAAATCGGTGGCAGGAGCCCGCTGGCGCACGGTGCTCTTGCGAATCCCGGCTTTCAACAGACGAACGTCTGGTCATCCCGATTCCCGAATCCCGAATCCAGTAAGAAGAGCATCGCCCGCCAGCGCGCTCATGCGAGAGCGGTTCGCTGGCGAGGTGGATTTCCTGTTTGCATCCGTGCTGAAGTAGTCTGGCGATGGATTGTTCATGGGTGGGGGGGAATGGGCGATCGTATGGACAATCAGGAGCATGCTCGCGCTGCACTCAGGGAACGCTTCTATCGGAGCGTCGCGGAAACCCTCGCGTTGCTGCATGCCAACCCCGATCGGGATCGCCTCGGCATGCTGGTCACCATCGCCGGGATCCTCGCCTCGACGATGAATCTTCCGCTGGTCTGGATCGGACGACGCGAGCCGGCAAGCGATGCCGTGGAGGTCTTGGCGGCGGCCGGTCCCGCGGCGGGGTATGCCAAGGCGCTGCGGCTCAGCGCGGATGCCGGCCAGCCTGCCGGTAACGGTCCGGTGGGTATCGTGTTGCGACAGGAAGTGGCGCGGGCCACCCCGGTGGACGCACCGGAATTCCTGCCGTGGCGGGAGGCTGCGCTGCCCTATGGCTTCGGCTCCTGCATCGTGGCCGCGTCGAGGACGCGCGATCACGGCCAACTGGTGCTGGCCGCCTATTCCGGTGACGACGGCCCGAGCCTGAGCGCGGAGTTGCTCGATTGGGCGCAGCGGCTGGTCGATGAACTGGCCCGCTTCTGGGATCACCATCTGCTGCTCGAGCGCAGCCAGCGGATGAGTCGTTACCGCGATGCGCAGCGCACCATCCAGCGCGCGCTGCTGGAGCAGCCCGACCCCGAGGCGGTCTATCGCACGCTGGCGCAAGCCCTGGCCGACATCGCCGGCGCTGCTGCGGTCGACGTATTTGCTGCCGATGGCAGCGACGGCATGCTGCGCCGGGTGGCCCTGGTCGGTCCCATCGCGGACATCATGCTTGACTTGCCCACGCCGCCGCAGCACCCGGAAGGCGCCCTCGTGCTGGCGCCCACGCTGGCCTTCATGCAGGGCGCTCCGGTGATCCGCCGGCGCCCGCTCGATCCCGCGCAGGCGGCTGGCAACTGGCGCCCCGAGTTGCAGGAACATGCCGGGGCGATGGGTTGCTGGCCGCTGTTTTCCCAGCCGAATGAGGCGGGCAGCAGGCGGGTGGCGGCAGGCGTGTTTGTCGTGGCCACGGTCGAGCCCGATGCGTTCGACGACGAGATGTGCCGCCTGCTGGACGAGATCGCCGACGCCACCGGGCTGGCGCTGCGGCAGCATGCGCAACGCCATGCCTTGCTGCAGGAGCAACAGCGGCAGACTTACCTTGCGTTGCACGACGACCTCACCGGCCTGCCCAATCGGCGCGCGCTGGATCAGTACCTCGACACGGTATTGATGCAGACCCGCCTGCACGGCCGCCAGGTGGCGGTAGGCCTGCTTGACCTGGATGACCTGAAGCCGATCAACGACCGGCATGGTCACGCGGTGGGCGATCGCATCCTGATGGAGGTCGCCAACCGCTTCCGGCAGGTGCTTCGCGCCGGCGATTACGTGGCGCGACTGGGTGGCGACGAGTTCGTGCTGGTGTTCGGCGACCTGGAGCACGAGTCCGATCTCGATGACTTGCTCGAACGCGTCGATGTCAGCCTGCGCCAACCGCTGCGGCTCGACGGCGACGTGTTTTCGATCGGTGCCAGCCTGGGGATCGCGATGTATTCCAGCGAGACGATCGCCACCGGCGAGCAATTGCTGCGGCGGGCCGATCAGGCGATGTACCAGGTCAAGGCACGCAAGCGATACCGCTCGCGCTGGTGGGGCATGGCGCTGCCCGATGGCCTGGTGGATCACCCCGGTGAGCTGGACGCCATCGCCGCACCCTATGGCCACCATGCCGGTGCTCTGCTGCGCGCGTGCCGCGACATCTGGGAGCCGCAGTTGCCGGAAGTGGTGGCGCAATTCCACGCCGGCTTGCGCCAGCACGAAGGGATCGCCAGGTTGCTCGATGTGCTTCCCGCTGACGAGCTGGAGGCCTTGCAGAGTCATGTCCTGCGCCACCTGCACATTCTGCTGGGATCGGATCTGGATGTGGACGCCCATCGTGCGCGGGCCAGCCGTACCGGGCTGTTTCATGCCGGCTGCGGGCTGGAGGAGGTCTGGTTGCTCGAGGCGATCGAGCAGCTGCGGGACATCCTGGCGGCGCAGCTGGGCGGTACCGGTCCGCTCGATCGCCGCGCGCTGGCCATCCTGTTGCAGCGCCTGGGCATGGAGCGGCAATGGCAGCTGGAGAGCATGCGCGAGCTGCAGCGTCGCCGGGTGGCGTTGCTGGGCCGGATCAATGCGCTGGCGTGGTCGGCCGAAGGCTATCTGGAACTCATCCAGGGCGTGGTGGACGCGCTGGTAACGCACCGGGAAATCGCCGCCTGCGCGGTGGGGCGGCCGGACCCGTCGGGCGAGTTGACCTACGAGGCGGTGGCCGGCACGGCGTTCGCCGAATACCTGCACGCGCTGGGTACCGGCAAGGCCGTGCCGATCCGCGTACAGGCCGGCAGCCCGGACGGCGAGGGGCCGAGCGGACGCGCCTGGCGCAGCGCCAGCATCCAGCGCTGCACCCACTATGGCAGCGATCCGCTGATGGCCGGCTGGCGCGACATCGCGTTGAGCCTGGGCGTGGTTTCCAACGTGGCGATTCCGCTGTCGCCGGTACCGGCCACGCCGGCGGTCCTGCTCACCCTGTACAGCCCGTATGCCGGTGGCTTCCAGGGTGAGGACCAACAGGCCTTCGTTGATCAGCTCAAGACCGTGCTGGACCTCGCGCTGGCGCGCCTGGCGCCGCCGCGGCAGGGCACCGAGCTGCTGCCGTTCTTCGTGCGCGAGCGCTGGCGCGCGATGATCGCGACCGATGCGTTGCAGATGCATTACCAGCCGCTGGTCCGGCTGGCCGACGGCCATGTCGCCGAGTTCGAGGCGCTGGCGCGATTGCGTGACGACAGCGGCGAGCTGCTGGCGCCGGCACGTTTCCTGCCCGCGCTGGGTGCCGACGATCTGCTCGCGCTGTTCCGTCATGGCGTGGGCCAGGCGGTGGCCTGTCGCGAATGGCTGCGGCAGTCCGGGCAAACATTGGACCTGTCGGTGAATGTGCCGGCGGCGGCACTGGAAGACGTGCGCTATGCCGAGGCGATGGCGGCCGAGCTCGCCCGCAGCGGTTGCCCGGCCAGTGCGTTGCTGCTGGAGATCCTCGAGTCGCCGATCGGCACCGAGCACGATGTGGTGCTGCAGGGCCCGGGCATGCAGTCGCTGAGGGCGCTGGGCGTGCGTCTGGTCGAAGACGACCTGGGCGCTGGCTACAGCTCGTTGATCCGCCTGCGCCAGTGGCCGTTTGACCGGATCAAGATCGACCAGGCCATCGTGCTGCAGGCACGGCAGGATCCGCTGAACACCTTGCGCTTCATCCGTCAGCTGATCCGCATCGGCCACGACCTGCAACTTGAAGTGGTGGTCGAAGGGCTGGAGTCGGCCGACCTGGTCGAGGCGGCGGCAATTCTCGGCGCGGACTTCGGCCAGGGCTATGCACTGGCCCGGCCGATGCCGCGCACCGCATTGCCGGGCTGGCTGGACAGCTATCGGCACGAGCCGCACCGAGGCGGGCCGCGAACCGGCCTCGGGGCGCTGGCCGGCGAATTGCGCTGGGAGGAACAGTTCATTGCACTGCCGGCCGAGCCGACGTTCTGGGCCAGGCACGCCGAGGGCAGCTGCGATCCGGGCGAATATCTGCATGGCGCCGGTCTGGGTGCCGCGCTGAACATGAGCCACCAGGCGATGCACGCGGCGGCGATGGGTGGCCCGCTGGATCCGTCCTATCGTCGCCAGCGCGATGTTTTTCTCGCGCTGCTGGTCGAGCACGTGCTCGGCCAAGAGGATTGCTGAGCCACCTGCGTGGCACAGGCGTGCGCCGGAGCTTGCCGGAACAAGGCCGGCTTCACTCGGCCTGACTGCGGTCCTTGCCGCGGGTGCGCTTTCCGGAGCTTGTGCCGCGCGGGCCTTCCCGGCCGCCGAGCGCGCCACCGTCCTGCAGCTGCTCCAGCCATGCCAGGGCATCGACGTAGGCCAGAAAATGCTGGAGATAGCCAGGCGAAAGCTCGCGCATGAGCGTCAGTGAACGGTGGACGAGGCTGCCGGAGTTGAGCGGGCCGGCATCGGTGGGAATCTGTTCGAGCGATTGGCGCAGCTGGCTTTGCGCGCGCACCCGCGACCAGATTCCCCGGAACTCGTCGAGCGCCGGCAAGACGGGAAAGCTGGCGGGCGTCGCGGCAGCATGGCGAGTGGCCCGACTGTCGCTGCGCGCCGCGGCGCGCGTGGCCAGCTCATCGACCAGGTCGCCGAGCGCGCCGCGCGCACGCGGGCAGGGTGTCGTCGCGCTTTCGACAGGGTTGGCGTGGCAGGTCGACTGTTGCAGATCCCTGGCGTACGCATCGATCAGTCGGTCCAGCCGCTCATCCAGAATGCGGCGCGCCGCGCCGACGTGATCCATGGCGCATTGCTGCAGCGTCTCGATGACATGGAATCGAACCGGGTTCAGGCGATCGGCGTGCCGGTCGCGCCATGCGTCGAGTATTCCCCGGGTACGCGCGCCGGCATCACTCATGCGTCGTCGCCGTCGCGGGCTGTCGGGGAACCGGTGAAATTTCCACGCGCCGGTTGCGTGCCCGTGCCGCGTCATCGACGTTCGGGCTTACCGGCTGTTGCGAGCCGAACGCGGCGGCGAAGATCGAGGAGGCCGGCAAGCCTTCGGCGATCAGCGCGCGGGTCACGGTCAATGCACGCTCGGCGGACAGCTCCCAGTTGTCGGCGAATTGGCGGTTGCCGTCGCGCACCTGGCGGTCGTCGGTGAAGCCGCTCACCATAAGGATTTCATCGCGCGAAGTGAGGTAGGCGGAAAGCGGTGCGGCCAGGCTCTTCAGCAACTCGCGCCCTTCCGGTTGCAGCTGATCGGAGTTCAGCGCGAACAACACGCTGCCGCGTATGCCGATGCGGCCGTTGACCAGGGTGACGCGACCGGCGGCCAGCGGCACCGCCAGCGCCTGCTCCAGGGTGATCCGACGCTGTGCTTCGGCTTGCCGCTGCCTGACCTCTTCCTGCAGCCGGTTCGACAGTTGCAGTTGCATGCCGATTACGCCCACCAGGATCAGCACGAACACGCCCAGCAGCACCGACATCAGGTCGCCGAAGGCGGCCCAGATCGGCGCCGTCGATTCCTCGACGCCATCGATCTCCTCGCTCATGCGCTTCCCGCCAGGGTGGCCGCGCGCTGGCCGGCGAGCTGCTGCATTTCCTCGATGATCTGCTGCTGTGACAGCGTGCTCAGCTCGATGACCTCCCTCGCTTGCGCGACGTAGTAGGCCAGTTGCTCGTCACTGCGTGCCAGCGATTTGTCCAGCGCTTCCTGGATGCCCTGCAGCCGATCCATCAGCATGTCGTTCGATTCGCCAAACGTCTTCACTGCCACGCCGAAGACTTCGCCCAGGCTGGCCACCTCGAGCGCACTGCCGCTGACCTGGGCGGCGACCACGCCGAGCTTGCCGGTTTCCGCTTCGAGGTGGTCGGTGAAGCGGCTGCCGACCCGTTCCAGCAGATCCGCCGAGGTGCCCAGCAAGGCATCGACCGCCGCCCGTTGCTCGGTGGATGCGTGGTTCACCGCATCGAGCAGGGTGTCGAGCGTGGCCATCAGGCGGCTGCGCTCGTCCAGCATGGCGTTGTCGCGGACCATGCTGTCGGAAAGCTTCTGGCGCAGTTCGGCGACCACCTCGGCCGCCGCCCGGGGTGCTTCGGACGCGGCCTGCACCAGTCGCGAAATTTCGGCGATGGTGTCGCTGGCGTGGGCCCTGGTCTGTGCCGAGATGTCGTGCGCGGTGCGCGCCAGGGTGTCGCAGATGTCATGCTGCCGGCGGGCGGCTTGCTCGCCGGCCTGCTCCCATTGCGCGCCCAGCGCGTCGGTCATCGAGCCGAGCGATGCACTCCACGTGGCCAACCGTTCGGCATCCCGCGCTTCCAGCCTGGCCTGCACCTCGGCATGCGACTGCTGCACGAGGCGCAGCAGCGTTGCGGCGTGTGCCTCGAAGCTTGCCGCGGTGGACGTCAACGCCTGCTGGTTGCCGGCCGCCAGATCCCGGTTGAGCGCTGCCTGATGCGACAGCGCGGCGGTCCACGCCTCTGCCGCGCTGTGCGCGGTGGCGTCGAGGTGGCTGGAGACATCCTGCAGCAGGCCGGTCGAGCGTTGCTCGAAGGTGTCGGCATAGCGATCCAGCGAGTTGCGCAGGTCCTGCGCAAATGCGTCGTTCGAGCGGCGGTGCTCCGCCAGCGCCTCGTTCCAGCGTTCGGCCAGGTTCGTGGTGGTCGTCTCCAGTCCGCTCGACATGCCGTCCAGCTGGCGCTGCACGGCTTGCGTCACGGTGCCGTGCAGCGCGGCGGTTTCGCGGGCGAGAGCGGCCATCGTCGCTGCCATGACCGGTTGCAGTGCCGCGCCGACGGCGCTGGCGCTCTCGGCAACGCTCTCTTTCAAGGATGTCTCCACCGCAGCGGCGAGCCGCGTATAGGTGGCTTCGGTCCGGGCATGGAAGGCTTCCTGGCCGGCCAGCTGGCGATCGCTCGCGGCCACGTTCTGTTGCTCGATGGCCGCCATCATCGCCTGCAGACGATCGACCAGGGTCGGCATCAACTCGGTCTGCTGCAGCAGCAGCTTGAAGGTTTCCTCGCGCTGGTGGCTCTGCGAATGGATGCGCAGCGTCGTGGCGATTTTCGCGTCCAGCCGTTGCACCGCCTGCAGCCGCTCGCGTCGGCACAGCGCCGAAAGCAGGCCGAGCATGGCCGAGCTGGCCACGCCCGCGATCGAGGTGCCGAACGCAAAGCCCAGGCCCTTCACCGGTGCGGCCAGCGATTCACGAATGGCCTGCAGATCGGCGGCGCTTTCCAGCGCCATGCCGGTGCCCCTGAGGGTTGCCATCATGCCCAGCAGGGTGCCCAGCATGCCGAGCAATACCAGCAGGCCCACCAGATACGGCGTCAACACCGGCACGGGCAGGGCCGCGCGCGCCCCTTCGATGCGCAGGCGCACCGCGTTGCGCAGGTCCGGATGCAGCTGGTCGATCCAGTCAGGCAGGCGGGGCGGCGGTGCCGCCAGGTCCGCCACCGCTTGCGTCAGGGTGGTCGTGGCCTGCCGATAGCGATGCAGTTCCAGGCCGCCGGCCAGATAACACGCGCCGATCAGCAGCGCGACGATCACGCCGGGTGGGTTGGAACCGACATAGCCCGCACCGATCCAGCACACGACGGCAAGACCTGCCAGGAACACACCGAGATAGAGAAAATTTCTGAACATGACTTCCCAGTTAGCGGGTGCGAAGCGCTGCAAGCAGGCCTTCGATCGGTTGAAAACGAACATCCAGTTCGGCCAGCAGCACGCTCTGCATGTCCTTGCGAAACACGTCCAGCCACGTCCGCGGCGATGTCGATGCGGCTTCCTTGGTGGCCGCTGCATCGGCAAGGCCCTTTTGCCCGGCCTGCTGCAAACGCTCGAAATGTCCCCCGAGCAATCCGGGCACCCGGGCCAGCAACGCCTGCTCGCGCGGACTCAGTGCCGCCTCCATCGCGGCGTCCACCGCAGCCAGCCGTGCCATCCCGGCCGACCTCGGCACCAGCGCATCGCGCAGACGTCCGCGCAGGTTGCCGGTGGCTGCCTGCATCGAGCGCTGGAGCAACACGTAGTGCTGGCGGAACACCGCGTAGTCCACCGCTTCCTGCGCGCGAACTTCCTCCGCCTGCGCCTTCCCGTGGTGCCCGGCGACGGCCAGTGCACGGTCGCCAGTGATGGAACGGGTCAGCGAGCTGCGCATGCGCGCGCATTCGTCCTGTTCGGCGCTGTCGGAGCGGGATGCCGCGGGATCCGCCGCCGGCGGCGCGCCGTCAAGCGAAGTGGACAAGGCGATCGCATGGCTCCAGTCGAGCCACTGGCCCAGCCGGTCCGCCAGCGATGGCGTGGATGGCGCAACGTCAACGTCCGCCAGGTTCGCCAGCAGGCGAATGAAGATCGGGCCGCGGACCGCGCTCCGTCGAGGAGCTTGCCGTTGAGGAACTTGCGCCATAGTTGTTTGAAAAACCGCCATTTTACATGTGGGCAAGACGGCGATGGCCGCGGCCTGAAAACAGCCGGATGGCCGAGTGAACCGATGGAGACGAGTGGCCCTGGGTGACCCCGCGCCTTGCCCGGGCACAAACGAAAGAAGCCATCCCTGCGGATGGCTTCAGACGTGAATCCGGATGTGGTGGGCGATGCAAGGATCGAACTTGCGACACCTGCCGTGTGAAGGCAGTGCTCTACCGCTGAGCTAATCGCCCGCCGAGAACGCGCAATTTTAGGGATAGTCGCGGAGCGGGTCAATGCCTTTCGCCGCGGCGGCGCGGTCGGTGGTCACGGCGCCCCGGGGCGGGCTTGCTAGACTTGCGCCCCTGCCTTCAGCCAAAGCGCGCCGTCATGGACTTTCTCAGTACCCACCTCGCTCCCATCCTCCACGCGCTGCAGCGGTTCGAATTGACACCGTGGAAAATGGTCGGCTTCACCGGCACCTTGCTGTTCACCAGCCGCTGGTTCGTGCAGCTGTATTACACGCGCAAGTACAAGCGGGTGGTGATGCCGCTGGCATTCTGGTGGTTGTCGGTATGCGGCAGCGTGTTGTTGCTGGCGTACTTCACCCTGGGCAAGAACGACTCGGTGGGCATCATCTCGAACTTCTTCCCGGTGTTTGTCTCGATCTACAACCTGATCGTGCATCTGCGTCATCACAAGAATGACATCACCGGTGATGCCACGGCGTGAGGTGCGCGCTCCTACAAGGCTATTCGGGGTCGTAGTCGAGGTTGGAGGCGAGCCAGCGCTCGGCTTCGGCAAGGGTCCAGCCCTTGCGCCTGGCGTAATCCTCGACCTGTTCCTTGCCGAGTCGGCCGACCACGAAGTACTGGCTGTCCGGGTGCGAGTAGTACCAGCCGGAGACCGCGGCGGCCGGGTACATCGAGAAGCCTTCGGTGAGTTCGATGCCGGTGTTTTTGGTGACGTCGAGCAAGGCGAACAGGGTGGTTTTTTCAGTGTGGTCGGGGCAGGCCGGATAGCCGGGTGCCGGGCGGATGCCACGGTATTTCTCGGCGATCAGCGCGTCGTTGTCGAGTATCTCTTGCGGCGCGAAACCCCAGAACTCCTTGCGCACGCGTTCGTGCATGTGTTCGGCGAACGCTTCGGCGAGGCGATCGGCCAGCGCCTTGAGGATGATCGAGGAGTAGTCGTCGTAGTCGGCCTGGAAACGCGCCAGGTGTTGCTCGATGCCGAGGCCGGCGGTGACCGCGAAGCCGCCGATCCAGTCCGGCTTGGCGAACTCCTTCGGCGTGATGAAATCGGCGAGGCACAGGTTGGGGCGTTCGGACGGCTTGTCGGCCTGCTGGCGCAGGCTGCGCAAGGTGGCGAGGCGCGCGCTGCGGCTGCTGTCGGTATAGACCTCGACGTCGTCGCCGATGTTGGCGGCCGGCCACAGGCCGATCACGGCGCGCGCGGTGAGCCATTTCTCGGCGACGATCCTGTCCATCATCGCCTGCGCGTCGCGGAACAGTTCGCTGGCCTGGCTACCGACGATTTCGTCGGTGAGGATGGCTGGGTAGTGGCCAGCCAGTTCCCATGCCTGGAAGAACGGCGTCCAGTCGATGTAGCGGCGGATGGTCGACAGGTCGTAGTCGTCGAGCACGGTAACGCCAGGCCGGTTCGGCTGCGGCGGATCGTAACTGGCCCAGTCGCAGCGGAAGCGCTGCGCGCGCGCCTTCTCCAGCGACACCAGCTGTTTGCCGGGGCCGCGGTTGCGATGACGTTCGCGCACGTCGGCGTAGTCGGCGCGCACTTTCGCCAGGAAGTCCTCGACCAGGTCCTTGCTGACCAGTGATTGCGCCACGCCGACGGCCCGCGAGGCGTCCTTCACCCAGACCGTGCCGGCCTTGTAGTGCGGCTCGATCTTCAGCGCGGTATGCGCGCGCGAGGTGGTGGCACCGCCGATCAGCAGCGGGATGTGGAAATCCTGCCGCTGCATCTCGCGCGCGACCTGGCTCATCTCCTCCAGCGATGGCGTGATCAGGCCGGACAGGCCGATCATGTCGGCGTTCTCGGCGATCGCGGTTTCCAGGATCTTCTGCGCGGGCACCATCACGCCCAGATCGATCACCTCGAAGTTGTTGCAGCGAAGTACCACGCCGACGATGTTCTTGCCGATGTCGTGCACGTCGCCCTTGACCGTGGCCATGATGATCTTGCCGTTGTTCTTGCCCATGTCGCCGGTGCGCAGCTTCTCCGCCTCGATGTACGGCAGCAGGTAGGCCACCGCCTTCTTCATCACGCGGGCGGATTTCACCACCTGCGGCAGGAACATCTTGCCGGCGCCGAACAGGTCGCCGACCACGTTCATGCCGTCCATCAGCGGGCCTTCGATCACGTCGAGCGGGCGCGATGACATCTGCCGTGCTTCTTCGGTGTCCTCGACCACGTACTGGTCGATGCCGTGCACCAGCGCGTGGCTGAGCCGCTCGCGCACGGGCTGCTCACGCCAGGCCAGCGTCTCGACCACCGCTTCGCCACGCTTGCCCTTGTAGTTGTCGGCGATCTCCAGCAGCCGCTCGGTGGCATCGTCGCGGCGATTGAGCACCACGTCCTCGACGCGCTCGCGCAGCGGCGGGTCGATGTCGTCCATGATCGTCAGCGCGCCGGCGTTGACGATGCCCATGTCCATGCCGGCGCGGATCGCGTGGTACAGGAACACCGAGTGGATCGCCTCGCGCACGATGTTGTTGCCGCGGAACGAGAACGACACGTTGGAGACGCCGCCGGAGATGTGGCAATCCGGGAAACGTCTTTTCAGTTCGCGGGTGGCCTCGATGAAATCCACCGCATAGTTGTTGTGTTCCTCGATGCCGGTGGCGATGGCGAAGATGTTCGGGTCGAAGATGATGTCTTCGGGCAGGAAGTCGAGTTCCTTCGTCAGCAACTCGTAGGCGCGCGAACAGATTTCCACCTTGCGCTCGCAGGTGTCGGCCTGGCCCTGCTCGTCGAACGCCATCACCACGGCGGCGGCGCCGTACTGCTGCACCTTGCGCGCCTGCTCAAGGAACGCCGCTTCGCCTTCCTTCATCGAGATCGAGTTGACGATGCCCTTGCCCTGCAGGCAGCGCAGGCCGGCCTCGATCACCGTCCACTTGGACGAGTCGATCATGAACGGCACGCGGGCGATGTCGGGCTCGGACGAGATCAGGTTGACGAAGCGGGTCATCGCCGCCTCGGAGTCGATCAGGCCCTCGTCCATGTTGATGTCGATGATCTGCGCGCCGTTCTCGACCTGCTGGCGGGCGACTTCGACGGCTTCGTCGTAGCGGTCTTCCTTGATCAGCTTCTTGAACTGCGCCGAGCCGGTGACATTGGTGCGCTCGCCGACATTGATGAACAGCAGGTCGGGCGTGATGACCAGTGGTTCGAGGCCGGACAGGCGGGTGTGACGGGTGTTCATGAGTGGCGACACCATGCAATTACCCCCTCCCCTGCTTGCAGGGGAGGGCTGGGGAGGGGTAAAGCTTTTGATCTGGCTTTTGAGATGAAGGTCAAGAGCTTTACCCCCTCCCGACCTCCCCCTGCGAGCAGGGGGAGGAGCAAAGGCGCGTTCATGCGGCCTCCGCGTCACGCACGGGCAACGCCCGTGGCGCGCAATCGCGCACGGCCTCGGCAATCGCCTTGATATGCGCCGGGGTGGTGCCGCAGCAGCCGCCAACCAGGTTCAGCAGACCATCGCGGGCAAACCCGCCGATCACGCTGGCCATGTGCTCGGGCGTCTCGTCGTACTCGCCGAAGGCATTCGGCAAGCCGGCGTTCGGATGCGTGCTGACGTAGCTCTCGGCGAGATTCGCCAGGGTCTGGATATGCGGGCGCAGATCATCGGCACCGAGCGCGCAGTTGAAGCCTACCGACAGCGGTCGCGCGTGGCGCACCGAGTAATAGAACGCCTCGGCAGTCTGGCCGGACAGGGTGCGGCCGGAGCGGTCGGTGATGGTGCCGGAGATCATCACCGGCATCCGTGCGCCGCGCTGGTGGAACAACTCGCTCAGCGCGAACAGGGCGGCCTTGGCGTTCAGCGTGTCGAAGATCGTTTCGACCATGATCACGTCGGCGCCGCCCTCGATCAGGCCGTTGGCGGATTCGGTGTAGTTCTCTGCCAGCTCCTCGAAGGTGACGTTGCGGAAACCCGGGTCGTTGACGTCCGGTGACAGCGAGGCGGTGCGGCTGGTGGGGCCCAGCACGCCGATCACGAAGCGCGGCTTTTCCGGCGTCTTCGCCGTCATCGCGTCACAGGCGGCACGGGCGAGCCGGGCGCCTTCGAGGTTCAGCTCGTGCGCCAGCTGCTGCAGCTGGTAGTCGGCCTGGCTGATCCGGGTGGAATTGAAGGTATTGGTTTCGATCAGGTCGGCGCCGGCTTCGAGATAGGCGTCGTGCACGCCGCGGATGATGTCCGGTCGGGTCAGCGTGAGCAGGTCGTTGTTGCCCTTGAGGTCGCAGCCGGGATGATCGTGCGCGTGGGCATGGCCGTCATGGCCATGCTCGAAGCGCTCGCCGCGAAAGCCGCCCTCGTCCAGCTCGTGCGCCTGCAGCATGGTGCCCATGCCGCCATCGAGGATCAGGATGCGCTGGCGCAGCGCCTGCTCCAGCAGGGCGACGCGTTCGGGGTGGAGCCAGGGCAGGGTGCTCATGGGATTTCCTGGTGAAACGAATGGATCGGCCGCTGTCCGGCTTGCTTGATCGGGCTTGCTCAGTCCGGCTTGCGCGCGAGCAGGCTGATCACTTCAAAATGCGGCGCCTTGCGTTCGCGGCTGAGCCGGGTGCAACTCAATACGTCAAGTTTGGCGGCCCGCGCGTAGCCATCCAACTGTTCGCTGCTGAAGCCGAGATTGCGGTGATCGAACGGCTCGACCGCCTTGCCGTGGTCGTGCTGGCCCAGCGTCACCGCCAGCAGTCGACCACCGGGGCGCAGCAGGCGTGCGGCCTCGGCGACCGCCTTGGCGGGGTGTTCGGCATAGGTCAGCGCATGCAGCATCAGCACCAGGTCGAAGCGTTGTTCGCCCAGTTCCAGCGCATGCATGTCGCCCTCGATCACGCGCACGTTGGGGAACGCCCGCAGCCGCTTGGCGGCGGCCTCGACCACCCGCTCGCTGGAATCGACGCAGACGATCGAATGCGCATGCGGCGCCAGCAGTTCGGCCGTGATGCCATCGCCGGAAGCGATGTCCAGCACGTCGCCGGTACCCAGCAATTGCAGCAGTGAACGGGCCAGCGTCTCCCAGGTGCGGCCGGGCGAATAATGGCGCTCCATGTCGCCGGCGACGGTATCGGCCCAGCCTTCCTCGCGGGCGCGGTTGGCCAGCACGCCGGGCAGGCGTGCGGCATCCTCGCGCAGCAAGGCGTCGTCGATGCTGGCGCGCAGCGAGCTGAGCAGACCGTGCTGCGCTTCATCACCTTCATTGTTGGCACGGTAGTAGGCGGAGACCCCGGCGCGGCGATCGCGGACCAGGCCCGCTTCCTTCAGTTTGGCCAGATGGGTGGACACGCGTGGCTGGGCCAGGTGCAGCACCGCAGCCAGTTCGGCGACGGTGAGTTCCTCGTTTTCCAGCAGGGCCAGCAGACGCACCCGGGTGGGGTCGGCGAGCAGCCGCAACACGCTGGAGGCGGTGGCCAGATCCATCATGCATCCCTTTATCGCGATATAAAGATGCATAGGCTAGGCCGCATCGCACGGGGCGTCAAGGACCCATGGCCCGCCAGCAGGATCCAGTCCGGTGACGATCCGCCCGGCGTCCCGGGCGGCGGTCGCATTGCGCTGGACGACAGTCCTGGGCGAGCCTCGTCGCTGATTCGGCCCATCCCGGCTAAAATGGTCGGCTTTCCCCTCTGCCGGAGCTGCCCCATGGATTTCAGCTTTACCGAAGACCAGCTGTCGATCCAGTCGATCGCGCGCGACTTTGCACAAAAGCGCATCGCCCCGGTGGCAGCCGAACTGGATGCCAAGGGCGAGTTTCCGCTGGAGAACATCCGCGAGATGGGCAAGCTCGGCCTGATGGGCATCGAAGTACCCGAGGCCTACGGCGGTGCCGGCATGGATTCGATCGCCTATGCGCTGGCGGTGATCGAGGTCGCCGCGGCCGATGCGGCCACCTCGACCATCATGTCGGTGAACAATTCGCTGTTCTGCAACGGCATCCTCAAGCACGGCAACGAGGAACAGAAGCAGACATACGTGCGTGCGATCGCCACCGGCGAGGCCATCGGCGCGTATGCGCTGACCGAGCCGCAGTCGGGTTCCGACGCGTCGGCGATGCATACCCGCGCCACCAAAAATGCTGATGGCAACTGGGTGATCAACGGCAAGAAGAGCTGGATCACCTCCGGCCCGGTGGCGCGCTACATCGTGCTGTTCGCGATCAGCACGCCAGGCATCGGCGCCAAGGGCGTGTCGGCCTTCATCGTGGACACCCAGTTGCCGGGCTTCCACGCCGGCAAGACCGAACCCAAGCTGGGCATTCGCGCCTCGGCCACGTGCGAGATCGAGTTCACCGACTACGTGTTGCCGAAGGAAAACCTGCTCGGCGAAGAGGGCAAGGGCTTCTCGATCGCGATGGGCGTGCTCGACGCCGGGCGCATCGGCATCGCCTCGCAGGCCGTGGGCATTTGCCGGGCCGCCTACGAGGCCACCCTGCAATGGTCGCGCGACCGCAAGGCGTTCGGCGTGCCGATCGGCACCTTCCAGATGACCCAGTCGAAGATCGCCGACATGAAGTGCAAGCTCGATGCAGCGACCTTGCTGACCCTGCGTGCCGCGTGGGCCAAGGGCGAGGCCGAAAGGACCGGCGGGCGCTTCGGCACCGAGGCGGCGGTGGCCAAGCTGGTCGCCTCGGAAGCGGCGATGTGGATCAGCCACCAGGCGGTGCAGATCCACGGCGGCATGGGCTACTCGAAGGAAATGCCGCTGGAACGCTACTTCCGCGACGCCAAGATCACCGAGATCTACGAAGGCACCAGCGAGATCCAGCGCATGGTGATCGCGCGGGCGGAAACCGGCCTGCGCTGAAAAGCGAGGAGTGAGTGGAGAGGAGTGAGGAGTGAGATGGAGCCCAAACCTCAAGCCTCTCCATCAGCGTGAAACAGGAAACAAAAGGCCCCGGCTTGCACCGGGGCCTTTTGTTTCAGTCCTGCCGTGAAGTGATGAGCAGCGAGCCTTTCTCTCACTCCTCACTCCTCTCCACTCACTCCTCGCCCTTACACACCGCGACGCGGATCCGAATCGAACGACTGCATGCCGTTGTGGGATGACGTGGCCGCCGGCGTATCGCCGTCCAGCTTGTCGCCCAGCAGGCGGCGCACCACCACGTAGAACACCGGGATCAGCAACACGCCGAGGAAGGTGGCGAACAGCATGCCGCCGATCACGCCGGTGCCGATCGCATGGCGCGCATTGGCGCCGGCGCCGCTGGAAATGAACAGCGGGAACACGCCGAGGATGAACGCCAGCGAGGTCATCAGGATCGGCCGCAGACGCAGTCGGGCGGCGTCGATGGTAGCTTCGCGCAAGGTACGCCCGGCCTTCTGCTCGGCCACCGCGAACTCCACGATCAGGATCGCGTTCTTGGCGGCCAGGCCGATCACCGTGATCAGGCCGATCTTGAAGTAGATGTCGTCGGGAAGGCCGCGCAGCAGGGTGAACACCACCGCGCCGAGCAGGCCCAGCGGCACCACCAGCATCACCGAGACCGGGATCGACCAGCTTTCATACAACGCGGCCAGGGCCAGGAACACGATCACGATCGACAGCAGCATCAGCAAGGTGGCCGCGTTGCCCGACAGGATTTCCTGATAGGACTGACCGGTCCAGTCGAAGCCGAAGCCCTTGGGCAGATCGTTGTTGACGATCTTTTCCATCTCGTTCATGGCCTCGCCCGAGGCATGTCCCGGCGCCGGCGAGCCGACGATTTCCACCGCCGAATAGCCGTTGTAACGGGTCAGCGAGGGTGATGAGACTTCCCACTTGTCGCGCACCACGGTGGACAACGGGATCATTTCCGGCGAGCCGTTGCTGGTGGTCTGCGTGCTGGGCGTGAAAATGTGCTGCAGCGCCTCCGGACCCATGCGGTAAGGCGCATCGGCCTGCATGATCACCCGCTTGATGCGGCCACCATAGGTGAAGTCGTTGACGTAGATCGGCGCCAGCATCAGGCCGATCGCGTTGTAGATGTCACCCACCTGCAAGCCCATCGACTGGGCCTGCACGCGATCCACATCCAGGTGCAACTGCGGCGAGTCCTCCAGCGCGTTGGGGCGCACACCGACCAGCGAGGTGTCCTGGCTGGCCTTGCCCAGCAGCATGTTGCGCGCCTGGGTCAGGGCTTCACGACCCGCACCGCTGCGATCCTGCAGGTACATGTCGAAACCGCCGAACTGGCCCAGTCCCTGCACGGTCGGAATGTTCGCCACGAAGATCCGCGCGTCGTGGATCTGCTGCATGGAGCCATTGGCTCGCTGGATGAAGTCGGCCGCCGTTCCGTCGCGCTTGGCCCAGTCCTTCAGCCGGATGAAAGCCATGCCCGCGTTTTCACCCGAACCGATGAAGCTGAAGCCGGTGACCTGAAGCACGCCTTTCACGGCCGGATCCTTCATCAGGATCTCGCGCATCTGCGTCATTACCGCCAGGGTGCGCTGCTTGGTCGCGCCGGGAGGCAACTGGATCACCGACAGCGCGTAGCCCTGGTCCTCTTCCGGCAGGAAGCTGCCAGGCAGCCGCGTGTAGAGGAAGCCGCCGAGCACGGCCAGCAGCACGAACACCAGCATCCAGCGCGGTGCATGCCGCACGGCGCCGCCGATATGGCCGGTGTATTTGCTGGTGGTCCAGTCGAAGAAGTCGTTGAACTTGCGGAAGACGACATTCTTCTTCTTGTGGTGTTCGGGCTGCAGGAAGCTGGCGCACAGCGCCGGTGTGAACGACAGCGCGAGGAAGGCGGAGAAGCCCATCGACACGGCGATGGTCAGCGCGAACTGCTTGTAGATGATGCCGGACGCACCCGGCTGCAGCGACGAGGGCACGAACACCGCTGCCAGCACCACGGTGATCGCCACCACCGCCCCGGTGATCTGGCCCATCGCCTTGCGGGTGGCATCCTTCGGCGACAGACCTTCCTCGGTCATGATGCGCTCGACGTTCTCGATCACCACGATCGCATCGTCGACCACGATGCCGATCGCCAGCACCATGCCGAACAGGGTCAGCTGGTTGATGCTGAAACCGAGCACCAGCATGCCGAGGAAGGTGCCCAGCAACGCCACCGGGATCACCAGGGTGGGGATGATGGTGGCGCGGATGTTCTGCAGGAACAGCAGCATCACCAGGAACACCAGGATGATCGCCTCGATCAGCGTGTGCACCACTTCGTTGATCGAGATGGTGACGAAGGCGGTGCTGTCGTACGGGCTGAACCAGGTCACGCCCTGCGGGAAGCTTGGCGCCAGTTCATCCATCTTGCCGCGCACGGCGGTCGCCACGTTGAGCGCGTTGGCGCCGGGCAGCAACTGGATCGCGAACGCGCCGATCGGCTTGCCGTCGTACTGGGTGTCGAAGCCGTAGCCGCCGGGACCGAAGCTGATGCGTGCCACGTCGCCCAGCTTGACGGTGGTGCCGTCGGCATTGGCGCGCAGGATGATGTCGGCAAACTGTTCGGGCGAGGTAAAGCGCCCTTCGGTCGACACGGTGGCGTTGAAACCCTGGCCGGGCAGGGCCGGGTCGGCACCGAGTGCACCCGCCGCGAACTGCACGTTCTGCGCCTTGATTGCCGCCAGCACCTGCGTGGCGGACAGCTTGTAACCCTGCAGCTTGTCCGGGTTCAGCCAGATGCGCATGGCGTACTCGGAGCCGAACTGCTGGGTGCTGCCGACGCCGGGCACGCGGGAGATCTGATCGAGCACCTGCGAGCCGACGATGTCGTTGAGGCGGTCGCGATCGATGTTCTTGTTGTCCGAGGTCAGCGCCACGACCATCAGGAAGCCGGCGTTGGCCTTGGCCACCACCACGCCCTGCTGGGTCACTTCGGACGGCAGCCGCGGCGTGGCCAGCGCCACCTTGTTCTGCACTTGCACCTGGGCGATGTCCGGGTCGGTGCCGCTCTCGAAGGTCAGCGTGATGCTGGCACGGCCGCTGGCACTGGACGACGAGCTGAAATACAGCAGATGGTCGATGCCGGTCAGCTGCTGCTCGATCACCTGGGTGACGGTTTTCTCGGTGGTCTCGGCACTGGCGCCGGGGTAGGTCGCGCTGACCGTCACCGAGGGCGGCGCGATCGTCGGATACGACTCCACGCCCAGGTTGAGGATGGCCAGCACGCCACCCAGGGAAATCAGGATCGCCACCACCCAGGCAAAGATCGGGCGGTCAATGAAGAAACTCGGCATCGTCGTGACTCCGTTACTTGCCGTTCGGCGCGGCTGGCGGATGGCTCGATGACGAGCTGGCGGCGGGATGCCACGGGCTGGCCTTGGCCGGCGCGCCGGCCTTCACGTTCTGGATGCCCGAAACGATCACCTGGTCGCCGGCCGTGAGGCCGTCGTTGATGACCCAGTTGCCGCCGGTCATGTTGGTGGTGGTGACGTCCTTGCGCACGACCTTGCCGTCGGCGCCGACGGTCATCACGTACGCACCCACCGTGTCGCGCTGCACCGCCTGCTGCGGCAACACGAACACCTTGTGCTGCTGGCCCAGATTGGCCTTCAGCGTCACGTACATGCCGGGCAACAGGGTGCGCTTCGGGTTGGCCACCTTGGCGCGCAGGTTGACCGAGCCGGTGGCTGGATTGACCGTGGTGTCGGAGAAGTCCAGCACGCCGGGCTGCGCGTAGCTGCTGCCGCCGGGCAGGGTGATCTGCACGCTGGCCTTGTTCGGGTCGGCCAGGGTGACGTTGCCCTCGCTTTGCGCGCGGCGCATCTGCTCCAGTGCATCCGCGCTCATGGTGAAGTTCACGTACAACGGGTCCATCTGGTCGACGGTGGTCAGCAAGGTGGCTTCGCCATTGCCGACCAGGGCGCCTTCGGTGACCTGCTGCTGGCCGGCGCGACCGTCGATCGGCGAGGTCACGCTGGCGTAGCCCAGGTTGATGCGCGCGGTCTCGACGTTGGCGCGGGCCGCCTGCACGGCGGCGGCGGCGCTGCGTTCGGCGGCCAGTGCGTTGTCCAGGTCCGACTTCGACACATAGCCCTTGGGCGCCAGTTCACGCACGCGCTGCGCGGTGATCCTGTTGTTGGTCCAGGTGGCCTGCGCCTGTGCCAGCGCAGCCTGCGCTGCACTGAGCGAGGCTTTCAGCGGCGCCGGGTCGATCTGGAACAGCAGTTGCCCCTGCTTGACGTCGGTGCCTTCGTCATAGGTGCGCTTGAGCACCACGCCGGCCACGCGGGCGCGCACGTCCGCGCTGCGGAAGGCGGACAGACGTCCGACCAGGTCGCGGGTCAACGGCGAATTCTGCGGCTGTACCTTGATCACGCCCACTTCCGGCGGCGGCATTTGCGGCGGACCCTGCTCCTTGCCTTTGCCGCAGGCGGTCAGCGCCAGCAGGCCCAGGCACAACAACGGCGTGCGCAACGACGAGGAATTCATGGAAGCTCCAGAACTTGGCTTTAAAGGGGGAAGGGGGTGCCGACGCGCGCTGCGATGTCGTACAGGACGAGATACCGCATCTCGCGTCACGTGTCCTGTGTCAAAGGTTTGCAAGCTTGCCGCTGCCTGCGTTTGAAATTCCCCGACACAGCAAGAGGCGCCGTGCAAAGCGCCTCTCGACCAAGACTATACCGGTGAGTTTACATTTTATGCGTGGCAGGAATCCAGTCATTGACAGCTGTTTCAAACCGTGGACAACAACACGCAGGTTCGCGTGCTGTCCGGTCGGGAGAAAAGCTGTGCGTCACGGCTGCCTGTCGTGGTGATCATCGAGGCCGGCGCAAGGCGTGCGGGAAGATGCGACAAGCGTGCGGCGCGAGCCTGCCGCACAAGCTGTACCAAGGCTGACGATTTGCCTTGAACCATGCGCCAGAGCATGGTTTTCCGGGGGCTGTGCGGGTGGATTCGACCCGGTGCGCGGCGTATCCTTCCAAGGCTTTTTACCCGTGTTACCCACCATCGTCTCCACTGAACAGTAGATGCCATGAATGCGACCCATGCGGCGAACGATCCTTCCCTTCCGTCAGTAGTGCTTGCAGAGCTGAAAAAGGGCGGTCTTTCGCCCGAGCGCCTCAGCGAGGCGCAGGTATTCTGCGAGGCTTTCTTTGCACGAGTGGGAGGCGGCGACGCGAATCTGCACACGCCGGTTCAATGGGCCGCACTGGTCGGCAGCCTGCTGGAGTTCATGCAGCAGCGGCAGGGCGGACGTGCCAGCGTGCGCGTGCTCAGCCCCGCCGATGTGCATTCGGGCCGCAGCCTGCTGCAGATCGTCACCGACGACATGCCGTTCCTGGTCGACACGGTCAGCATGATCGTCTCGGCGCGACTGCAGATCCACGCGGTGATCCACCCGGTGTTGAAGGCCACGCGCAATGCCTCCGGCAAGCTGCTGGGGCTGGGCGATGCAGCCGGCCAGGCCGAGTCGCTGATGCATTTCGAAATCGACCGCGTCGCCGATGCCGACGAGCAGGCGCAGTTGACCGGCCAGGTAGAGGCCGCGCTGGATGACGTGCGTGCCGCGATCACCGACTGGTCGGCGATGCGCGAGAAGGCGCTGGCGATCGCGAACGAACTGCCGCAGCGCAAGTTGCCGATCGACGCGGCGTCGGTGCAGGAGGCCAGCGAGTTCATGCGCTGGATCGCCGCCGACAACTTCACCTTCCTCGGTTACCGCGAATACGAGGTGGCCGACGCCGAGGGCGATCGTGTACTGCGTGCCAACGATGCCTCCGGTCTCGGCATCCTGCGCGCCACCGAACGTTCGATCGCGCCGCGTTCGCTGCGCACGCTGGCGGCCAGCGAGCTGCCGCAGTCCGGCGCCACCGACGCGATCATCCTGACCAAGACCAATGCGCGTTCGCACGTGCATCGTTCCGGCTACATGGACTACATCGGCGTGCTGCAATTCGGCGCCGACGGCCGCGCCGTGGCCGAGCAGCGCTTCCTCGGCCTGTTCTCGTCCAACGCGTACATGGCGCGCCCGCAGGATGTGCCGCTGGTGCGGCACAAGGTCGAGGCGGTGCTGGCGCGGTCCGGCCTCAAGCGTGACTCGTACTCCGGCAAGTCGCTGCGGCACATCCTGGAGACGCTGCCGCGCGAAGAGTTGCTGCAAGGTACCGAAGACGAACTGTTCGCCACCGCGATGGGCATCCTCGAATTGCGCCAGCGCGCGCATACGCGGTTGTTCATGCGTCGCGACCGCTACGGACGCTTCTTCACCTGCATGGTGTTCGTGCCGCGCGACCGTTTCAATACCTCGGTGCGCGAGCGCATCGAGAGCTTGCTGGGCTCGGCGCTGCATGCCGAGCAGATCGACTCGTCGGTGCTGATGGGCGAAGCCACGCTGGCGCGGCTGCACATCGTGCTGCGGCCGAAGATCGGCGACCAGCCGAACTATGACCTCGCCGAACTGGAGCGGGGCGTCGCCGGGATCGTGCGCAACTGGCACGACGAAGTGCGCGACGCACTGGTGGTGCAGCGCGGCGAACACGAGGGCGTGGTGCTGGCCAATCGCTATACGCGGTCGTTTCCCGCCGGTTACGTCGAGGACGTGAGTCCGTCGGTGGCTGCCGAGGACGTGCACCAGTTGTCCCTGCTGGAGGGCGACAACGCGCTGCGCATGTCGTTCTACCATCCGCCGGGCGAGCCGGACACGCTGCGCTTCAAGGTCTACCGGTCCGGCGGCGACATCGCGCTGTCCGAAGTGCTGCCGCAGCTGGAGAACCTCGGCCTGCGCGTGCTCACCGAACACGTCTACGACATCTCCGGCGAGTCGTCGCGGTCGATCCAGGATTTCGAAGTGCAGCCGGTCGGCAAGCTGACTTTCAGCGTGGAGCAGGTCGGTGCGCTGTTCGAGGAGGCGTTCGAGCAGATCTGGCGCGGCAACGCGGAGAACGACGGCTTCAACCGACTGGTGCTGGGCGCCAAGCTGAGCTGGCGCCAGGTGTCGATGTTGCGCGGCTACTGCAAGTACCTGTTGCAGACCGGGGCGACGTTCTCGCAGGCGTACATGGAGGAAACCCTCAACCGCTATCCGGCGATCGCCGGCTTGCTGGTCGAGCTGTTCCTGGCCAAGTTCGATCCGCGTCGCGAAGCGCTGTCCGCCGAGGAGCTGACCGCGGCGGGCGCGAGCCTGGCGACGGAAATGCAGGCGCTGATTCCGGCCAACGTGCGGAGCGCGCAGCCTGCGCTGATCGCCGGGCTTGACGCGGCCTTGTCCAGGCCGCGGAACGAGCAGGTCGAGGCCGTCGAGAATGCGATCCACGTGCTGCTGGAAAATGTCGCCAGCCTCGACGAAGACCGCATCCTGCGCAGCTTCGTCAACCTGATCCGGGCCACCTTGCGCACCAGCTTCTTCCAGCAGTGGGAAGGCCGCTACCGCGACTACATAAGCTACAAGATCGACTCGCACAAGGTGCCCGAGTTGCCCAAGCCGGTGCCGTACCGCGAAATCTGGGTGTGCGCACCGCGCGTGGAAGGCATTCACCTGCGCTTTGGCGCGGTGGCGCGCGGCGGCCTGCGCTGGTCCGACCGTCGCGAGGATTTCCGCACCGAAGTGCTGGGCCTGGTCAAGGCGCAGATGGTGAAGAACACGGTGATCGTGCCGGTGGGCTCCAAGGGTGGCTTCTTCGTCAAGAAGGCACCGGCAATCACCGGCGGGCCGGGCGACCGCGACGCGCAGCTGGCCGAGGGCATCGCCTGCTACCAGCTGTTCATCAACGGCCTGCTCGACATCACCGACAACCTGGTCGAAGGCAAGGTGGTGAATCCGCATGACGTGGTACGCCACGACGCGGACGACCCCTACCTGGTGGTGGCCGCCGACAAGGGCACCGCCACGTTCTCCGACATCGCCAATGCGATCTCGATCGAGCACGACTACTGGCTCGGCGATGCGTTCGCTTCCGGCGGTTCGCACGGCTACGACCACAAGGGCATGGGCATCACGGCCAAGGGCGCGTGGGAGTCGGTGAAGCGGCATTTTCGCTCGCTTGGTCGCGACAGCCAGACCCAGGACTTCACCTGCGTCGGCATCGGCGACATGTCCGGCGACGTGTTCGGCAACGGCATGCTGCTGTCCGAGCACATCCGGCTGGTCGCCGCGTTCGACCATCGCCATGTATTCCTCGATCCGAATCCGGATCCGGCGCGCACGTTTGTCGAGCGCCAGCGCATGTTCACCGTGCCGCGATCGAGCTGGGACGATTACGACAAGTCGCTGATCTCGGCCGGTGGCGGTGTGTATCCGCGCAGTGCCAAGTCGATCCCGATCTCGCCGGAGGTGCGCGCGGTGCTGGGCCTGAAGCCTGATGTCGAGCAGCTGGCGCCGAGCGATCTGCTCAGCGCGATCCTCAGGGCACCGGTCGACCTGCTGTGGAACGGCGGTATCGGTACCTATGTGAAGTCGTCCGCCGAAACGCACGCCGACGTGGGCGATCGCGCCAACAATGCGCTGCGCGTCAACGGCGCGGAGTTGCGTTGCAAGATCGTGGGCGAGGGCGGCAATCTCGGTTTCACCCAGAAGGGTCGCATCGAGGCGGCGCAGAAGGGTGTGCTGCTGAACACCGACTTCATCGACAACTCCGCCGGCGTGGATACCTCCGATCACGAGGTGAACATCAAGATCCTGTTGAACGATGCGGTGCAGCGTGGCGAGTTGAGCTTCGATGCGCGCAACACCCAGCTGGCGGCGATGACCGACGAGGTGGGCGAACTGGTGTTGTGGGACAACTACCGGCAGAACCAGGCGATCACCCTGATGGAACATCAGTCGATCGGCCGCATCGGTTCGCTGGCGCATTTCATCCGCACGCTGGAGGCCGAGGGCACGCTGGATCGCCAGGTCGAGAACCTGCCGTCCGAAGCCGAGCTGACCGAACGCAAGAGTCGCGGGCTGGGCATGACCCGACCGGAGCTGGCGGTATTGCTGTCGTACGACAAGCTGCGGCTGTTCCAGCAGCTGCTGGATTCGGACGTGCCGGAAGATCCGTACCTGTCGAAGGAACTGGTGCGCTACTTCCCGCTGCCGCTGCATGAAAAGTACGCGGCGCACATGCAGCGCCATCGCCTCAAGCGCGAGATCATCGCCACGGCGGTGACCAACTCGACGATCAACCGCATGGGCGCCACCTTCATGATGCGCATGCAGGAAGACACCGGCCAGGGCCCGGCGGCGATCGCCAAGGCCTATACCGCGGCGCGCGAGATTCTCGACGCCCGCGCGTTGTGGTCGCAGATCGAGGCGCTCGACACCAAGGTCGCCGAGGACACCCAGATCGACGCGGTCAAGCAGATCTGGTCGTTGCTGCGGCACATGACGCGCTGGCTGCTCAATCGCCCGGGTGGTTCGCTGGACATCGCGGCGAACGTGGAACGCTACCAGGCCGGGGTATCAACCCTGCGCAACGCCTTGCCGCAGGTGCTCACGCCGACCGGTCAGGGCGACTTCTCCTGCAACCAGGAAAAGTGGGAAGGCCTCGGCCTGCCTGCCGACCTGGCCTTGCGCCTGGCCCGCATGCCGGTGCTGCGTGCCGCGCTGGACATGGTCGAGGTGGCCCAGCAGAGCGGTCAGCCGGTGGACAAGGTGGCTGGCGTGTTCTACGAGCTGGGCCAGGCCCTGGACCTGGAATGGCTGCGCGACCAGATCGAGGCACTGCCGGTGGAAGGACACTGGCATGCCCAGGCACGCGGCTCGCTGCTGGATGAACTCAACCACCAACACCGTGCGCTGGCACTGCAGGTGCTGAACCTCACCGGCGACAGCAAGGCTGCTTCGCCGGTGCAGGCCTGGCTGCAGCGTGACGATGCCACGCTGAAGTACACCCGCAGCATGCTGGCGGAAATCCTCACCCAGAATGCGGACTACCCGATCGCGTCGGTGGCGGTTCGTCGTCTGGCGCAACTGGCGCAGGTGCCGGTGGGCTGAGGTTTCTGCGGGAGTTTCTCGCGGCGCGCGTGACTCCACCGCTTCCCTCCCCTGCAAGCAGGGGAGGGTGTTCCGGCACGCTCCGGCTTTGTTGGCGGGCAAGTTCGGGGTTCGGCGGGCGAGCGGGTTGGACCTGGGAGAAACGGAGTAGGGCACTGCCGCCTCTCTGTCGTACTCTTGACTCTCTTTCCGCCAGCCCGGGGTTCCCATGCGCTTTGCCTTCGTCGCCAGTGACATCAGTGTCGCCCAGCAGGCGCGGCGCAAGCTGGTGGAGCGTTACGGCGACGTGTCGCCCGAACAGGCCGAGCTGATCGTGGCGCTGGGCGGCGATGGCTTCATGCTGCGCACCCTGCATGCGTATCGCGCGCTGGAAGTGCCGGTGTACGGCATGAAACTGGGCCGGGTCGGCTTCCTGATGAACAAGCACAAGCTCGACGGCCTGCCCGAGCGCATCGCGCGGGCGCATACCGCGTCGCTGTTCCCGCTGCAGATGCAGGTCACCGATGCCGCCGGCAACGAGCACGATGCGCTGGCTTTCAACGAGGTCTCGCTGCTGCGCCAGAGCAACCAGGCGGCGCACCTGGAAGTGCAACTCAACGACACCGTGAAACTGCCGAACCTGGTCTGCGACGGCATCATGGTGGCTACCCCGGCCGGCTCCACGGCGTACAACCTTTCCGCACATGGCCCGATCCTGCCGCTGGACGCCAATGTGCTGGCGCTGACCCCGATCAGCCCGTTTCGACCGCGGCGCTGGCGCGGCGCGATCCTGCCGCACCGCACCGAGGTGATCCTGCGCGTGCTCGATCCCGGCAAACGCCCGGTCAGCGCGACGGCCGATTTCCATGAAGTGCGCGACGTGCGCAGCGTGTCCATCCGCCAGTCCGGCGATCAGGGCGTGCGGCTGCTGTTCGATCCGGAGCACAACCTGGAACAGCGCATTCTCGATGAGCAGTTCGCGGCGGAGTGAGAAGCGGAGTGAGAAAAGAGGAGTGAGAAGTGAGAGAAAGGCCGGAGCCTGCTCTCTCTCACTTCTCACTCCTCTCCACTCACTCCTCGCCCAATGCGGTAGATTCGCGCCATGACCCAGCCAACCGTCCACGACTCCTCGGCCATCAACGACAACCGCCTTGTCGTCGCGATTTCCTCACGCGCGCTGTTCGACCTTGGCGACAGCCATGCGCTGTTCGAGCGCGACGGGCTGGACGCCTATCGCTCGTTCCAGATCGATCACGAGAACGAGATCCTGCAACCCGGCGTAGCCTTTCCGCTGGTGCAGAAGCTGCTCGGCCTCAACAAGCTGGCCGGTGACGTGCCGCCGGTTGAAGTGATCCTGCTGTCGCGCAATTCCGGCGATACCGGGCTGCGCATCTTCAATGCCATCCAGCACCACGGCCTGGAGATCAGTCGCGCGGCATTCACCAGCGGTGCGCCGACCTCCGACTACATCGCGCCGTTCAAGGCCGATCTGTTCCTTTCCGCCAATGCGGAAGACGTCGGACGTGCGCTGGCCGCCGGCGTGGCGGCGGCAACGATCCTGCCCAGCACCGCGCCACCGCGCGCCAGCGAGCAGCTGCGCATCGCCTTCGACGGCGATGCCGTGCTGTTCGGCGACGAGGGTGAGCGCGTGTCGCGTGAGGAAGGGCTGGACGCATTCCATCGCAGCGAAACCGAGCACGCCGCCGAGCCGCTGTCGGTGGGTCCGTTCCGTGGCTTTCTCACCGCGCTGCATCGCCTGCAGGCCGCGTTTCCGGCCGAGAACTCGCCGATCCGCACGGCGCTGGTCACCGCGCGTTCCGCGCCTGCGCACAAGCGGGTGATCCTCACCTTGCGCAAGTGGGGTGTGCGCATCGACGAAGCGCTGTTCCTCGGCGGTCGCGACAAGGGGCCGTTCCTGGATGCGTTCGGCGCCGACATCTTCTTCGATGATTCCCCGGCCAATGTGGAATCCGCGCGCCGGCACGTGGCGACCGGGCACGTGCCACACGGGGTGAGCAACCGCTGACCGCGCCCGCTGGGCAGGCGCTGGAGAGCTGTCCCGGGCTTGTCGCTGGCCGTGCGATTGCGCCCAGCCTGCTTGGCGCGGTAGAGCGCACGGTCGGCAGATTCGATCCACTCGCGCAGGCTGATGTCGCCATCGCCGGTCTCGGCCAGCCCGAGGCTGATCGAGCAGCGCAGACCTTTCGCGCAGGGCAGCTCGGGTGCTCGGCCGCGCGGCGGATACGCTCGGCCACCACGGTCGTCTCGGCGACCGTGCCGGGCGGCGCGATCGCGAATTCGTCGTCGCCGAAATGGTCGATGCGGAACAACGCGAAGATGGCGCAAGCCCGGACGGGCGAGATGAAGGCCAGCGTTCAGGGCATGCGCATGCACTTCCACCAGCACGCGATCTTTTCCCCACGCAAGAAGGTGAACAAGCCGGTGCCAAAGATGATCGCGATGCCGATCGCAGTGAAGCCACCGGGGCGGTCGTGGAACACCCTGCAGCCCGGCAACACGGCCGGCAGCATCTGGCGGTACGGGGGCGGCGAGGCATGCGAGTGATCCTTCGTACCCTGCAAGCGGCACGTCAATGGATCCCGCGCCAACCCTCGAGCCCGGTGAACATGGCTGCCGCCATCAACAGCAGACCCACACAACGAGTGGCCACGAGCCCCGCGGCAGGCTTGCCCTGCAACCAGTTTCGCGCCCGATCGGCCATCAAGGCCAGGCCGCCGTACACGCACAACTGGGTGAGCGCGATGATGAGCCACATGATGGCGGCCTGCGCCCAGATCACGCCGTACTCCTGGCGCAGGAACTGCGGGAATATCGCCAGCATGAACAGGTATGCCTTGGGGTTGAGCAGGCTGGTAAGCATGCCCTGGCGAAAGGTGGTCGTCCGCGAGCGCACCTCGCGCTGCGGCTGCAGGCCGAACGAGGACTCGCTGCGCATCAGGGAAATGCCGATCCACGCGATGTAGAGCGCACCGCCCAGCAGCAGGGCGTTGAACGCGCCGGGAATCAGCCGGACCAACACGCTGATGCCCAGGGCGGTCATCAGAACGTGACACACCCCGCCAGCGATGATGCCGGCGACCGCTGCCATGCCGCGGCTGCGGCCGCCGGTCAAGGCGCTGCCGAGGACAAAGGCCATGTCGAGCCCCGGCAGCACGATGATGCCGAAGACCAGCACGAAGAACAGCCACAGTTGCTCGTAGTGGCTCATGGCGAGGTGCCCAGGTCCGATAGCCAGCGCAGGCGCGAGCGCGGCGTCGGGTCCATCACGATGCGTTCGGGCATATCGCGCAGCAGGCCGGTGGCGAACAGCGACTGCTCGGCAGCGGTCAGCCGTGGCGCCAGCTCCGTGCCGACGACGGCGTTGTCCCGCGCTACGCCCAGCCAGACCAGGAATGGTCCGTCCGGGCGGATCGGCAACTGCGGAAAGTTGTTCGGCACGTCCAGCGTCACCAGCACGCCGGCAGGATGTACACCTTCGATGCGGTAGTGAGCGAAGGCGGCCACGGCCAGCTTCGCAAAGGCATCCTCGCTGCCTTTCTTCACCGCGAAGATCTGCGCCACCACGACGCCCTGCGCGCCATGCCCTTCGATCACCGGATCGACGGCCGGCAGCACCGTGATGCCCTGTTCCGGATGCAACGGGCGCAGCAGCATCACGTTGTCGCTGTCAGGCAGGATCGCATTGACCTTGACCCGATGTTCCTTCCACAGCGGTCCGTAGTAGAACGCGGCGTTGATGATCGGGCGCGCATTGATGTCCCTGAATCCGCGCAGCCAGGTGAAACGGTTCGGATTGCCTCGCTCGGTGAACTGGCCGAATACCATGGCGCCGAGTTGTTCGAACGCTTCGGGAAAATACGCATCGAAGTACTTCACGAAGTTCGCCCGCTTGCCGTCTGTCGTGACGTAGCGCCGGAACTCGACGACCTGGTAGTCCCGCAGGTGTTGCACGCTTTCCATGCCGGTGGCCTCGCTCGCTGGTTTGTGATGTGCGGACAACGCCGCCGCCGATGCCGTGCACATGGCGATGCCAAATATCAGTTGCCTGAAATGCCGCATGAGACTCTCCCGTTCGCCGAGGGCTGGCAGTGGCTACGGTAAAGGCCATACAGGTCAAATTCGGTCCTGATTTACGGATACCATGACTTCATGGCGAAACCCACCACCCGCGTGCTGGCGGTACTGGATCTGCTGCAGAGCCACGGCCGCATGAGCGGCCCCGAGCTGGCGCGGCGGGTCGGCGTCGACGTGCGCACGTTGCGGCGTTACGTGGTGATGCTGGAGGACCTCGGTATTCCACTCACCACCGAGCGTGGCCGCCACGGCGCCTACATGCTGGTTGCAGGATTCAAGCTGCCACCAATGATGTTCACCAACGACGAGGCGGTGGCGCTGTCGGTGGGGATGGTGGCAGCGCGTGGCCTGGGTCTGGCCGAGGCGGCGCCCGCGGTTGCCAGCGTGCAGGCCAAGCTGGCCCGTGTCATGCCTGACAGTGTGAAGCGCCACGTGGGCGCGATCGCCGATACGGTGAAGGTCGATCTGCATACGCCCTCCACCACGCCGGGCAGCAATGCGGCGCTGATCGCGCTGACCACGGCGGCACAGGGCCGGCAACGCGTGAGCATGAGTTACGACTCGGCGCAGGGCAGCCATACCGAGCGGCAGTTTGATGCTTACGGACTGGTCTATCGAGCGGGTGCCTGGTACGCGGTGGGCAAGTGCCATCTGCGCAACGGGCTGCGCTCATTCCGGCTGGATCGGGTGGGCGAGGTCATCGTGCTGGATCGACATTTCAGCCGACCGCCGGACTTCGATGCGCTCGACCAGCTCGTGCAGGGCATTGCCGGCATGCCGCGTGGCCGCACGATCGAGGTGCTGTTGCGTACCGGGCTGCAGACGGCAAGGGATTCGTTCCCGCTCGCGTTCGGCGTCTTCGAGCCGGCGCAGGACGGTGTACTGCTGCATACCAGCGCCGAAGACCTGGCCTGGTTCGCACGCCGGCTCGCCGCGGTGCCATTCGATTTCGAGATACGCACTCCGGCCGAGCTTCGCGTGGAGCTGGCGCATTGCGCGGCGCGGTTGCAGGCACTGGCCGCCATCACACCATCCGCATGCGCCGCCACCAGCGGGTGACCTTGTCCTCGCGCACGAAGGTGAACAGGCCGGCGCCAAGGATGATCGCGATGCCGACCGCCATCGGCCAGTCCAGCCGGTCGTCGAACAGTACATAACCGAGCACCACGGCCCACAGCATCTGGCTGTACTGGGTGGGCGCGACGTGGTTGGCTGGCGCCTTCTGCGTAGCCAGCATCAACAGCACGGAAGCGAGCGCCGCGAGCAGGCCGTAGCCAAGCAGCAGGCCGATCTGCGCAAGGGTCGGCCAGCGGAAATCGGCGAGCATCAACACGCCGGTGAGCAGCAGCGAGCCGATCATGCCGGCGCCATACAGCGTGATGCGCCTTTCGTGCGGACCGGACAGGCGCAGCGCGATCATCGAGACCGCTCCGGACAGGCCGCAGACGATCGCCGCCAGATGGCCGATGCCGAGCGCGCGAAAGCCCGGACGCAGCACCACCAGCACCCCGATGAAGCCGGCGACCACCGCCGACCAGCGGCGCCAGCCGACGTGTTCCTTGAGCACCAGTACCGACAGGATGGTGACGAAGATCGGCAGCAGGAAGATCAGCGCGAACGCCTCGGCCATGGGCAGCGCGGTGAACGCGACCACCGCCGCGATGCTGCCGACCGCACTGGCGGCAGCGCGCACCAGCCACAGTCCCTGGCGCCGGGCCCGTATCACTTCGTGCCAGCGATCATCCGGATTCCTGATGAACGGCAGCGCGGTCAGCCCCAGCGTGGCACCGAAGAACACCGCCTCGTAGGCCGGCAGCGAACCATGCAGCGCCTTCACGAACGCGTCGCTGAGGGCGAACGCGGCGAACGCGGCGAAACCGAGCATGACGCCTTTGAACATGGACTACCGGATGATCGACGGGGACGGGGGGCGGACAGGGCGTCACAGCGCCCTCTCCGGGTGGCTACAATAGCGGTTTTCCGCGCCCATCATCGGAGCTTCCATGGCCGTCAGTCTGAACCCGCTTGATCTTTACGATGTCCGCTCGCTGCTCAGCGACGAAGAGCGCATGGTGCAGGACACCGTCGGCCGCTTCGTCGACGAGCGGGTGCTGCCGATCATCGGCGACTGCTTCGACCAGGCGCGTTTCCCGAAGGAGCTGATCCCGGAAATCGCCGCGCTCGGCCTGCTCGGCGCCACGATTCCCGAGGAGTACGGTGGTGCCGGCATGAATGGCGTCAGCTACGGCCTGATCTGCCAGGAACTGGAGCGCGGCGATTCGGGCCTGCGCAGCTTCGCCTCGGTGCAGAGCTCGTTGTGCATGTACCCGATCTACGCCTACGGCAGCGAGGAACAGAAGCGGCAGTACCTGCCGCGGATGTCGGCCGGCGAGGTGATCGGCTGCTTCGGCCTGACCGAACCGCACGGCGGCTCCGATCCGGCCAACATGAAGACGCACGCGAAGAAGGATGGCGGCGACTGGGTCATCAACGGCGCCAAGATGTGGATCACCAACGGCAACCTGGCGCATATCGCGATCGTGTGGGCGCAGACCGAGGACGGCATCCAGGGCTTCGTGGTGCCGACCGACACGGCCGGCTTCAAGGCGCAGGAAATCCACAAGAAGATGAGCCTGCGCGCCTCGGTCACCAGCGCGCTGTTCTTCGACAACGTGCGCGTACCCGACAGCGCGCGGCTGCCCAACGTGAAAGGCCTGAAGGGTCCGCTGGGCTGCCTCACCCAGGCGCGCTACGGCATCACCTGGGGCCCGATCGGCGCCGCCCAGGCGTGTCTGAAGGAAGTGCTCGACTACACCAGGGAGCGCATCCTGTTCAACCGTCCACTTGCCTCCAACCAGGCGGTGCAGCTGAAGCTGGCTGACATGGCCCGGCGCATCACCACCGCGCAGTTGCTGTCGCTGCAGTTGGGTCGCCTGAAGGACGCCGGCAAGATGCAGCCGACCCAGGTCTCGCTGGCCAAGTGGAACAACTGCCGCATGGCGATCGACATCGCGCGCCAGTGTCGCGACATTCTCGGCGGCGCCGGCATCACCACCGAGCACGGCGCGATCCGGCACGCGCTGAACCTGGAGTCGGTGATCACCTATGAAGGCACCGAGACCGTGCACGAGCTGGTGGTCGGTCGCGAGCTGACCGGCATCAACGCATTCTGAATCGGGGCATCGCGCACATGGATTCCGCTTCGCTGCGCATCGAAACCGATCGATTGATCCTGCGCCCGCCCCGGGCGGAGGATTTCGACGCCTATGCGGCCAACATGGCCGATCTCGAGGCCGCACGCTTCATCGGTGGGCAACAGCCGCGTGCGGCGGCGTGGCGTGGTTTTCTATCGATGGCAGGCGCCTGGTCGATCCAGGGTTTCGCGATGTTCTCGGTGATCGAGAAAAGCAGCGGAGACTGGATCGGACGACTGGGGCCATGGCATCCGGAAGGTTGGCCCGGCACGGAAGTCGGTTGGGGCCTGGCGCGCAGTGCCTGGGGCAAGGGTTATGCGCTGGAAGGTTGCATCGCGGCGATCGACTGGACCTTCGACCAGCTGGGCTGGGCCGAGATGATCCATTCCATCCATCCGGACAACCACGCCTCGCAGGCGCTGGCGCAGCGGCTCGGCTCGACTTGCCGCGGTCCGGGCAAGCTGCCGGCGCCTTACGAGGATTCGCCGACCGAGATATGGGCGCAGTCGCGCGAGCAGTGGCGCCGGCGTCGCGCATGAGCCATCTGTCACCCGCGCTATACATCACCCTGGCCGAGATCGTGCCCGATCTGCATGTGCATTGTGCCGATCCATGGTGTCTGATCGGCAGCGCTGCGGCGCTCCTGCTTGGCGCCGAGGTGAGCGCGGCGGATGTGGACGTGCTCACCTCACGCGCCGACGCCGAGGCCTTGATGACCCATTGGGCGTCGCGGCGCGAGCCTGCCTTCATTCCGCCAGACGCCGCCCGATTCCGCTCGCATTTCGCACGTTTTCATTTCTCCGGCGCGCCGGTCGAAGTCATGGGGGCGCTCGAACTGCATGCCGATGATCGCTGGCAGGCCGTGTTGCCGGGAAAACTGGTGCTGGCCGGCATGAATGGCCTGGCCGTGCCGGTGCCATCCGTGCACGACCAGATCCGGCTCTGCGACAGCTTTGGCCGCGAGAAGGACGTGCGCCGGGCTGCCGCGCTGCGCGCATTGAATGCAGCGACCTTCAGCGTGCCGCTCACCTCTTTCCATTGATGGCCGCACTGCGGCTGCCTGCCCATCCCACACGAACTCATCATGACTGCCATTCCGTTTGCGATAAGCGCCCGCCACAAGGGTTTCAACCGTGCCGAGGTTGTCGACCAGAACTTCATCGAGTTCGTGCAGCTGTGGAACGGCCAGCTGCGTGCCACGCCGCGCGACGATCAGCCGATATTGCCGGGTAGCGCGCTGGATGCGCGCGGCTTTCGCGAGCTGCTGGAATCGCAACTGATCTCGCGCCACCTTGACCTGATGGCGCGCGTGCTGCGGGTGCAGAACAAGGTGTTCTACACGATCGGTTCGTCCGGCCATGAAGGCAACGCGATGGTCGCGCGGTTGACCCGGCACACCGACCCGGCCTTCCTGCACTATCGCTCCGGCGGCTTCATGGCCGAGCGCTTCCGCAAGATTCCCGGGATGGACCCGGTGATGGATTCGGCACTGTCGTTTGCCGCCAGCAAGGACGACCCGGCTTCCGGCGGCCGCCACAAGGTGTGGGGCAGCAAGCCGTTGTGGGTGCTGCCACAGACCTCGACGATCGCCTCGCACCTGCCCAAGGCGCTGGGCACCGCGGTGGCGATCGAGCAGGCGCGGCGCATCGGGCACCAGCTGCCGATTCCCGACGACAGCATCTCGATCTGCTCGTTCGGTGACGCTTCCAGCAACCACGCCAGCGCGCAGACCGCGTTCAACACCGCGGCATGGACGGCGTACCAGAAGCTGCCCGCGCCGGTGCTGTTCGTGTGCGAGGACAACGGCATCGGCATCTCGGTGAAGACGCCGGCCGGCTGGGTCGCCAGCAACTTCCAGCATCGTTCCAACCTCGATTATTTCTTTGCCGACGGGCTCGATCTGGCCGAAGGCTATGCGCAGGTGCAACGCGCGGTGGAGCATTGCCGCACGACGCGTCGGCCGACCTTCCTGCATCTGAAGACCACCCGCGTGATGGGCCATGCCGGTACCGATTTCGAGATCGAGTGGCGCAGCATCGAGGAGCTCTTTGCGGTCGAGTGCTCCGATCCGCTGCTGCGCTCGGCCGGCATCGCGCTGGAGTCGGGGCTGTATTCGAAGGACGAGCTGCTGAACCTGTACGAGGCCACCCGCAAGCGCTGCTTCGCCGCCGCCGAGGATGCCGATTCGCGCCATCGGCTGACCTCGCTGGAGGACGTGATGAAGCCGCTGGCGCCATACACGCCGGCGGCGGTGAAGGCCGAGGCCACGCGTTCCGATTACGCCGGGAAGCGCCTGGCGGTATTCGGCGGCGAGGCAAAGCTGCCGGAGAACCTGCCGCCGCGGCACATGGCCATCCAGATCGGCCAGGCCCTGCATGACCTGCTGGCGAAGTATCCCGAGGCGCTGCTGTTCGGCGAGGACGTGGCGCAGAAGGGCGGCGTCTATACCGTTACCAAGGGCCTCAACAAGGTCTTCAAGGGCAGCCGCGTGTTCAACACCCTGCTTGACGAGACGATGATCCTTGGCCTGGCCCAGGGCTACGCCAACATGGGCATGCTGCCGCTGCCGGAGATCCAGTATCTGGCGTATTTCCACAACGCCTGCGACCAGATCCGCGGTGAGGCCGCCTCGCTGCAGTTCTTCTCCAACAATCAATACCGCAACCCGATGGTGATGCGCGTCGCATCGCTGGGCTACCAGAAGGGTTTCGGCGGTCATTTCCACAACGACAACTCGATCACCGCGCTGCGCGACATCCCGGGCCTGGTCGTCGGCTGCCCCAGCCGCGGCGACGACGCAGCGATGATGCTGCGCACGCTGATGGCGCTGGCGAAAGTGGACGGCCGCGTGTGCGCCTTCCTCGAACCGATCGCCCTGTACATGACCAAGGACCTGTACGAGGCCGGTGACGGCCAGTGGCAGTTCGACTATCCGGCGCCCGATCAGGCGATGACGCTGGGCGATGGTCGCGTCTACAACGAAGCGGCGAATGACCTGGTGGTGTTCACCTTCGGCAACGGCGTGCCGATGGCCTTGCGTGCGGCACGCGCGATCGAACAGGAACTGGGTTGGCAGGTGCGCGTGATCGATCTGCGCTGGCTGGCGCCGCTCAACGATGCCTTCATCGTGGCCCAGGCATCGAGCGCCAAACGCATCCTGGTGCTGGACGAAGGGCGCAAGAGCGCCGGCGTGGGCGAGGGCGTGATCACTGCCATCGTCGAAGGTGGCCATGGTGCCACGCCGCTGCATCGCGTGGTCGGCGCCGACACCTTCACCCCGCTGGCTGGTGCGGCCTTGCTGGTCTTGCCGGGCGAGCACGACGTGGTCGCGGCGGCGAAGGCGTTGGCAGCGCGGAGCTGATTCGCTGCGCCGCTGATCGCGGCGCAGCGGGGTGGCTCACTGGTCCGATTCGCGCCTTTCCACGATATGCAGGCGGCGGGTCGAGGCGGCGTTGGCGCCCCGCGCCTCGGCCGCAGCCTGGCGGTACATGCAGACCCGGTTGCGACCCTTGAGCTTGGCGTCGTACATCGCCTGATCGGCACGATCGACCAGCGATTCCACATCGTCGTCGTGCTGGTGGATGGCGACGCCGATGCTGATGCTGAGCACCATCATGGCTTCCGCACTCACCGGAATTTCCAGTCGGTGCACGCGACGGCACAAGCGGGTGGCCACGTGCATGGCCTGCTCCGGTCGGGTGTTGTCGAGCAAGGCGACGAATTCCTCGCCGCCGTAGCGGCCGAACAGGTCGCCCGGACGCAACTCGGCACTCAGCGCCTTGGCCACGGCGACCAGCGCACGGTCGCCGGTGTTGTGGCCCTGGTGATCGTTCAGCAGCTTGAAATGATCGAGGTCCAGGAACAGCAGGGCGATCGGTCGTGGCGTGTCGCTGGCCAACAGCGCGTTCGCGCGCTCGGTCCACGCACGGCGATTGAGCGCGTCGGTCAGCGCATCGTGGTCGGCCAGCACACGCACCACATCGCGATCCTGACGCAGCCGCAGTGCGCGGTCGGCCAGACCCAGCGACAACACCACCGCCTCGAATGCGCCACCGGCCACGCTGGCGTCGTTGAGCCAGTCGAGCTGGGGCAGGGCGCCGCTGACCTGGGCACTGCTCATCGCGGTGAGCAACAGCAGCGGTATCCAGCCGGCCAGGAAGAACCATGCCTGGCGCGAGCCGCGTGCGGCCGCGACGATGGCGGCGATCAGCAGCAGGACCGCACCGATCATCAGCAGCGGATTGAGCAGGATCTGCGCGACGTGCACCAGCAGCGGAACCTGGCTGCTGCGCATCAGTACCAGCTGGATCATGCCCACGGCCAGCGCGGTGATCGGCACCCGCAGCAGCGGCGCGTAACGCTGCAGTTCGCAAAAGCGCATCATGAACAGCGAGGCGAAGGCCACCGACAAGGCAACCGCGGCGGACCCTGCCAGCACGGCCATGCCGGACAGCCACGCCCACTCCATCGGGTGGAACACGAAGCCGGTCTGGATGCCCTGGATCAGGCAGTAGCAGAGGATGTAACCGGCGTACCAGGCATAGGTGACGTCACGCAACATCCCGGCAAAGCAGATCGCCATCAGCACCATCGCCAGCATCACCGCGAAGCAGGCGCTGGCGAACGCCAGCCACTGCGCATCCTGCTGCATGTAGTCGCGCATCGGCTCGATGTCGAAGCGCACCGGGGCGACCAGGCCCGCCGAGGGCTCGATGCGCAGCAGGATCGGCATGGACGCCGCCATGCTGGCGGGAACCTGCCACGCCAGTCGGCCGTGACCGTGGAAAGTGGCGCTGAAATCGTCCAGTGCCAGCGCTTGTGAAGCGTCTTCGGCAAACACGGTGACAGTGGCCAGGGTCGGCGGATAGATGGTCAATACCCGCTCGGTGTTGTCCCACGGCGGCTGCGGCGCGATGACTACCCAGCTGCCTTCGCCGTCATGGGGAAATCGTTGCAGCAGCGAGGGATCAAAACTCCTGAGTGCGCCTTCGCGATAGTCCGCCATGACCTTGGCCGGTGTGTCACCTTCGCGCGTCTGGCGCCAGGCGCCATTCAGCGGCATCGCCGCATGCGCCACGCCGAATCCCAGCCAGAGCAACCACAACAACAAGACACGCCATGCCGGCGGCGGGCGCCGCGTTGCCAGAAGTGTGAGCAGCCTCTCCATCTGCCTCTCTCCGCTCTGCCAAAGTCCGCCGGGCGGCGTGATGCCCCCGTCGCCGTGGAACACGGCCAAACGGGCGGCAGCCAGTCCCCACGCCGCGCGCAGATGCATGCGTCAAACCGCCGTTCGCCTGGCGTGCCCGGTGGCGGGTCAACGGCCCAACCTGCCGATCTTTGCAGTTTCTGTCAAGCACGGCCCGTGCCAGTGGGCTGGCGCGCGGGCGTGATCCTTGCTGCGCCTGGTTTGCGACCGGTCGGAACGATGGCGTGGCCGGTCGTGCGCTCGATCGAACGGGTCCACTCCGGACCCGGGATGTCAGCGATGTGACGGCTCTCAGCCTGGTCGGCGGGCGCCCAGCAGAATCAGCACTTCCTGCGCGCTGCGGATGCGCTCGCTGGCGCCGGGCAGGTCGAGGATCACTTTCAGCTTGTCCTGGCCATCCAGCTTGTACACGCGCGGCAGCTGCTGGATCAGCTTGATGATCGCCATCGGATCGACTTCGGGCTTCTCGCGGAACACGATGCGGCCACCGTTGGCGCCGAAGTCGAGCTTGCGGATGCCCAGCGGGGTGGCCATCAGTTTCAGGCCGGCCACGGCGAACAATTGCCTGGTGGCATCGGGCAGCAGGCCGAACCTGTCGATCATCTCCACCTGCAGGTCGCGCAGGTCGTCTTCGCTGCGTGCACTGGCGATGCGCTTGTACAGGGTCAGGCGCGCATGCACGTCGCCGAGGTAGTCGTCGGGAATCAGCGCGGGCAGGTGCAGCTCGACTTCGGTCTCGTGTTCGCTGCTGAGGTCGAAGTCGGGGATCTTGCCCGACTTCAGCGCGCGCACGGCGCGGTCCAGCAGCTCGGTGTACAGGCCGAAGCCGATCTCCTGGATCTGGCCGGACTGTTCGTCGCCGAGCAGCTCGCCGGCACCGCGGATTTCCAGGTCGTGCGTGGCCAGGGTGAAGCCGGCGCCGAGTTCTTCCAGCGAGGCCAGCGCCTCCAGCCGCTTCTGCGCATCGGCGGTGATCGACTTGCGATCGGGCACCACGAGATAGGCATACGCACGGTGATGCGAGCGGCCGACGCGGCCGCGCAGCTGATGCAGCTGCGCGAGGCCGAAACGATCGGCGCGGTTGATGATGATGGTGTTCGCCGACGGAATATCGATGCCGGTTTCGATGATCGTGGTGCACACCAGCACGTTGAAGCGCTGGCGATGGAAATCCGCCATCACGCCTTCCAGTTCTCGCTCGGGCATCTGGCCGTGCGCGATGCGGATGCGCGCCTCCGGTACCAGCTCTTCGAGTTCGCGCACGGTGCGTTCGATGCTCTGTACTTCGTTGTGCAGGAAGTACACCTGGCCACCGCGCGACAACTCGCGTTGCAGCGCTTCGCGGATGGTCGCCGGATCCCACGCCGAGATGAAGGTGCGCACGGCGCTGCGGTGCGCCGGCGGCGTGGCGATCAAGGACAGATCGCGCAGGCCGGCCATCGCCATGTTCAGCGTGCGCGGGATCGGCGTGGCGGTCATCGTCAGCAGATCCACTTCGGCGCGCAGCTTTTTCAGCTGCTCCTTCTGCCGCACGCCGAAGCGCTGTTCCTCGTCGACGATGACCAGGCCGAGGTTCTTGAACTTGATGTCCGGCTGCAGCAGCTTGTGGGTACCCACGATCACGTCGATCTGGCCGTCAGCCAGGCGCTTCAGCGCGTCGTTCACTTCCTTGGTGGACTTGAAGCGCGACAGCACGTCGACGCGCACCGGCCAGTCGGCGAAGCGGTCGGCGAAGTTGCGGTAGTGCTGCTGCGCGAGCAGGGTGGTCGGCACCAGCACGGCGACCTGCTTGCCGGCGGTGGCAGTGGCGAACGCGGCGCGCAACGCCACTTCGGTCTTGCCGAAGCCGACGTCGCCGCAGATCACCCGGTCCATAGCACGCGGCGCGGCCAGGTCGCCAAGCACCGCCTCGATCGCGCTCTCCTGGTCGGGGGTTTCCTCGAACGGGAAGCTGCTGCCGAATTCCTCCACCAGTTGGCGGTCGATCGGCATCGACTCGCCACCGCGTGCTTCGCGCTGGGCGTAGATCGCCAGCAGCTCGGCAGCGACGTCGCGCACCTTCTCGGCAGCCTTCCTGCGCGCGCGTTCCCAGGCGTCGCCACCGAGCGAATGCAGTGGTGCCAGTTCCGGCGCGGTGCCGGAATAGCGGCTGACCAGGCCGAGCTGCGATACCGGCACGTACAGCTTGTCGCCCTTGGCGTATTCGATGGTGAGGAACTCGCCATCCATGCCGCCCACATCCATGGAGATCAGGCCCTGGTAGCGGCCCACGCCATGATCGACATGCACGATCGGGGCGCCGAGGGTGAGCTCGGTGAGGTCGCGGATGATGCTTTCCGGGTCGCGCGCGGTTCCGCGACGGCGCTTGCGGTCGCGCTCGCTGCGCACCCGCTCGCCGTACAACTCGCGCTCGGTAAGTACGGTGATCGCGGGCTTGGTCAGCGCGAAACCCTGGTCGAGACCGGCAATGGTGATGGCGAACTTGACGCCTTCGGTTGCCTGCGCGGAAGGAAGAAAGGCTTGCCAGCCCTCGATGGCCTGCGGCTTCAATCCTGCCGCAGCCAACGTCTCGATCAGTGCCTCGCGTCGTCCCGCCGAATCCGCGGCAATCAACACGCGACCGGGATAGCTGGACAGGAAGTGCCTGAGCGACGTGCCAGGCTCCTCGCCCTTGCGGTTGAGCGGCAGCTCCGGCGCGGGCTGGGTGCCGGCGGCGACGGCGTGTTCATGGCCGGCCTCGACCACCTCCACGCGCAGCCGCTTGTTCAGTTGCTCGCGCAGCTGTTCCGGCGGCAGGTAGAGTTCGGCCGGCGGCAGCACCGGGCGTTCGATGTCGTGCGCGCGCTGGTCGTAACGTTCGGCAGTCTGCGCCCAGAACTGATCGGCCGCTTCGGCCGAGCCTTCGCCCAGCACGAACAGCGCGTCGTCGGCAAGGTAGTCGAACAAGGTGGCGGTTTGTTTGAAAAATAGTGGCAGGTAATACTCGATGCCACCGGGCGTCACCCCTTCCTTCATGTCCTGGTACAGCGGGCAGCGGCGCACGTCGATCGGAAAGCGCTCGCGCAGGTTGCCGCGGAAATCCCTGGCCGCCTCCTCGGTCAGCGGAAACTCGCGTGCCGGCAACAGCTCGACCTTTTCGACCTGTTGCTGCGAGCGCTGGGTTTCCGGATCGAAGCTGCGGATCGAATCCACTTCGTCGTCGAACAGCTCGATGCGGTACGGCTCGACCGTGCCCATCGGGAAGACGTCGAGCAGGGCGCCGCGCACCGCGAAATCCCCCGGCTCGGCCACCTGCGGCACGTGCCGATAGCCCGCCGCTTCCAGCCGGCGCTGCTCGGCGGCCAGGTCGAACTTCTGGCCCCTGGCCAGCATCAGGCCGGAGCCGGTGATATGCGAACGCGGTGCGATCCGCTGCATCAGGGTCGCCATCGGCACCACCAGCACGCCGCGCTTCATGTTCGGCAACTGGTACAGCGTGGCGATGCGTTGCGAGACGATTTCCGGGTGCGGGCTGAACACGTCGTACGGCAACGTCTCCCAGTCCGGGAAGTGCAGGACCGGCAAGGCGTCGGCGAAGATCCTCAACTCGGCTTCCAGCGCCTGCGCGCGCTGGGTATCGCGGGTCACCGCGACCAGCAGGCCCTGATGCGAGCGTGCCGCTTCGGCAAGCAGCAACGCCCGCGCGGAGCCGTGCGGTGGCGTCCAGTAGCGGCGTTGCTTGGGGGTGCTGGGCAGGGGCGGGTGCTTGATCGGGCTGGACATAGCCGTCAATTGTAACGCGATGGCCGGCGGCGCCCGCAGGAGCGCATCGAAGTGCGCGATGCTCTTGCTGTTGATGGAACCGACATTTGCGCAGAGGGTGCGCGGCAGACGGTCTACAGCTTCAGCGTGATCTGCGCCGTGCCTGGTTCGTCCCGCATCATGCGCTGGCTGAAACCCAGCTCGCGGCACAGCTGCAGCATCGGGCGGTTTTCCAGCAGCACGTAGCCCCACAGCTCGGCGAGGCCGCGGCGGCGGCAGTCGTCGACCAAGCGGTGCATCAGCAGCGCACCCAGGCCGCGGCGGGACCAGTCGTGTTCCACCAGCACCGAGAACTCCGCGCTGTCACTCGCCTGGTCCACATAGATCCGCCCCACGCCGCGCATTTCGGCCGGTGTGGTCGACTCGTCCATCAGCACATAGGCGGTTTCGAGCACGGGGTCGATCCGGCACATCCGCTGCGCCATCGGCGCGGGCAGCTCGGACATCGCGTGCAGGAAGCGGCGCCGGATGTCTTCCGGCGACAGCCGGGTGAAGCAGCGCTGCATGGCAGCCACGTCACCCGCTTCAATCGGGCGCAGCACCAGCTCCCGTCCGTCCTGGGTGCTCACCTGTTCGCCGTGCGACGACGGCTCCAGCAACGGACGCGCAAAGCGCTCGTGGCTGCGTGGTGGCAACGCGGCGTAGCGGGTGGGGGCGGCGAAGTCGATGGCAGGGATCATGGCAGTTCCATACTTTTGCGTATTGTGTGCATCGCAACATGAATTTGCAATGACGAATGCAGGCCTGTTCAGCATGCGCAAGGCGAGGCGGGCGCGATGCCGCTGGAATCGTGCTGCGGTACGGAATGCCGCCGGCGGGGAAGACAGGCACGCGGCCAGCCCGGCACAATGCAGCACCCAGGGAACATCCCATGAGCAAGAACAGACGCCCCACCGGCATGTCGGTGACCCAGCTGGAAGCACTCTGCGGCGGCTGGCCGGGCGTTACCCGCGACATCAAGTGGGGCGACAATCTGGTCTTCAGTGTTGCCGACAAGATGTTCGCGATGACCCACGTGGATGGCCGGGAAGGCGGCCGCCTGGCCTTCAAGGTGGCGAACGAACGCTTCCTCGAGCTGACCGACCAGCCCGGCGTCATTCCCGCCGCGTATCTTGCGCGGGCGCGCTGGGTTTGCGTCACCGAGCCGTCGCGCTTCACCACGGTTGAACTGCAGGCGCTGCTGCTGGACGCCTATGCCACGGTGCGCAGCAGGCTGACGAGAAAACGGCAGGCCGAACTCGGCCCGCTGCCGACACTGAAGGACAAGCGATGATGCAGTATCTGAGTGCACTGGCACTGCTGGTTGCCGATTACGACGAGGCGATCGCCTGGTACACGCGCATCCTCGGCTTCGAGCTGATCGAAGACACCGCGATGGGCAACGACAAGCGCTGGGTATTGCTGGCGCCGCCTGGTTCCAGCGAAACGCGCCTGCTGCTGGCCAGGGCCAGGGGAGACGAACAGCTGTCACGCGTCGGCAACCAGACCGGCGGCCGCGTTTTTCTGTTGCTCCACACCGACGATTTCCAGCGCGACTGGCAGCGCATGCGTGCCGCCGGCGTGCATTTTCGCGAGGAGCCACGCCACGAGGCCTACGGCACGGTGGCGGTGTTCGAGGATCTGTATGGCAACGGCTGGGACCTGCTGCAGCCGGCGGGATAGTCGGGGGGGGCGGGGGGGGCGCCGCCGGCGCCCCGGGGGCCGCGGGCGAAGCCCACCACAAAAACACACCCCCCCCCGCGCCCGGGGGGGGGGGCCCGGGGGGGGGGGGGGGGAGGGCCAGCCCGGGGGGCCCAAAAAAGGTGCCCCGAACA